>NZ_JAMHGA010000012.1:0-300000 GCF_023660105.1 Desulfovibrio aminophilus | reverse complement strand
TGCGCGGTCCTTTTTTATCTTCGGCAACCGGCTGGACGTTTTTTATTCATGCAACCTGTACACATCGGGACTGATGGGGCATAATGGGCGCAGAACCCCAGATAAGGAGGCCGACCATGAATGCCGTGGATGATCTGCGCGCGGAACACGAGGGCATTCTCCGGATGTTGGGAATCTTGCGGGTCATGGCCGCGAGGATCGAGCACGGCCGGAAGATTCCCAACGAACACGTGGAATCCGTCATCGATTTTCTCCGGGTTTTCGCGGACCAGTGCCACCACGGCAAGGAAGAGGACATTTTTTTCCCGGAACTGGAGCGGGCGGGCATTCCGCACGAGGGCGGCCCCATCGGCGTCATGCTCTACGAGCACACCCTGGGCCGGGAACACATCCGCAACATGGTCGAGGCGGCGGCGCGCCTGGGGACGCCGGACGGCGAGGGCTACCAGGACCTGCGCGCCGCGATGCTCGACTACTGCGGCCTGCTCGCCCAGCACATCGCCAAGGAGAACGAGGTGCTCTTCCCCCTGGCGGAAAAGGTGCTCAGCCCCGGGGCCGTGGAGGACCTGCACCTGCGTTTCGAGCAGTTGGAGCGCGAGCGCATCGGCTCCGGCGTCCACGAGGCGTTTCATCGCCTTCTGGACGAACTGGCGGCGGAGTATCGGGCCTGAGCGGCGGCGTGAAATGAGGATATTACGGCATGGGGCCGGGCGGAGCGGGGATTGGCGGCGAGGTCCCGGCGCCGCCCGGCCCTCATTCCGATGAACAACGGAGACGTGGGGAACGGGCATGGGCGCTGCGCGACGGAAGATGCGGCCGTGGGTTTGTGCTCTGGTTCTTTTGTTGTCCTGTGTCGCGACCTGCCTGACCGGCGGGCCGGGAAGGGCCCTGTCCATGCCGGACAACACGGCTTCGGCGGGCATTTCCGCCGTCTTCGTTGAGACGGAAGCGCCCTCACGGACGAGCGGGATTTCCAGGAGTGCGTTCCCGATCGACGCCTCGGCGGGGATGCTGGCCGCCAAGGCCGCCGGTGCCGTCTATCACGGGAACGTGAAGAGCGGGGTGTTCCATCGGCCGGGCTGCCGCTACTATGATTGCAAGAACTGCGTCGCCGAGTTCCCGAGCCGCGAGGCGGCGATCAAGGCCGGATACCGGCCCTGCCAGGTCTGCCGCCCGTGAGGGCGGTCGGCGTTCGTGAAGGAACATGGAATGATTTGACAATGGGGGCGGAGTTAATCGAAAATATTGCTTAACTATGTGGCATAATAGTATATTTTTGTGCATTAATTTGAGGTTATCCGCTTTGTTGTACGGTTTGGTGCAGGGCTGCATTCTGACCCACCCTAATCCGAATTGCCAATAGTGGGAGAGAGGTTTTGACTCATTCAGTGGTAGAGTGGATAGCAATACTCAACTAGGCCAAACTTATAACTTGTCGTGATTTCTCGCTCATCGTTATATGCGTAGACTGCCACGCCTAGGCGCTCCACCCGTTTTTGGGCTCAACTCTCGCGGCTTCCCTTCTTCAAAGTCCTCATGTACAAATCCTCAGATGGGTTTGAAAGAGCTTTAGCCAAAGACTCCCGAAATGGATTAGAATTGTGGAGCCCACTTTCTCTGTAGTTTCCGCCAGCCGGACATTTAGGGAGCCACCCATCGAGACAAGGCCGTATGGAATGGGGAGAAATGCCCTAAGCTCGCTGTAGCTTGAGTTTTAGGCAGCGGGATTTGGAGGACTGAGAAGATGATTAGAAGTGTTGAATTCCATAACTTTAAATCGCTGGTACGGTTTTCCCTGCCCCCAAAAGGCCCCGAGAACGTGGCCGCGCATGGGTTACCGAACTTTGTTTGTCTTGTCGGCATGAATGGTGCTGGGAAATCAACCCTCCTACAAGCCTTTGATTTTCTCCGAGCGGTAATGTCTGGCAGCATTCGCCAATGGCTTCAGCGGCGCGAATGGAAGATCAAAGACATAAAATACAGGAATTCATTTCTTGCCTCCAAGGTTGTACAGTTTAAATTAGTCATAGAACACAATGGGCACTCAATCCTGTGGGAAGCCAATTTCAGTGCTGTCAAGATGAAGTGCGTCTTTGAGAGGGTGTCAGTTGGAAATGTTCCGTTGTTAGAGGTAAAGGATGCAAAGTGTAAGTTGTTCTTTTTGAAAGATAGCACTTACGAATCGATAACATATAACTACGAGGGCTCTATTCTTTCCCAGATGAAGGAGTCACAGTATTCTGATTCGCAAGAGATTGTAGCTCTTATCAACGCGGTGAACGGAATCAAATCTCTTGATCTTTTATCTCCACACCAAATCCGAAAGGCAGCGCGCGATGGCGAGATCGGATTGGGAGGAGAAAGGCTTGCCCCAACTCTTTATAAGTTTTCATTAGACCGCAAGGAAGAACTCCAAGGTATCATTAGGGAGTTTTACCCTTCACTGTTGAACTACTGGGTTCAATCGAAGAAGTATGGATGGAAGAAGATACACTTCCGTGAGAATCTTGGCGAGACAGATGGCATACTTGAAGTTGACGAAATGCACATTAATGATGGCTTATTGCGGCTTCTTGCGATCATCGCATTAACAATTTCTGACTGTAGCGTTCTGCTGTTTGACGAAATAGAGAATGGGATTAACCCAGAGCTTGTTTCAAGGCTCATGGAATACCTGGTTAAACAAACGAACGCCCAGGTTTTTATTACAACACATAGTCCCATGATTCTGAACTACCTTCCGGATGACATTGCAAGGGAGAGTGTATTTTTGCTTTACAGGGCTAATGGGGCAACACAATCAACTCGCTACTTTGATTACCAAAAGACAAATGCAAAATTGGACTTCTTGGGCCCTGGTGAAGTGTATGCTGATACGCCAATTTCTGAACTGCTCGCCTCTGATCAGCAGGGAGGCGAACCAAAATGATTGTTGTTGCAAGCGGTGAGGGACCAACAGACATTGGAATTTGTAATGCTTTTCGCAACTACTGCGCGGGCGATCTTCTTGCATTGGGTCCATTCGCTTTGCTGATTGACGATATTGTTGAGGCAGAGATATTCTACTCTCCGATAGATAATGAGTCGTTTTACGTTGTTTCAAGGTCTTACTTGTCTCAGAAATGGAAGCAAAAAAAACGTGGTTCGATACGTTTTCCTGGTTTTAAGAGCCAGAAGGGCTCTGTCTATTTCGAGTACAATGCGAGGGCACTATCAATCGTTGCTACTGAAATCGTGGAGTCATTAACATCGCAGGGTGAAGCTCCTCCAAGGGTTATTGCTATCCTTTATCGAGATAGCGACGGGTCGAATTCGAGCCCTAAGGGTGAATGGCAGACTAAGTATGATTCGATAGTGCGAGGGTTCGCTCAAGAGAAGTTCCCGCATGGTGTGGCGATGCTTGCGAAGCCAATAGGTGAATCCTGGCTAATCTCTGGCTGCTTGCAACTGAACGCTTCTCAAGCCATTGCTCTTGAGGCACGTAGCCCTAACTCCAAGGCTGCTGTTCCCCTCAAGGGTCAACTTGAAAATGAAATCGAAGCTCGCTACCCACACCATACCATGTCTAGCACGGAGTCAATGGTCGCACTGATTAATGACCAGCATGTTACTTTGTCTAACATCTTGACTCCCAGTTTCATGAAATTCCTGACTGATCTCCGCGCTGTTCTAGCTACTATTTGAAGGTAGACTGACCTTAGCATCTGTCACCCCACCTCCCAGCCGCAAAAAATTGGGAGGAATGGTTGCCCATCCCTCCCCTATAGAAATCCCTTCGCCTTCGCCGTGAAGCGCATCGGTATAGTGAAACGGTAAATTTGGCCCGTTTGAGGGCTAGGTAACGGCGAGGCAGGGCGATCGGGCTGTCAACGGACGCAAAAGAGGCTACCTTGGACATTATATCCGAGGTAGCCTCTTTAAAAATCTGCAAATTCTGGAATTGCTGAAA
Organism: Desulfovibrio aminophilus; assembly: GCF_023660105.1. Taxonomy (NCBI): domain Bacteria; kingdom Pseudomonadati; phylum Thermodesulfobacteriota; class Desulfovibrionia; order Desulfovibrionales; family Desulfovibrionaceae; genus Desulfovibrio; species Desulfovibrio aminophilus. The sequence continues at coordinate 296,051 of NZ_JAMHGA010000012.1, read as the reverse complement.
CTCGATAAGATTGACAATGGTGGAGGCGGGGGGAATCGAACCCCCGTCCGAGAACGCTCAGCACGAAACGTCTACAGGTTTAGGACAGGTTTGAAGTTCTCGCCCTTGGGATTGCCCCTGTCCGGGCGGCCCTCGGGCCAGTTCATCAGAGTTCTCGCGGTCACCGGGATGAACAACCGGATTCCGCCAGCCCGGAGCGTCGGCGTTTCCTTCGGCCTACCAGGCGTCGGCCGGGGAAACGGGTCTCTCATTGGAGACCTGCCTTGACTGCTTATTAGGCGGCCATGGCGTAGTCGTAGTCGTTGGCACTTGTGTGCGTGGTCGATTTTTACGAGGCCATCGACCAACCTCGACCTGCAATTCCGGCTTCAACCATCCCCGTCGAAACCAGTGCGCCCCCATGTCAAAGAACGTCAGGAATACATATAAGGCCGATGCGTCGCTTGGCAAGGGATTCCGGCGTCAGCGGACCTTGCGCCAGGTCTCCAGTCCCACCTCGCCGGGGGCCGAGAGCGTGGCCCAGCGGCCCTCCAGCACGCCCTTGTTCAGCCGGTACTGCGACAGGCCGATCTCCTGGTCCTCCCGGCACTGGAAGGCCAGGCTGAACACCCCGGCGGCCGCGTCGAAGAGCCCCACGCCCCGGTAGGTGGAGCCGTCCACCTCGGCCTCGAAGCGGTAGCCCTCGCCCTCGCGGGTCAGCCGGGCCCGGCCCTCGTATTCCGAGACGCCTTCCGGCGCGCCGGGATCGCGGCCGCTGATGGTCCATTCCCCGGCCAGCGGGTCGGCGGCCGAGGCCGCGAACGGGCAGGCCAGGAGCAGGAGCACGACGAGGGCGGTCAGGCTGGAGCGTCGCATGGGCACCTCCGCGAGGGGTTGATTCCCGTCGGTATCAGGGAACAGGGCCGCGCGGCAAGGACGCGGGCAAAAGAAAAGGCCCCGGAATCCGGGGCCTTGTTCTTCGTGGTAGCGAGGAGAGGACTTGAACCTCCGACACTGCGGATATGAGCCGCATGCTCTAACCACCTGAGCTACCTCGCCACGGTGTCCCGCCGAAGCGGGAAACGCTGTATATCCATTCCTCGCCTGCTTGGCAAGGTCTTTTTGCGCCCTTCCCGCGAGTCCGATCAGGGCTTCCAGAACAGCCAGACCAGCGGGGCCAGGGCCAGCCGGTACCAGGCGAAGGGCCGCAGGGTGAAGCGCGAGAGCATGCCGATGAAGGTCTTCACCGCGGCCCAGGCCGAGACGAAGGACACGGCGAAGCCGATGGCCAGGAAGACCATGTCCCCGGACTCGAACAGCCGCCAGTTCTTGAGCAGGTCGTAGCCCACGGCCGCGCACATGACCGGCACGGCGGCCAGGAAGGAGTACTCGGCGGCGGTCTTGCGCTCCGCGCCCAGGATCATGGCCCCCATGATCGTGGCCCCGGCGCGGGAGAAGCCGGGCCAGAGGGCCAGGCACTGGAACAGGCCGATGCCCAGGGCCAGGCCCGGGCCGATCTCGTCCAAGGCGTAGGTCTTGGGCCTGCGGCGGCGCAACTCCACGGCCAGGATGAACAGGGCCCCGGCGAACAGGGCCAGGGCCACGGTCATGGGCCCGAACAGGTAGCGCTTGATGAGCCCGTGGGTCAGGAAGCCGAAGACCAGGGCGGGCAGGGTGGTCAGGAACAGGAGCAGGATGCCGCGCTTGCCGGAAAAGCGGCGCAGGGGATGGGGCCGGACCAGGCCCCAGAAACGGTCGCGGTAGAGCACGACCACGGCCAGGATGGCCCCCAGCTGGATGGCGATGTCGAAGGTGTCGGCCTTGGGGCCGGTGAAGTTCATCAGGTGTCCGGCCAGGATGAGATGCCCGGTGCTGGACACGGGCAGGAATTCCGTCAGGCCCTCCAGCAGTCCCAGGGCTGCGGCGATGTACCAGGGCGCCATTGCGTCATGCTCCTTTCGCGGCGTTCGCCGCTGCCCCTGGCTATAGGAAGGCGCGGGGATTGGCAAGTTGCCAGGGCCGGGAGGCTGGTGTATCTCCTGGACGTTCCCGGCGACCGCGGGACAAGGAGCCGCAATGACCACCGTGATGCCTCAAAGCGAACTGGCCAAGAAGGCCATCGCCTGGATCTGCGACCAGATGCGCGAGCGTCCCGAGGCCAAGCCCGCCCGGCTCATCGAGGAGGCCGGACAGCGCTTCAACCTCGGTCCAGCGGACGAGGACTTCCTGAACCGTTTCTTCAAGGAACATCCCAACCCCCGGCCGGACGCTTGCTGAAGCTGCTGCATCGCCACATTTTCAAGGAGCTGCTGGCGATCTTCGGCCTGGCCGTGGGCTGCCTGCTCGGCCTCATTCTCATCGGCCGCCTGCTCCAGCTGCGCGAGATGCTCCTGGGCCAGAGCCTGGGCGTGCTCGACCTGGCGCTCATCTTCCTCTATCTCACGCCGTTCTTCCTGGTCCTGCTTCTGCCCATCGCCTGCATGCTTTCGGTCTTCCTGACCTTTTTGCGCATGAGCACGGACAAGGAGCTGACCGCGCTCAAGGCCGGCGGCGTGAGCCTGTACCAGCTTCTGCCCGCGCCCCTGGCCTTCGGCCTGGTCTGCGCCTGCCTCGGCCTGGCGTGCTCCTTCTGGGGCTTGTCCTGGGGCATGGACAACTTCCGGCACACCTTGGTGGACTTCGTGCAGACCCGCACCCGGCTGGCCCTGCAGGCGGGCACCTTCAACCGGGACTTCATGGGGCTCACGTTCTACGCCCATCAGGTGGACAACGATACCGGGCGGCTCAAGTTCGTCTTTGTGCAGGACAAGACGCGCAAGGACGTGACCGTGGCCATCGTGGCCCCGGAGGCGACCATCCGCACCGAGTCCGAGGAGGGCCGCCTGGCGGTCGACTTCAAGAACGGACGCATCTTCCGCCTCGCGGGCCAGCATCTCGACATCCTGCACTTCGGGGCCTATTCCCTGCGCCTGCCCCTGGCGTCATTGTTGGGGGGCATGAGCGCGAACGACAGTCGGCCCAGCGAGATGTCCTTCGCCAGACTCCTGGCCCTGCGGAGCGCTCCGCCCGATTCTCCCGAAGCGGCGCGTTTTCCGCGCAAGAAGGTGGAAGTCGAGCTGCATAAGCGTCTGGCCCTGCCCTTGGCCTGTCTTGTTCTCGGCCTGTTCGCCCTGCCCACGGCCTGCGTGTTCCGGGGACTCAAGAGCCAATATGGCTTGGTCCTCTCCCTGGGCCTGTTCCTGGTCTACTATTCCCTGTTCTCACTGGGCGTGAGCCTGGCCGAGGCCGGCACCCTGCCGCCGGTCCTGGCCCTCTGGAGCCCCAACCTCTTGTTCCTCGGCGTGGGCGGCGGCTTCCTCTGGCTGGCCCAGCATGAACGCGCCGGACAGCTGGTGGAGCGCCTGGCCCACCTGCGTCTGCGCCGGAGGACGGCGTGACCGGCCGCGCCTTCGGGGTCCTGGGCCGCCACTTGGCCCGGCAGAATCTCTTCCTGGTCCTCATGTGCCTCTGCGCGGGCACGGGCATCTATCTGCTCTCCGACCTCTTCGACCGGGTGGACGACTTCGTGTCCGCCGGTCTGGGCCTGGGCTCCATCTTGACCTATTTCGCGGTCAAGCTGCCGGTGATCCTCTCCCAGATCCTGCCCGCCGTGTTCCTGCTGGCCCTGGTGGTCCAGCTGGGGCTCTTGGCGCGCAGCCGGGAACTCATGGCCCTGCGCGCCGGAGGCGTGTCGCCGTCCTGGTTCGTGCGCTTCTTCGTGATCTACGCCGTGATCTGGAGTCTGGTGCAGCTCGGCTTCTCCCAGGTCTTGGGCGTCTACGGCGAGCGCGAGGCCAGCCGGATATGGAAGGAGGACGTGCGCAAGCGCCAGATGGACAAGCTGACCCTGAAGAACCTCTGGTTTCGGGACGGCGTCTACATCGTGGACGTGGACGAGGGGAACGCGGCCCGCAACCAGGCCAGCGGGATCACGATCTACGAGTTCGATCCCGAGAGCCAGCGCCTCGTGCGCATCATTTCCGCCAAGGGGGCTGTGACCAGGAGCGACGACTGGCGCCTGAGCGGGGTCACGGTCCTGGACACGTCCAGCTTCCAGTCCTCCGAAGAGGAGGGCATGTCCCTGCCCCTGCACCAGGAATTGAAGGCCTTTGCGGCGGTGGACCAGGGCGAGAGCCAGACCCTGCTGCCCATCTGGCGGCTCTCCAAGACCATCGACGAATTGCGCGAATCCGGCTCCAACGTGGAACGGCTGCGCACGGCCCTGCACAGCCGTTTTTCCTACGCCTTCTCCATCGCGGTCATGGCCTTGCTGGCCCTGGCCCTGACCAGCTGGTCCGAGAATCTCTACCTGAACCTCGGCTTGGCGCTGGCCTTGGTCTTCGTCCAGTACGGCGTGCACACCGTGGGCGTCACCGCGGGCGACAAGGGCCTTTTGCCGCCGTTCGTGGGGGCCTGGCTCGGCAACATTCTGTTCGCGCTGGCGGCCGGAGGGCGGCTGGTCTGGATTTCCTGCCCCCGCCTGGAGAAGGAGATCAGGGCTCGCCTGGAGCCGTTGCGGCGGCGTCTGCGCCGTTGACGCCCGCGAGGGCGTCCAGCCGCCGCCAGAGGGCCTCGCGGCCCAGGCCGGTCTTGGACGAGAAGACCAGGGGCGGTTCGCCGCCGCCGAGCAGGTCGCCCCACTGGCGCTGGCGCTGGGCGCGCTCCTTCTGGGAGCACTTGTCGGCCTTGGTCAGCACGGCCATGATGGGCAGGCGCAGGTGCTGGAGATAGCCCGTGAGGGTCAGGTCGTTCTGCTGCGGCTCCAGGCGGCAGTCCAGGAGCACGGCCACGCCGCGCAACAGGTCGTTGCCGCGCAGATAGAGGCCGATGAGTTCGGCCCACTTGTCGCGCTCGGCCTTGGAGCAGCGGGCGTAGCCGTAGCCGGGCAGGTCCACGAGGCAGTAGGCCAGGGGCGCGACCTCGTAGAAGTTGAGGCTGCGGGTCTTGCCCGGCGTGGCGCTGGTCTTGGCCAACTGGCGGCGTCCGGCCAGGCAGTTGATCAGCGAGGACTTGCCCACGTTGGAGCGCCCGGCGAGGGCCACCTGGGGCAAGGATATGCCGCCCATCTGGTCGGCCTGGAAGGCGGTTTTGACTATCGTGAGGGTTCGGTTCATAAGGAGTAGGGCGGCGGACGGACCTGCCGACGCCTGGAATGTGGCGTGAAACGGCCGTTGCGTCAAGCGCGGCGGAGGATCGATGGCCAAGAAGAAATTGCGCATCCTGGTGGTCAACGGGCCCAACCTGGGACACCTGGGCGTGCGCCAGCCGGAAATCTACGGTTCGGAAGGCATGGACGCGGTGCCCGGCATCGTGCGGGATCTGCTCGGCAAGGAAGCGGACGACGTGGTCCTGGATTACTTCCAGTCCAATTCCGAGGGCGGCATCGTGGACCGCCTGGCCAAGGCCTGGGAGGACAAGGTGGACGGCCTGGTGGTCAACGCCGGGGCCTACACCCACACCAGCCTGGCCCTGGGCGACTGCCTGGCCTGGGTCAAGATTCCCTGCGTGGAGGTGCATCTCTCGAACCTGGCCGCGCGCACGGACGAGCCCCTGCGCCAGCGAAGCTTCGTCGGACGGCACTCCATCGGAGTCATTGCCGGTTTCGGCATTCTCGGTTATGGGATGGCGGTCCAGGCGCTCTGGCTGCGCCTGCGCGGTAAAGGATGACCCCCGGGCTGGTCCGGGACTTCAACCCCTGAAGGTGTACCGAGAATGTATTCGACCACGGATTTTCGTCGCGGTCTGAAGATCGAGATCGACGGCAAACCTTACGAGATCATCGAGTCCGAGCACTTCAAGCCGGGCAAGGGCGGGGCCATGGTGCGCACGAGGCTGCGCAACATGCTCACCGGCCGCGTGGAGGACAAGACCTTCCGCTCCGGCGAGAAGGTGGGCCGGGCCGACATGGCCACCCAGGAGATGCAGTATCTCTACCGGGACGGCCAGGACTACGTGTTCATGGACCTGGAATCCTTCGAGCAGGTGCACGTCTCCGCCGACAAGGTCGGGGAGAACGGCGGCTATGTGAAGGAGGGCGACAAGGTCCAGGTGCTCCTGTACAACGGTTCGTTCATGGAGCTGCAGGTGCCCGCCGCCGTGATCCTCAAGGTGGTGGAGACCGAGCCCGGGCTCCAGGGCGACCGCGTGAGCGGCGCCACCAAGCCCGCCAAGATGGAGACCGGCCTCGCGGTCAACGTGCCGCTGTTCGTGAACACGGGCGATTCCATCAAGGTTGACACCCGCAGCGGCGAATACATCAGCCGGGCCTAGTCCGGCGGATCAGACGAGAACCGGAGCGCGAGCCCGGCGCGTGAAGAGGTCGCGGGGCCCTCGGGCTCGCGCGGCCTCTTTTCGTCCGCGCAAGGAGACGCACAGCGCATGAATGTGAGACGGGAACTTGTGGGCCTGGCCTATCTCTTTTTGGCCGCGTTCCTGTTCCTCGCCGTGTTTTCCTTCGACCCCGGGGACCCGACCTTCAATCAGGCCGTGACCCGGGGCTGGAAGATCAGGAACCTCGCCGGGGCCGCCGGTTCCTACTTCGTGGGTCTGCTCATCGATCTCTTCGGGCGGGGCGCGTACGTCTGCCCGTTCTACTTCCTCTACCTGGGCCTGTGCCGCTTCCTGGGCGGCCTGCGCATGGCCTGGTGGCGCTGGACCGGCTTCTTCTGCCTTTGGCTCTGTCTCATGGCCTGGTCGCACCACCCCTGGTTCTTCGACGCCCATGCCGCCTCCGGCGGGGTCAGCGGCGGCGGCTTCGTGGGCAACATCCTCATCCGCTGGACCAGCTCCTACCTCCGGCCGGCCGGTTCCTTCCTGTTCTGGCTCTTCGTCAGCCTGGCGGGCCTGCAGCTGCTTCTGGGCCTGTCCTGGGAGTCCATGGGCAAGCGTCTGCGCGGCCTGGCGACCGACTGGCTGGCCCGGCGGCACGAGCGCCGCGAGCGTGAGGCCAGGCGCAACGCCGTGCGGCTGAGCCGCACGGCCGCGCCGCGCCGCGCCCCGGAGCCCGAGCGGGAGCAGGAAGACGAACCGGAGGACGAGCCCGCGCCGTTGCCGTTGTTGGAGGAGTTGGAAGAGGAGCCCGTCCTGCGTCCCTTCGACGCCGAGCCCAAGCCGAAGCCCAAACCGGCCAAGCCCGCGCGGCCCAAAGCCGCGAAGAACGGGATCCCGGCCTTCCCCGGACTGGATCTCCTGGCCGTGCCGCCCAAGGTCCAGGAGGGGGCCGATCCCAAGGTGCTCCAGGCCCAGGCCAAGCAGTTGGGCGAGTGCCTGGCCAACTTCAACGTCCAGGGCGAGATCCAGCAGGTGGTGCCCGGCCCCGTGGTCACCATGTTCGAGTACAAGCCCGCCCCGGGCGTGAAGATCAGCCGCATCGCCGCGCTCTCCGACGACATCGCCCTGGCCCTCAAGGCCACGGCCGTGCGCATCGAGGCCCCCATCCCAGGCAAGGACTCGGTGGGCGTGGAGATTCCCAATCCCAAGCGCCAGACCGTGTATCTGCGGGAAATCCTGGAGTCGTCCGCGTTCCGCGACGCGGCCTCGCCCCTGACCATCGCCCTGGGCAAGGACATCCAGGGCCAGCCCCAGGTGGCGGACCTGGCCAAGATGCCGCACCTCCTGGTGGCCGGAGCCACGGGCGCGGGCAAGAGCGTCTGCCTCAACGGCATCCTGCTCTCCATCCTCTACAAGGCCACGCCCGAGCAGGTGCGCTTCCTCCTGGTGGACCCCAAGCGCATCGAGCTTGCCCTCTATTCGGACATGCCCCACCTCGTGCACCCGGTGGTCACGGACATGGCCCTGGCCAAGAGCGCCCTGGAGTGGGCCACCTTCGAGATGGACCGCCGCTACGAGTGCATGGCCCGGCTGGGCGCGCGCAACATCGAGGGATACAACCAGAAGCTTTCGGACCTGGGCGACGCCCGTTCCGAGGAGCTGGCGGACCTGGCGGCCATGCCCTATCTCGTGATCATCATCGACGAGTTGGCCGACCTGATGATGACCGCGGCCAAGGACGTGGAGATGAGCATCGTGCGCCTGGCCCAGCTGGCCCGCGCCGCGGGCATCCACATGATCCTGGCCACCCAGCGGCCCAGCGTGGACGTGGTCACGGGCCTGATCAAGGCCAACTTCCCCACGCGCATCTCCTTCCAGGTCACGTCCAAGCACGACTCGCGGACCATCCTGGACACCGTGGGCTCGGAACGCCTGCTGGGACGCGGCGACATGCTCTTCAAGCCCAGCGGCTCCAAGCTCAAGCGCATGCACGGGGCCTTCGTGGACGAGGCCGAGTGCCAGGCCGTGGTGGACTTCTGGAAGGAGAGCTGCCCCAAGGCCGAGTTCGCGGTGGATTTCGCGGACTGGAAGAAGGAGGCCGGGGTGGAGGGCGAGAATGGGGAGGGCGGCGACAACGGCATGGCCGACGACCCGCACTATCTGGAGGCCAAGGAGTTCGTCATCTCCCAGGGCAAGGCCTCCATCTCGCTCATTCAGCGCCGCTTCCGCATCGGTTTCAACCGCGCGGCCCGCTTCATCGAACAGATGGAGCGCGAGGGCCTGCTCGGACCCCAGGACGGGGCCAAGCCCCGGACCGTGATCCGCAAGGACTAGTCCTTCCAGACGAAACGGAAGCGGCAGGCGGGGCGCCCGGCCGCGATGGTTTCCTCGCGCTCCAGCGACAACCGGGGCGAATAGCCCTGAATGAACCCGAAGTCCCGGCAGCAGGACACCGCGTCGGTCATGGCCGTGGTCAGCCCCATGGCGCGGTAGGCGGCCACGTACTCGCAACGCGTGATGGAGAAGGTCAGTTCGTCGCCGTCGAGCCGCACGTCCTCGATGTCCAGGGCGTTGCCCTCGCGCCAGCGCTCCAGTATGCTTTGAAAGTGGACCAGGGAGGGACCGCCGGGAGCCGTGCGGGCGAATGCCGCCCCGGCGTCGCGGGCGGCCGCCTGGGAGGCGCGGCGCAGAAGGGCCAGGGCGCGTTCCTCGCCCAGCTCGGCGGCCAGTTCGGCGCGCATCCGGTCCATGATTTCGGCTTCGATCATGCGGCGTTCCAGTTGGGATATGGCCGGGGCCTTCATGGGTCCTCCTTGCGTTCAGGGCGACTTGGGTGTACCCCATGCCTCCGGGATTGAAAAGGAGTCCTTGCTATGAAAACCTTTCGCGTCATCGCCTGCGCCGCCCTGGTCCTGCTCTGGACCGGCGCGGCCCTTGCCCAGGACCTGCCGGACAAGGTGCAGAAGCGCTATGAGGCGCTCAAGTCCTTCCAGGCGGACTTCGACCAGGAACTGACCAACGCCGCCACCCGCGAGGTGGAGAAGCGCACCGGCGTCATGGGCTTCCAGAACCCCGGCCTGGTCCGCTGGGAGACCCTGACCCCCGAGAAGCAGCTTCTCGTGGTGGGCAAGGAGTCGGTCTGGGACTACATCGAGAGCGAAAGCCAGGTCATCCGCTACCGCGCGGACCAGGCCTTCACCTCCAAGACCATGATCCGGTTCCTCTCCGGCCAGGCGAACCTCAAGGAAGACTTCAAGGTCGTCATGCAGGGCGAGGACCAGGGCCTGAACAAGGTCAAGCTCGTCCCCAAGGAGCCCGAGCCCGGCCTGGTCCTGGCCTATCTCTGGGTGGACGACGAGGGCACCGTGAAGCGGGTCTTCATTGTGGATTTCTACGGCAACGGCAACCTGGTGGCCCTGAAGAATTTTCAGCAGGGCTACAAGCACCCGGCCGACGCCTTCAGCTTCACGCCGCCCAAGGGCGTGACCATCCTGGACAACACCAAGCAGCAGTGACGAGACGGCCCGGGGAAACCCGGGCCGCTTCATTTCATCCGGCGAGTCCCACGGCCCGCCGCAGGGCCGTGTCTTCCTCCGCGCTCAGCCTGCGCCAGGCCCCGGGCTTGAGGTCGCCCAGGCGCACCGGACCCTGGGCCACGCGCGTCAGCTGCAGCACGCCGAGCCCCAGGTCGCGGCACATGCGTCGGATCTGGCGGTTCACGCCCTGAATCAGGGTCATCTCCAACAGGGTTTCGCCCCGGCTCTCGGAGAGCACGCGGGTCTCCACCGGGGCCAAGCGTTCGCCTTCCTCCAGGGTCATGCCCCCGCGCATGAGGTCCAGGGCCGCTTTCGGCGCCTGGCCGCGCACACGAACGCGGTAGGTCTTGTGCACGTGGTGGCGGGGATGGGTCAGGCGATTGCAGAGTTCGCCGTCGGTGGTCAGCAGGAGCAGGCCCTCGGAGAGGAAGTCCAGACGTCCCACGGGAAAGGGGCGTTGGGCGCGGATGTCGGGGGGCAGGAAGTCCAGGACCGTGCGGCGGCCCTGGGGATCGCGCACCGTGGTCACCACCTGCACGGGTTTGTGCAGGGCCAGGGTCAGGGGGGCGTCGGCCACGGGCGCGGCCACCGGGCGGCCGTGCACGGCCACCACGTCGCGCGCCGGATCCACCCGGGACCCGGCTTCGGCCACCACCGCGCCGTTGACGCTCACGGCCCCGGACAGGATGAGCTCGTCCGCGCCCCGGCGCGAGGCGACCCCGCACTGGGCCAGGAATTTGTTCAGTCGGATGGCGTTGCCGCCGGAATCCATGCGATCTCCCGCGCGGCGGTTGCCGCGACGGGTGCAGTGTTAGACGTGAATGACCTTGCTGGCAAGCTGTAGGCTGGTGACCACGTCGAGCATGTTCGTGGTCTGGCCCGCGCGCCGTTTTTCCAGCAGGCCGTAGTGCTCCAGGCAGGTTCCGCAGACCAGGATCGTGGTCCCGGCGGCCTCCAGGGCCTGGAGTTTCTCCAGGCAGGCGTGGCCCTCGGCCGCCAGCCGCACCCCGCCGTTGACCAGCACCACGCGCCAGAGCTCATGGCCCAGTTCGGGCAGGGTGGCCAGGAAGTTGAGCATGAGGCGGCCGCCGAGACCGTCGTCGCCCCGGCCGATGGTGTCGGCGGTGATGAACACCGTCACGCGGGCCTCGGTCTCGGCCGGAGCGGCCTGCATGGGTGCCGGGGTTGCGGCCGGGGCGTCCGTCGCGCGGCGGGCCGCCACGGCGAAACCGCCCGCCACGGGCTCGGCCTGGACGGCGTATCCCTGGCTGGCCAGGAAGCGGGAGACGTTTTCCCGCGCGGGCTCGTTGTCCACGAGGACGCGCAGGGCCTGGGGGGCGGATTCCTCAAGGCGGCGCTTGCAGGCGAGCACGGGCTGGGGGCAGGGCAGTCCCTTGCAGTCGAGAATGGGCTCGGACACGTTGCGGCTCCTGGTTTTTCCCACTGCAGCACAGGGAACAGGCCGAGGTCAAATCGCTTGGGGCGATCCATTCCAGGCTATCCCATTCCACTTTTCGATCAATGCCCGGGGCTTGCGCCGGAACGCTTCTGCCAGTATGCCAGCCGCAGGAGGCAGCATGGCCGCGTTTTCCATCGCCGATTTGGCCCCGGTGACCGCCGGGTTGTACAAGCTCTGGGCCCATACGATCCGCTACGACCATGCCGGTGAGTGGGATCCCATCACGGCCAGCCGCATGGAGGGCAAGGCCTGCGTCCTGGCCCTTTGGCACAACGAGCTCTTCGCCCTGACCGCCTTCGGCTACATCATGAAGATGCCTGCGGTGACGCTCGTGAGCCAGAGCAAGGACGGCGAGATCATCGCCCGCATGCTGGAGCGCATGGGCCATGTCACGGCGCGGGGGTCGAGCACGCGGGGCGGGGTCAAGGCCCTGATCAAGGCGGCCCGGGTCATGCGCAAGGAGAACCGGCACGGCGTGCTCACCGTGGACGGGCCAAAGGGGCCGCGCCACGTGCCCAAGCCCGGGGCCCTGCTCCTGTCCCGCCTGTCCGGCAATCTGATCTTCCCCATCCGGGCTTTCCCCGAACGCAAGGTCGTGTTCCAGCGGTCCTGGGACAAGTTCGAGATCCCCTATCCCTTCACCCGCTGCCAGATCCGCGTGGGCGAGCCCATCCAGGCGCCGGACGAGGAGATGGACGAGGCGGCCTTGAACCGCGAGGCCGAGCGCCTGGGACGGATCATGCGGGGCATCACGCCGCGCTGAAACAAAAGGGCCGCCCCGGGGCGGCCCTTTTGTCACGTCGTCGCGGGCGTTCAGCCCAGCTTCTTCCGGGCCGTGCCCTGGGTGTAGAAGGGAAGTTCCGCCCGGACCGCGGGCAGGTCCACGCGGGCGGCCTTGATCACGAAGTTCTCGTTCTTCTCCGCGCCGTCGCGCACGTAGGCCAGGGCGATGCAGTGGCCCAGGCTGGGCGCGAAGGAGCCGCTGGTGACCACGCCGACCTGCTCGCCCGAGGCCAGGCACACGGCGTCGTTGTGGCGCGCCGAGCGGCGGCCGTCGATGCGCAGGGGGACGAGATGCTCCCGCACGCGCGCGAGGCCCGCCTTGCCCACGTAGTCCCCGGCCTTGGTCAGGAACGCGCCGTAGCCGGCCTCCACCGGGGTGTGGGCGGTGTCCAGGTCCTGGCCGTAGAGCGGGTAGCCCAGCTCCAGGCGCAGGGTGTCGCGCGCGCCCAGGCCGCCGGGCTTGACCCGGGCGTCGGCCAGCAGGCTTTCCCAGAGCTCCGGGGTCTGGTCCCAGCCGAGGTAGAACTCGTAGCCCAGCTCGCCGGTGTAGCCGGTGCGGCTGACGATGAGCGGCTTGCCGCGCCAGGTGGTCTCCACGAAGGAGAAGTACTTCAGGTCGCGCCAGGAGCCGCCGATGACGGCCTCCAGCACGTCCAGGGACTCCGGCCCCTGGAGGTCGATCTTGCCCGTGGCCGAGGAGATGTTCTCGAAGGCCGGGCCGTCGCCCAGATGGGCCTTGATCCAGGCGAAATCGTTTTCCTCGCAGGCGCCGTTGACCACGAGCATGTAGCGGTCCGGGCCGAGGCAGTAGACGATGAGGTCGTCCTGGATGCCGCCCTCGTCGTTGAGCAGAAAGCCGTAGCGGCACTTGCCCGGGGCCAGGGTGTCCAGGTCCTGGGTCACCACGCGGTTCAGGGCGTCCTTGGAGCCGGGGCCTTCCAGGCGGAATTCGCCCATGTGGCAGATGTCGAACACGCAGGCCTTGGCGCGGGTCTGGGCGTGCTCGGCCATGATGCCCTCGTACTGCACGGGCATGTCGAACCCGGCGAAGGGGGCCATCTTGGCCTTGGCGGCGTGATGCCGGCCGGTGAGCGGGGTGGTGCGGAGCTGTTCCACGGGTATGAATCCTCCTCTTCGCTTGCTGTTCAGGTCGCGTCGCGCGAATCCTGGCGGATCTTGCGGATCGAGCGGATCTCGTCACGCAGGCCCACCAGTCGCCCGTACAGTTTCTTCACCTCGCGGCCGTAGTCCGTGAGGGCCTCGTCCTTCTTCTCCACATAGGTCCGGTGGAGATAGGCGTCGTTCAGCACGTCCGTGCCGATGGCCAGGGCCTTTTCCACCAGTTCGTCGAAATAGTTGACGAGTTCGAACTTGAGCTGGCCCAGGATGTCGCACATGAGGCGCAGCGCGTCGCGGTAGGAAACGGCCTTGCCCTTGTACTGCCGCGACCGCAGGTCTTCAAGGATTTTGATCTTCCTGGCCTGCTGCACGGCGCTGTACTTGGCCCAGACTTCCTGGTGCAACTGTTCGAGGTTGCTGAAAATTTCAAAGTTCGCCGGGGCCATGAGATAGATGTCCAGAATCTTGGTCAGCCGGGCGAAGAAGTCGTCGGAGTACTCGATGAGCCGGTGCTGGTGCTTGGAGAGCCAGCTGTGGAGCACCTTGAGCCGCTGCTCGTGGGTGCCGGTCTCGGTGATCACTTCCTGGCGCTTGTAGGTGTGGCGGCCGTGGTACTCGCCGCGCACGATGTCGTTGAGCGTGAGCAGCATGCTGCCCGCGTCCTTGAGCACGTTGAGGCGGTCCAGGACGCGGCCGGTGCGGGGGTGGATGATCTGCTGGCGATGCACGGACAGGGCCCGGTCCTCGCGCACGTTCTTGGCGTCATACTTGTGCTGCTTGTAGGTCACGCGCAGGATGACCGCCCGGCGCTTCTCGTCCACCAGGAACCCCAGGTCGCGCAAGAGCTCCAAGGCGTCCTTCTGTTCCGCCGGGACCTCCACCAGGGCGATCTTCTCCACTTTGGGCCAGCGCTGGTTGGGCCGGGGCGAGAAGAGGGTGGTGATGGTCCGGTCGGACTGGCCCAGGACGCGGACCAGGCAGGCCTCTCCCATGCGGGACAGGCGGCGGGCGAAGAGCGCGGCCGAGGTGCGCCGCTCCGAGGCCATGGGGAAGCCGTAGGTCTCCATGAGGAACTGGTAGACGAAGAGGCGGTTGCATTCGTAGCGCAGGTTGTCGGCGTGGCTGAACTTGCCGATCTTCATCCCGAAGCGCTTGAGCTCGGTGTCCAGGTCCGAGGGGAAGGAGGCCCAGATGCCGCAGAGGGAGTAGCCTCCCTCGGCGTTGCGGGCCAGCACGTGGGCCCGTTCTAACTGAAGGAGGAAGGGCGTGAGCGCGGAGTAGAGGGAGAGGGAACAGATGTCCGACTCGCCGAATTCCTTGAGGAAGCTTTCATGCTGCCGCTTGGATAGCCTGCTCTGGAAGGTCTGGGTGTTGGCCTTGAGCAGGGTGGGCTCCAGAGCGCAGGGAGCCTTCAGAAGGTCCTCGGTGCGCCAGTCGGCCAGGCCGTGCAGCACGTCGTACTGGAAGACCTCGCGGAAGGATTGCAGCGGGCGGTCGAAGGCCACCATGCTGAATCCCGGCAGCTCCTTGTATTCGTGGAGGTCGACCTCGAAGGAGGGCAGCAGCTCGCGTGGCTCCACCAGGGGGTAGTCCTCGGTCTCGAAGAACGGGCGCAGGAGGCAGTGCTTGATGTGCGTCCAGTCTAGGAAGGTCTTCAGCTCTTCCAGGCCCGGGCTCGGCGTGGCGGCGAGGACGGCGTCCCAGTCGCTGTCGGTGCGTTCGCTGAAGGCTTCCCGCCACATGCCGCATGTTCCTTGTTTGAATCGCCAACGGGGAATGATCGCTCACTTTTTTGTAGCGTGCGCGCGGCGGAATGACAATGCCGTGAGCGGACTTTCCTCCACGGGGCGGCATTCCCGCCGGGGCTGCCTGGATTTTTCCAATGATCTTCAAATATTGACATATGCGGTCGTTCCTCATACAGTGCCGCCACGGTGTTTTCCAGGAACACCGCCATTTCCCCTATCGCGAGGTGTGGTCCCATGCGCAAGACGGATCAGTGTCCCCGGGCCAAGATCAACGCCACACACTGCAACTGCACCTACCCCTGCGACCGCCACGGGCTGTGCTGCGAGTGTCTCCATTACCACCGCCAGCGGGGTGAGCTGCCTGCCTGCTACTTCACCACGGAAGAGGAAAAGACCTACAATCGGAGCGTCGAGTTCTTCCTGCAGCGCCGTTCCGGGCGCTGATCGGGCCGTATCAGGGCGTCATCCAGCGGAAGGGTCGAATGTTCTTCAGGCGGTTGTGGAATTTTCTCGGTGGGAGAAACCTGGCCATGGACTTGGGCACGGCCAACTCCCTGCTGTATTGCCCGGGCGAGGGCATCGTGCTCAACGAGCCCTCGGTGGTGGCCCAGGACCGCATGAGCGGCGAGGTGATCGCCGTGGGCGCGGAGGCCAAGCGCTACCTGGGCCGGACTCCCGAGCGCGTGGAAGTCATCCGGCCCATGCGCGACGGCGTGATCGCCGACTTCGACACCACCAGCGTGATGATCTCCTCGTTCATCGCCAAGGCCTCCCGGGGCCTCAAGCTGTTGCGGCCCCGGCTGATCATCTGCGTGCCCCTGGGCATCACCCCGGTGGAGAAGCGGGCCGTGATCGAGGCCGGTCAGCGCGGTGGAGCCCGCGACGTGCGGCTCATCGAGGAGCCCCTGGCCGTGGCCATCGGCGCGGGCCTGCCCTTTGATCAACCCCTGGGCAACATGGTCCTGGACATCGGCGGCGGCACTTCCGAGGTGGCCGTGGTCAGCCTTTCGGCCATCGCCCACGCCGAGTCCATCCGCGTGGCCGGGGACGAGATGAATGAGGCCATCCAGCGGTATTTCCAGAATGAATTTCAGATGCAGATCGGCGAGAACATGGCCGAGCAGGTGAAGATCACCCTCGGCTCCGCCGTGGAGCAGCCCGAACCCCTGAGCATGGAGGTCCTGGGCAAGAATCTCGTGGAGGGCGCGCCGCGCTCCGTGATCGCCTCGGACGCCCATGTGCGCGAGGCCATCCGCGAGCCGCTCAACGCGATCATGCAGGCCGTGCGCAACGCCTTGGAGAAGACCCCGCCCGAGCTGGCCGCCGACATCGCGGACAGCGGGCTCCTGCTGGCCGGCGGCGGTTCGCTCCTGCGCGGCCTGGACGTGCTCATCAAGCGCGAAACCGGGCTGAACGCGGTCCTGGACTCGGACCCGCTGACCACCGTGGCCCGGGGCACCGGCCGCGTCCTGGAGAAGGGCAAGGCCTACGAAGGGGCGCTGCTGGAATGAGCGTTCCGTTCGCCGCCGAGGCGATCCTGGCCCGGGCGGCCGGGGCCGTGCGCGAAGCCGGTGCGATCATCACCGCCAATTTCGGCCATCCGGGCGAGGTGCGCCGCAAGGGGCGCATCGATCTCGTCACCTCCACCGACCTGGCCGTGGAGGCCCTGCTCAAGGAGCGGCTGGCCGCGATCCTGCCCGGGTCGGACTTCCTGGCCGAGGAATCCTCATCCAAGGCCGGACTGGGCGAGCTCACCTGGATCATCGACCCCCTGGACGGCACCACCAACTTCGCCCACGGCCTGCCCTTCGTGGCCACGTCCGTGGCGCTCTGGCGCGGCGATCACGTGGCCCTGGGCCTGGTCAACCTGCCCGTGTTGGGTGAGCTGTACACCGCGATCAGGGGCGGAGGAGCATGGCGCGACGGCGAGCGCATCCGCGTCTCGGCCGTGGACCGGCTGGAGGATTCCCTGATCGCCACGGGATTTCCTTACGACAACGCCCGCTATCTGGATGAGATCGCCCTGCATTTGCGGCGCGTGCTGAGCCGCACGCAGGGCCTGCGTCGTCCTGGGGCCGCGGCCCTGGACTTGGCCTACGTGGCCTGCGGCCGTTACGACGGCTTCTACGAGTGCGCCCTGAACGCCTGGGACACGGCGGCGGGCGTGCTTCTGGTGGAAGAGGCGGGCGGCCGGGTCAGCGGCTACGACGCGCGCCGTCCGTACCGGCTGGGCGGGGAGAGGATCCTGGCCAGCAACGGCCTGCTGCATGAGGACCTGAGCAGCCTGCTCACGGAACCCGCCGCATCCTGATTTTTTCGCTCAGGGCTGATCCCAGGCCGAGAAGGGGATGTTGCGCTCCCAAAGCAGTATGAGCCCCGGGGCCAGGAGTTCCCGGAATTCCCGCACCAGGCAGGCGACCTCCTCGCGGGCGTGGAACACGCTGCCGGACACCCGTTCCGGGCTCGGCTCCATCTGCGTGGCGCGGGGCACGGCGAAGACCGTAATGAATTCGTGCCCGGTCTCCGGGCTGGCCGGGATGTCGCGCACGTGGCGGATGCGCTCCGGCCGCAGGCGCAGGTCGGTCCAGAGCCGCCGCATGGCCGCTCCCCGGGCGGATTCCCCGGCATGCACGTGGCCACTGGTGGACACATCCCAGCGGCCCGGGTAGAGTGTGCGTCGAACCCCGCGTTTTTGCAGGAAGAGGCGGTTGTCCTGGTCGTAGACCAGCACGGCCACGGAGCGGTGGTTGAGAAACTGGCGGTGCACCTCGGGCAGGGGCAGCACGAGCAGCGGGCGGTTCTCCTTGTCCACGGCCTCCACCAGCGGCGGGCCGGATGCGGAGCGCTGATTCAGGATCGGCATGGAGCGCAGTGTATGACGGAGCCGAAGCGATTTCCAGCCCGGACCGAGGAGACGCCCGGGAGCGGGGCCGAGGTGCTGGGCCCGGACGACATCCGCGCGGTCATGGAGTTGGAGTCCCTCTGCTTCGCCTACCACTGGACCGAGGAGCAGTTCCGCCTGGGCCTGGAGCGCGGCGCGTTCCATATCCTGGGCATGCGCCGGGGGGATCGGATAGTCGGCTATATCGCCTACTCGGTGATCGCGGAGGAGATGGAGGTCATGAACCTGGCCGTGCACCCGGAGTTCCGCCGCCAGGGCCTGGGCGCGGGGCTCCTGGACGCGGCCCTGCGGCACTGCCGCCAAGCCGGGGCCCGGGAGGGCTTCCTGGACGTCAAGGAGTCCAATCTTCCGGCCATTGACCTCTATCGCAAATTCGGATTTAAACAGATCGGGGTGCGCAAGCGGTATTATCCCGACACCCTTGAAGACGCCTTGCTGTTTCGTTGTGACATCCCCTGAACCGACCGGCCAAGGAGTGAAGCCATGCGCTATATCGACCAGATCGATCTGAAGGGCAGAAAAGTGTTGGTCCGGGTGGACTTCAACGTTCCCCTTGAAAACGGCGTCATCACCGACGACAACCGCATCCGCCAGAGCCTGCCGACCCTGCGCCGCGTCCTGGAGCAGGGCGGAGCCCTGATCCTCTGCGCCCACCTGGGCAAGCCCAAGGGCGTGGACCCCAAGCTCAGCCTGGCTCCCGTGGCCGCGCATCTGGCCAAGCTCCTGGGCCGCGAGGTGCGCCTGGCCCCGGACTGCGTGGGGCCCGAGGTCGAGAAGATGGCCCGCGAGCTGGCTCCCGGCCAGGTGCTCATGCTGGAGAACCTGCGCTTCCACGCCGAGGAGACCGGCAAGACCCCCGAGGCCCGGGGAGACTTCGGCAAGCGGCTGGCCGGGCTGGCGGACGTTTACGTGGGCGAGGGTTTCGGCGTGGTGCACCGGCCCAACGCCTCGGTGGTGGACGCGCCCCGCGCCGCCGCCCTGTGCTGCGCCGGGTTCCTGATGAAAAAGGAATGGCAGTTCCTAGGCGAGCGGCTGGCCGCGCCGGAGCGGCCGTTCGTGGCCATTTCGGGGGGCGCCAAGGTCTCCACCAAGCTGGGCATTCTGAAGAATCTCCTGGGCAAGGTGGACGATCTGATCATCGGCGGGGCCATGGCCAACACCTTCTTCCTGGCCCAGGGGCACGGCATCGGCGCGTCCCTGGCCGAGCCGGACCTCGTGGAGGAGGCCAAGGCCGTGCTGGCCGAGGCCGCGGGCAAGGGCACCCGGCTGCACCTGCCCGAGGACGTGGTCCTGGGCGCGTCGCCCAAGGACGCGGCGGCCTCGGGCACGACCGGCGTGGACGCCATCCCGGACGGCGCGATGGTCCTGGACATCGGCCCGCGCAGCGTGGAGGCCTTCACCAAGGTCATCGCCTCGGCCCGTACCGTGGTCTGGAACGGCCCCATGGGCCTGTTCGAGAATCCGGCCTTCGCCGCGGGTTCGCTGGGCATCTGCCGGGCCATGGCCGCCAACGCCGGGGCCGTGACCATCGTGGGCGGCGGCGACACCGACGCCATGATCCACGCCGCCGGTCTGGTGGACAAGTTCAGCTTCATCTCCACCGGCGGCGGTTCCTTCCTGGAGTTCTTGGAAGGCAAGGAATTGCCCGGCCTGTCCGCCCTCAAGGAGTGTTCCTGATGAACAAGCTCATGGCCGCCAACTGGAAGATGTACAAGACCTACGAGGAGGCCAAGGACACCGCCGAGGCCCTGGTCAAGCTCCTGGACGGCAAGCTGCCCGACGGGCGCGAGGTCCTCGTGTTCCCGCCCTTCACGGCCCTGCGCGGCGTGTCCAAGAAATTCAAGGACGAGAAGGGCTTCTGGACCGGCGGCCAGGACTTCTGGCCGGAGAAGGAGGGCGCGTTCACCGGCGAGATTTCGCCGGGCATGCTGCGGGACGCGGGCGCGGCCTTCGCGCTCACCGGGCATTCGGAGCGCCGTCACGTCATCGGCGAGTCCGATGAGCTGGTGGGCCGCAAGACGGCCTTCGCCCAGGCCTCGGGCCTGAGCGTGGTGCTCTGCGTGGGCGAGAAGATCGAGGAGCGTCGTTCCGGCGCACTGGAGGCCGTGCTGGAGCGCCAGCTGCGCGCCGGTCTGGCCGATGTGCCCCGGGAGATCGATCCGGCCCGGCTGGCCGTGGCCTATGAGCCGGTTTGGGCCATCGGCACCGGCGAGGTGGCCGGGCCCAAGGAAATTCTGGGGGCCCATGCCTGCGTGCGTCGGATTCTGCTTGACATCTTCGAAAATATAGGTAATGATATTAAGATATTGTACGGCGGAAGCGTGAAGCCCGACAATTGCGCCGAGATCATCGCGCTTGACAATGTGGACGGTGTGCTGGTAGGAGGCGCGAGCTTGGCGGCTGAAAGTTTTGCCCGCATCGTGCTGGCCGGAGCCTGACGCCGCCGGGTGAGAGAAAAGTGAGGATTTGACTTGGAGACTCTGGTTGTCGTCATACACGTCCTGGCCTGTCTGTTCCTGATCGTGGTCGTGCTGCTGCAGTCGGGACAGGAAGGCATGGGCGTCATCTTCGGCGGCGGGAGCGGTTCCGTGTTCGGGAGCACCGGCGCGGGCGGCCTGCTGGTCAAGGTGACCTCGGTGCTGGCCGCCGTGTTCCTGCTGACTTCCCTGGGCTACAACCTGCTCATCAGCAAGCGGGTTTCGCACGTGGACTCCATCATGTTGGATTCCTCCGGCAAGGTGGCGGCTCCGGCCCCGGCGCCGGAGAAGAAGCCCGAGGGCGTGACCTTCGAGGATCCCAAGGCCGCCAAGCAGCCGGAGGCTCCGAAGCAATAAGCCTTTGTTGAAAATCCCCCGATGCCGAGGTGGTGGAACTGGTAGACACGCTATCTTGAGGGGGTAGTGGGAGAAATCCCGTGGGGGTTCGAGTCCCCCCCTCGGCACCACAGAGATCAAAGGGTCCTGGCGACAACCAGGGCCCTTTTTCTTTGCCTGTGCGCTTGGGGCGGCGGGGCTGACGGGAATTCGTGGAGCCTGGGAACGGAATCGCTCCCGAACGCCGTGATGCCCGGGCTCTCGGATACGGGAACATGCCGTGCCGCTTCGCGATCATGATGACTCAGCCGCTCGCCGGTGGGAGCCCTGTCGGAGGGCAGGGGAGCCGGTCAGCTCCGATGGCGCATGGAAGGGTGGACGCCGCCGCGAGTCCATGTCCTTATGACGCCTCTTCAATAACTTGCTGCGATCCTGAACCCATTGCGATAGCAGACCACGTCGGGATGTGCCTTTCGCTTGGCGCCCTACCATGTGACGCCGGGGCAATGAAAAAGGGCGTCCTCGCGGACGCCCTCACGTTCTGTCGGTGCTGGTCAAAGCGTCAGAAGGGATAGACCATGGTCCCGCCGGACTTGGGCTTTTCCTCGGCCTTGCCCATCTTGGCCTCGATCTCGGCCAGGCGGTTCTTGGCGGCCTCGCGCTGCTGCTCGGTCTCGGCGTTGCGGATGACCGTGACGAGCAGGTTCTTGGCCGTGTCGTACTGGCCCATGTTGTCGTAGATGAGCGCGGCGCGGAACATGGCCGTCAGGGCCCAGATGTTCTCCTGGGGGTACTGCCAGGCCAGGCGGAGATAGTAGTCCAGGGCCTTGTCGATGTTGCCCATGGCGTGCGCGCCCTCGCCGAGATAGTAGAGCACCTCGGCCTGCATGGACGGAGACATGTTCTCGTGGCGCTCCCAGAGCTTTTCCAGCTGTCCCTGGGCCACGTCCAGCTGGCCTTTCTGCTGGAGGATGAAGGCCACCCGGATCAGGCTCGTGTCGGAAAGGGGCACGCCGGTCTTGAGCAGGCGGCTGTAAGCGTCCAGGGCCTCATCGAAGCTGCTCAGCCCGAAGGCCAGGTCGCCCTTGAGCTCCAGCTGCTTGGCGCGGAGGTCCTTGGGCAGGCGGATGGTCTCCACGTTGTTCAGGTAGAATCCGGCCAGCTGGTACTGCTGATCCTTGAGGGCCTCCTCGGCGAGGCGGAGCGTGGCCTGGGCCCCGGTGGAGGTCTCGGGGAAGAGGAAGGCGATGCGCTTGGCCAAATCGGCCGAGGGCTCGCTCTCCAGGCGGGAGGTCCAGGAGGCCAGGACCAGGAGCCGGTCCAGGGGCCAGGTGCGGCTGGCGGCGTTGGTCAGCTGGCGGCCTTCCATGCGGATCCAGAACGGGGCCAGGTGGGCGGGGAGGCTGGTTCCGCCTCCGGCCGAGGCCAGCGCGGGCAGCAGGAAGTACTGCCGGGCCGCCGCGTTGGGATCCTCGGACAGGACATTCTCCAGCGGCTCGTCGAAGAGCAGCATGCCGCAGACCTTGAGGCTCAGGGGCAGGGTTCGTTTCTCCAGGCCGGTCCAGAGGGTTCGGGCCTGTTCGGTCTTGCCGCCGGCCACGGCCAGGGCGAAGCGGTACTGGCCGAACACGGGCAGGGCTTCCAGCTCCTTCGCGGGCTCGCGGTCCACGTAGCGCTTGGCCGCATCCTTCAGGGAGCGGTTCTTCTTGAGGATGTCCTGCCAGTCGCCGTTGCTTTCCTCGGGCAGGATCCAGTCCGTGCGGCCCGAGGCCGAGGTGGACATGGTGTTGCTGCCCCAGAAGATCGAGGCCTTGGGGTAGGAGGAGTGCAGGCTGGCCAGCTCGGAGGGGTCTTCCTCGGAGGAGATGAAGGACGTTACGGCCGTCCAGAATTCGCGCGGAGCCTGGGCCGTGATGGCCTCGGCGTCGGCCTTGGCGTCGTCCTTGTACTCCAGGCAGGCGGCGGCCAGGGCCTTGGCCACCTGGAGCCGGTCGCTTTCGCCGATCTCCACCACGTCGCCCGCCATGGGCTTGTCGCCCACGGCCGACTCATGTTCCAGGGCCTTGGCCGCGGCGTCCCAGAAGGGGGTGTTCTTCCAAACCTGCTGGGCCTGTTCGAGGGTGGTCCGCAGCACGGTCTCCTGGCCCTCGCGGGTGGCGCCGAAGTTCGAGGAGTAGATCCAGAAGAACCGCCGCCAGACGTCGGCCCAGAGCGTATCCAGGTCGGGTTCGTTGTGGAAGCGGGCGTTGCGCTCCTTGGCGTCGAGCATCTGGCCCGCCTGGCTGAACCAGAACACGGCCTTGGAGGGATCGCCGGCGGCGCGGGCGGCTTGGCCGCCCAGCCAGAGGCGCTTCACTTCCTTGGCCTGGTCGTCGAAGGAGGGGGAGGATTCGAGAATCTCCAGCGCCTGCTGGGGAGCGCCGGTCTGCAGGGCCATGACGGCCCGCTTGAGGATCAGGTCCGGGTCGTCCGAATTGCTGTATTCCTTGCTCAGGCGATCCCAGGCCCCGTATTTTTCAAGAAACTTGTCGTACCCGTCGCTGCCGGACTTGGCCGGAGCATCGGTCTTGGCCGTCTTCGGGGCGTCGGCCTTGGCGCTTTTGGCCGAGGCATCCGTCTTGGCTCCCTTGGCCGGAGCCTGCTTGGCGGCCGGCGTCGCGTCGTCCTGACCGGCGGGGGCGGTGGCCGCATCCTGCTGGGCGTCGTCGGCCAAGGCCGGGGCGGGCTCGTCCTTCGCGACCCCGGCCTTGGTCTTCTTGGTTTCGGCCTTCTTTGGGTCGGTTTTTTTGGTCTTGGCCTCGGCCTTGGCGTTCGATTTGGTCGACGTCTTGGTGGTCTTGGCGGCCTTGGAGGACTTCTTGGCGTCGTCCTTTTTCGCCGGGGAGCCGGCGTCGGCCTCCGTGGCGTTCTGGTGCGGCTCGGCCAGAACCGGCTGGAGCATGAGCGCGAAGACGGCCACGAAAACGAGCAGAAGCACGCGGAGCTGACTCTTCATCATAATGAGTGTCTGAGGGTCACGGCGGAAAGCCGCGGGTTGAGTGTCGGGCAAGCCCGGGAGCTGATGTTGCGTCGCCAAACTGTTCTCCGGGAAAACACCCCTGGATGACGCCGAAGCAGGGCTTCCTTACCAGGAGGCATGGCGGGTTGCAAGCCGGGCGGGGTCCGACCGCCCGATTCAACCCGTTTATTTCTGAAAGTTTACATAATTTACATTCCGAGACAAATATACGGGTGAGAAAAAGGGGGCTGGCGAGCCCCCTATCAGTCTGAAATGCAAGCTGATTTCTATTTCGTCCGCTTGGCCTTCGGCGTGGCCGCTCCGTGGCTCTTGCCCCAGTCGTTCAGAAAGGCCTGCAGGCCGGAATCGGTCAAGGGATGCTTGAGGAGTTCACGGATCACCGGGAACGGGATCGTGGCCACGTCCGCTCCCATGAGCGCGGCCTGCAGCACGTGCTGCGGATGGCGGATGCTGGCCACCAGAACCTGCGTGGACATGCCGTAGTTGCCGTAGATGGTCAGGATCTGCTCCACCAGGGCCAGCCCGTCGTGCCCCACGGCGTCCAGCCGGCCCACGAAGGGGCTCACGTAGGTGGCCCCCGCCTTGGCGGCCAGGAGCGCCTGGAGCGGCGAAAAGACCAGCGTCACGTTGGTCTCGATGCCCATGTCCGTGAGCTGCCGGACCGCGGCCAGGCCCGGCTCGGTGACCGGCGCCTTGATGACCACGTTGGGCCCGATCTTGATCAGCTCCCGGGCCTCGCGGACCATGGATTCGGTGTCCAGTCCGATGACCTCCAGGCTCACCGGCCCGTTCACCTCGGCGCAGATGGCCCGGGCCAGGGCCTTCCAGTCCCCTTTCTCCTTGGACAGGAGGCTCGGGTTGGTGGTCACGCCGTCGATGAGGCCGTAGGCCTTGGCCTGCCTGATTTCGTCCAGATTGGCGGTATCGATGAAGAACTTCATGATCGATAAATAGCGGAAAACCGGACGGATGAAAAGAAGCCGCGTGGAAATATCGTCGCCATCTTCGCCGAGGCTGGCTTTTTTGTCCGGCATGTCGCATAGCTTGTGCTGGCGAGGTGCTACGAATGGACTTTCTCGACTCCATGCGCGGCCTGCTGCGGCTGCACGCCGAACGCGGCCAGACCTTTCCCGTCTTCAGCAGCGAGGATGCCGGGGAGGTTCCCGCGCCTTGGGCCGCCCTCCTCGTCCATGACGGGAGCATGACCGCCGCCCTGGCGGAACACTATCGGGACGCCGTCACCGTGCGGCTGCTGGGCGACGATATCCTCGTACGGGACAAGACCCTGGACCGGGTGGTGGTGCTGGGGTTGGAAAAGGCCGGACGGCCCGTGGCCCTGGCGGGCCTGCGCATCCATCTGGAGCGGTTCGCGCCGGAATTGCGCGCCGCGTTCATCGAGGCCGTGCGGCCCTTTGGCGCGATTCTTCGTCAAGCCGGGCTGGCCTTCACCTCAGAGCCTCGGAGCTACTTGTGCTGCGAGGCCAACGCCGTGCTGGCGGAGGCCCTCGGCCTGACCGAGAGCGAAACCCTCCATGGGCGGTTCAGCCGCCTGTACAATCCGGCCCGCGACCTGCTGGCCGAGGTGGTGGAACTGCTCGTCCGCCCGTGACGGCAGCTATTCGGCCGTGTCCTGGCCCGCTTCCAGGCTCTTGATGAATTTGTCGCGGCAGTCGTAGGAGCAGAAGACGTGCACGGTCTCGCCCTGGCGCACGCGGATGTCCCCGTCCTTGCGCACGTAGGTGCCGCAGATGGGATCCTTGACCATTTCGCCGGAGGCGGCCAGGTTTTCTTCCTGCTTCTTGTCGCGGACCTGCTTCTGCTTGCGGTCCCCCATGAAGAGCTTCCAGACCACGAACGCGGCCACGGCGAAGATGAGGAATTTGATGAGCATGGGAACTCCTTTGCCGCGCGCGGCCTAGTCTTGCCAGATGCGGTCGCCTTCCTGGCGGTGGTTCAGTGCCTTCAGGGCCGTGTCCACGGCCACGCCGCCGGGCAGCATGAGGCCCGGGGCGATCTCGCGCAGCGGCACGAGCATGAAGGCCCGGGTGAGCAGCCGGGGATGCGGCACGGTCAGAAAGCCCGTGTCGGTCACCAGATCGCCGAACAGGAGCAGGTCCAGATCGATGACCCGGGGGCCGCCGGGAGTCTCCGAGGAGCGGTCCCTGCCCATCTGGGCCTCGATGGCCAGCAAGGTGGACAACAGCCCTTCCGGGGCCCAGATTTCCGGGTCCACGCCCAGTTCGACAACCTGGTTGGCGAACCAGGGCTGGTCCTTGAGGCCCTGGGGCTCGGTCCAATAGATAGCCGACTGTCTTTTGAGCTGGATGTCGGCGCCGTAGTTTTCCAGCCTCGCCAGGGCCTCGTTCAGGTTCTCCTCGGGCTTGCCGAGGTTCGAGCCGAGGCCCAGGTAGGTGGTTACAAGCTGGATATCCGTGACGCAGCCTCCTTGAGTCTGTCGGTGTTCACGGTCAGGGAGATGCGGAAGTACCCTTCCCCGGGCGTGCCGAAACCGTTGCCCGGGGTCAGGACCACGCCGGTCTGACGCAGCACCTTGGTGACGAATTCCTGGGACGTCTGGCCATGCGGCACCTTGGCCCAGATGTAGAGCGAGGCCTTGGGCACGCGGCAGGAGATGCCGATGTCGCCCAGGCACTTGAGCATCACGTCCCGACGCTCCTTGTAGACTTCGCGGAACTTGGCGGCGTAGGGCTCGCCGTTCTGCAGGGCGGCGATGCCCGCCTCCTGGATGGCCTGGAACAGGCCGGAATCCACGTTTTCCTTGACCTTGCCCAGACCCGCCACGAGGCTCGGGTTGCCCACGGCCATGCCGATGCGCCAGCCCGTCATGTTGTAAGTCTTGGACAGGGAATGGAACTCGATGGCCACATCCTTGGCCCCGGGAATCTCCAGGATGGACAGCGGCTTGTCCGCAGGGTCGAAGTAGACTTCCGTATAGGCTGCGTCGTGGACCACGATCACGTCGTACTCGCGGGCGATGGCCACCAGCTTCTCGTAGAAGCCGCGGGGCGCGGAGGCGGCCGTGGGGTTGTTCGGATAGTTGACGTAGATGAGCTTGGCCCGCTTCCACTCCGCCTCGGACACGGAATCCAGGTCCGGCAGGAAGTCGTTCTCGTCGGTCAGGGGCAGGTACTTGACCTCCCCGCCCACGAAGGCGGTGGTCACGGGGTAGACCGGATAGTTCGGGGTGGCGACGAGCGCCAGGTCGCCCGGATCGATGAAGGCCAAGGGGAAGTGGGCGATGCCCTCCTTGGAGCCGATGAGGGTCATGACCTCGGTGGCCGGGTCCAGGTCCACGCCGAAGCGGGTCTTGTACCAGTCGGCCACGGCCTGGCGGAAGGCCAGCATGCCGATATAGGACGGGTACTGATGGTGCTCGGGCTTGCGGGCGGCGGCGCAGAGCGCCTCCACGATGAATTCCGGGGTCGGCAGATCGGGGTCGCCGATGCCCAGGCTGATGATGTCCTTGCCCTGGGCCCGGACTTCTTCCTTGGCCTTGTCGATGGCCGCGAAGAGATAGGGAGGAAGGGCCTGGAGCCGCTTGGCCAGCGGGAACGTGCGCATGGGAAAACTCCTTGCTGGGCGAATCGATTGGAGAGCTTTTCCTTAAATTGGCGCGGCGTCCCTGTCAATCGCCGGAGGGTTCGCTTGTGACCCGGCGGACAACCGTGTATCCTTGCAGATGTCCGCCGTGACCGGCACGCCGGGCGACGATCCTTTTTCAGCGGGACGTGAGCATGCGTGATGATACCGTGAGCGCCGGAGAGCGGCAGGCGCCTCCGCAGCACTCGTGGGTGGACCGCTACCTGGAGTTTCTGCTCATCGAGCGCGGTCTGTCCGAGAACAGTCTGTCGGGATACGCCGCGGACCTCGCCGCCTTGCTTGAATTTCTCAAGGAAAAGGGACGTGGTCCCGAGTCCGCCGACTCCCGGGATATTTTCCTGCACCTGACCCGCCTGCGCGGGCGCGGGCTGGCCAGCCGCTCCCTGGCGCGCCACCTCTCTTCCCTGCGCGGCTTCTTCGCCTTTTGTCTGGATCGCGGGCTGCGCCCCGACGACCCCGCCGAACTGCTGGAAAACCCAAAGCTTCCCAAGGGGTTGCCGGACGTGCTTTCGCGCGCGGAGATGGATAGCCTGCTTTCCGTCCCGGAGCCCTCCACCCCGTTGGGCGCTCGCGACCGGGTCATGCTGGAGTTGCTCTACGCCTCTGGCCTGCGCGTCTCCGAGCTGGTGGAGCTGTCCGCCGCGGACTTCGACCCCCAGACCGGCATCCTGCGGGTCTTCGGCAAGGGCTCCAAGGAGCGGGTCGTGCCGGTGCACGAGCGGGCCCAGGCCCTGCTCGCCGACTACCTGGAGCGCACCCGGCCGCAATTCCGGCCCGCCGATCCCCAGATATTCCTGAACCGCTCCGGCCGCAAGCTCACCCGCCAGGGCATCTGGAAGCTCATCAAGAAATACGCCCTGGCCGCGGGCATCCGGCGCGAGATTTCGCCGCACACCTTCCGCCACTCCTTCGCCACGCACCTCCTGGAGGGCGGAGCCGACCTGCGCATCGTCCAGGCCCTGCTGGGCCACGCCGACATCGCCGCCACCGAGATATACACCCACGTGCAGGCCGACCGCCTGTTGTCCATCCACCGGAAGTTCCACCCGCGCTCCGGGGTGTGAGAGGTCGCGCATGCCCCAAGGCACGGAACCCAAGATCGCGGCGCCGACGGTCATCACCGCCCACGCCAACGCCGACTTCGACGCCCTGGCCGCCATGATCGCGGCCAGCAGGCTCTATCCCGGGGCCGTGCTCATCTTCCCCGGCAGCCAGGAGAAGAACCTCCGCAACTTCTACATCCAGAGCACGACCTACCTGTTCAATTTCAGGAATTTCAAGGAGATCGATCAGGGCACCGTGCGGCTTCTGGTGGTCGTGGACACCCGCCAGAAGTCGCGGCTGGCCCATGTGGGGCCGCTGCTGGACAACCCGGCCGTGGAAATCCACGCCTACGACCACCACCCGGATTCCGACGAGGACGTGGCCGCCACCCTGAGCATGATCAAGCCCTGGGGCTCCACCACGGCGATCCTGGTGGCCGAGATGCGCGAGCGCGGCATCGTCCCCCTGCCCGAGGAGGCCACGGTCATGGGCCTGGGGCTCTTCGAGGACACGGGCTCCTTCTCCTTCGACTCGACCGCCGCCGAGGATTTCGAGGCCGCCGGCTGGCTCCGGCGCAACGGCATGGACCTGGGCGTGGTCACGGACCTGCTTTCCCGCGACCTGGACTCCGAGCAGGTGAAGATCCTGGGCGAGCTGCTGGAGACCGCCACCAGCCAGGAGATCAACGGCGTGAACGTGGTCATGGCCGAGGCCAGCACCGACGACTTCGTCGGCGACTTCGCCTTCCTGGCCCACAAGTTCATGGATATGGAGAACATCCGGGTGCTCTTCGCCCTGGGCCGCATGGGCGACCGCATCCACCTGGTGGCCCGCTCGCGCCACGCCGAGGTGGACGTGGGCGAGATCTGCGGCTTCTTCGGCGGCGGAGGGCATGCCTACGCCGCTTCCGCGACCATCAAGAACAAGACCCTGGCCGAGGTCAAGGACGAGCTGTTCGCCCTGCTCTACTCCCACGTGAACCCGCAGATGGTGGTGGAGAACCTCATGTCCAAGCCGCCGGTGGTCATCGAGAAGAGCCGCCCCATGAAGGCCGCGGTGGAGCTCATGACCCGCTTCGGGCTCAAGGGCGTGCCCGTGGTGGAGGACGGCGGCATGCGCTGCGTGGGCCTGCTGGAGCACAAGATCGCGGACAAGGCCATGACCCACAAGCTGGGCGAGGTGGCGGTCAAGGAATACATGCTGCGGGAGTTCCTGAGCGTGCCGCCGCGCTCGGACCTCCAGGAGGTCATGGAGATCATCCTGGGCAAGCGCCAGCGCCTCGTGCCCGTGGTGGCCGAGGACGGCGAGCTGCGGGGAGTCATCACCCGCACGGACCTGGTGAATCTGCTGGTGGAGGAGCCCTCGCGCATCCCGGAGTCGCTCTCCCCGGACCGCAAGCGCGAACGGAACATCCGCACGCTCATGTTCAACCGCCTGCCCGCGGCCGTGTTCGAGCTGTTGAAGAAGGCCGGGGAGCTGGGCCAGGACATGGGCTGCGAGGTCTTCACCGTGGGCGGCTTCGTGCGCGACATCCTTCTGGCCCGGGTGAACCTGGACATCGACCTGGTGGTCGAGGGCGACGGCATCCGCTTCGCCCGGGAGCTGGTCCAGCGCCTGGGCGGCCGGGCCAAGACCCACAAGAAGTTCAAGACCGCCGTGGTCATCCTGCCGGGCGGGCGGCGCATCGACGTGGCCACCGCGCGGCTGGAGTACTACGAGTACCCGGCGGCCCTGCCCACGGTGGAGCTCTCCTCCATCAAGATGGACCTCTACCGCCGCGACTTCACCATCAACGCCCTGGCCGTGCACCTCAACCCGCAGCACTTCGGACGGCTGGTGGACTTCTTCGGGGCCCAGCGCGACATCAAGGAGAAGACCATCCGGGTCATCCACTCCCTGAGCTTCGTGGAGGACCCCACGCGCATCCTGCGGGCCGTGCGCTTCGAACAGCGCTTCGGCTTCCGCATCGGCTCCCAGACCGCGCGGCTGATCAAGAACGCCCTGCAGCTGAACCTCTTCAGCAGGCTCTCCGGCAACCGGGTCTTCCACGAGCTGCAACTCATCCTGGACGAGGAGTCGCCCCTGAACTGCCTCTCGCGCATGCAGGAGCTGGGCCTGCTGGAGGCCATCCATCCCCAGATGGTCCTGGACCCGGTCAAGGCCCGGCTGGTCATGGAGATCGGCAAGGTCCACAACTGGCACAAGCTCCTTTATCTGAAGCCCTCGGCCGTGCCCTGGAAGCTCTACCTCCTGGGCCTGGCCCAGGGCGTGGACGGGGAGCAGGCCCTGGACGTCTGCCGCCGCCTGGGCCTGTCCCAGCGGGACGAGCGCGATTTCCTGGCCCTGCGCGAATCCATCGGCCAGGTGCTCGGGCGGCTCATGGCCTGGAAGGAGGACGCCTCGCCCCTGTCCGAACTCTATTTCTGCCTGGACACCCTGCCCCTGGAGGGCGTGCTCTTCCTCATGGCCCGCAGCCGCCGGGAGGAGATCCGCAAGCACATCTCGCAGTTCCTGACCAACCCGGCGTCCCACGCCATCGAGGTCACGGGCCGCGACCTGAAGCGGCTGCGCATTCCCGAGGGGCCGGTCTACGCCCGCATCCTGCGCGCCCTGCGCCAGGCCAAGATCGACGGCCGCGCCGAGGGCCGCAAGGAGCAGTTGCAGATGGTCCGGGCCCTGAAGCGGGAATGGCGGCTGGCGGAGGATTCCGGGGAGGACGAGAGCGGGCCCGAGGCTTGCCCTCCATCCCCCGGACGTGTAGGATAAGCGTCAGTGGTTTGAGCCCCTTCCGGTGAATCGAATGGGCGGAAGACCGCCCCGGAGCCGCCCGGCTCCGGCCCAACCGAACGGACGGCGGAGATGGAAGTGTTGTGGGCGCCCTGGCGCCTGGACTATATCCTGGGTCCCAAGCCCGATGAATGCGTGTTCTGCATCCCCTCGGACACCGCCGAGGACGAGCGGCGGCTCGTGCTCTGGCGCGGCCGGACCTGCTTCGTGATCATGAACAAGTTCCCGTACAACAATGGGCACCTCATGGTCACGCCCTACCGCCACGTGTCCTGTCTCACGGACCTGACCGACGAGGAGGCCGGGGAGTGCATGGAAACCATGCGCCGCTCGGTGGCCGTGCTGAAGACCGCCTTCCGGCCCCACGGCATCAACGCCGGGTTCAACCTGGGCGAGGCCGCCGGGGCGGGCATCGCCGCGCACCTGCATTTCCAGATCGTGCCCCGCTGGAACGGGGACGCCTCCTTCATGGCCGTGTTCGGCGAGACGAACGTCATTCCCGAGCACCTGCTCTCCACCTACCGTCGCCTCAAACCGCTGTTCGACGCGGCGCGGTGACAAGGAGAAACCCATGCGCTACGTGAAAGTCCTGCTCCTCGTGCTCTTCTTCGCCGCGTCCATGCTCTTCTTCATCCAGAACAAGGAGACCGTGACCCAGAGCTTCGTGCTCGTGCTTTCCGTGCCCCTGCTCTTCGACCTGCGCTCCATCCCCCTGCCCTTCTACCTCATCGTCCTGGGCTCCTTCCTGGTGGGCGGGCTGGCCTGCATCGGCTACTTCCTTTCCGAGCGCTTCCGGCTGGCGGGCCAGGTCAAGGAGCTGCGCGCCAAGGCCGCCAACCTGGAGCGGGAGCTGAACCAGCTGCGCAACCTGCCCCTGGAGAACCAGCCCTATCAGGCCCCGGCCGACGAGCCGGAGGCGTAGGGGCGGCGTCTTGTCCTGGCTCGACTTTCTGCGTCGTGGGAAGGGCGCCGCGCGCTTCGAGTTCGCGCCCGGTCCGGGCGAGGGCGAGACCTTGCCCGTGCAGGACACCCGCGCGGCCATCGACGAACTCTCCCAGGTGGTGCGCAACAACCCGGAGGCCGTGGAGATCTACCTGGCCCTGGGCAGCCTCTACCGCTCCCAGGGGGAGATCGAGCGGGCCATCCAGATCCGCAACAACCTCATCGTGCGGCCTGGCCTGGACCCCAAGTTCCGCGCCCGGGCCTGGTTCGAGCTGGGCCGGGACTTCCGGCGCGGCGGCTTCCTGGACCGCGCGGCGCATGCCTTTGACCAGGCCCGCTCCCTCATGGGCGACCGCCCGGCCATTCTTCAGGAGCAGGCCCTGCTGGCCGCCGACGGCGGCGAGTTCGAGCGCGCCGCCGAACTGTACGGCCGCCTGGGCCGCCCCCTGCCCCAGGCCCATTACCTCGTGCGCCGGGCCCAGGAGTTGGCTGCCGGAGGCGACGCGCCCCAGGCGGGCAGCTTCCTGCGCAAGGCGGTGAAGGTCTACCCCGGCTCGGTGGAAGCCTGGGCCGAGCATCTGACCTCGGCCTACCGGGAGGGCTCGGCCTCGCGGCTCAAGGACGCGCTGGGCGAGGCCCTGGTCAAGGCCGACCCGGCCATGCGCTTCGTTTTTCTGGAGGGGCTGGCGGATGCGGCCGCCGGAGCCCGCCGCGAGGGCGGCGAAGCCGCGCCCCTGCCCAACGCCGACCTGCTCCAGACCGTGATCCCGGTCCTCTCCGCGCAGGAACCGGACGTGCTCCTTTATTACTATGGCGCGCGGCTCCTGCTGCAGTGCGGCCAGCGCCTGGAGGCCCGCTCCTGGCTGGAGAAGACGCTCGTGCTGCGGCCGGACTTCTGGCTGGCCCGCCTGGAGGTCTTCCGCCTGACCAAGGACGAGCAGAGCTTCACGCCCTTCTTCAAGGAACAGCTGGAGTTCTTCATGGACAAGGCGCGGCGTCTGCGCCGCTTCGTCTGCCGCGGATGCGGGCTGAAGCGCGACGCCGTGTTCTATCTCTGCCCGCGCTGCCGCAGCTGGCACTCCATCGCCTTCCGCTACGACTTCACCCAATAGGAGCCCAGGCCAGCCGTGACCGCGCCCCGGCTCACCCCCATGTTCGAACAGTACCTCCGCATCAAGGAGGAGTACCCGGACGCCCTGCTCTTCTACCGCATGGGCGACTTCTACGAGCTGTTCTTCGACGACGCCGAGGTGGCGGCCCGCGAGCTGTCCATCACCCTGACCTCGCGCAATCCCAACGCAGAGGCCAAGGTGCCCATGTGCGGGGTGCCGCACCACGCGGCCGAGGGCTATCTGGCCCAGCTCCTGGAGAAGGGCTACCGGGTGGCCATCTGCGACCAGGTTGAGGATCCCAGGCAGGCCAAGGGGCTGGTGCGCCGCGAGGTGACCCGGGTGCTCACCCCGGGCACGGTCATCGAGGACGCCAACCTCTCGGCCCGGGAGAGCAATTATCTGGCCGCGCTCTATTGGGACGAGGAGCGCGGTTCGGGCGGCGCCGCCTGGGTCGACGTGTCCACCGGCCACTGGAGCGGCCTGTCCTCCACGCGGGAGCCCGAACTCTGGCAATGGCTGGCCAAGATCGGAGCGCGCGAGCTGCTCCTGCCCCAGGGCCGCCGCGTTCCCTCAGCCTTCGCGGACATGCGGGCCCAGGTCACGGCCCTGCCCGAGCGCGGGGCCTTCGACCTGGACGCGGCCCGGCACGCGCTCCTGGAGGCCCAGGGCGTGGCCGACCTGGAGGCCCTCGGGCTCTCCGGCAGGCCGGAGTTGACCCGGGCCTGCGGGGCCCTGCTCTTCTACCTGCGCCAGACCCAGAAGCAGGACGTGTCCCACCTGGAGGGCTTCCGGCCCCTGGACCTCTCGCGCCACCTCATCCTGGACGAGGTCACGGAGCGCAACCTGGAGATTTTCCGCCGCCTGGACGGCCGGAGCGGCTCCGGCACCCTGGTGCACGTCCTGGACCGCACCGTGACGCCCCTGGGCGCGCGGCTGCTGGCCGGACGCCTGCGCGAGCCCTGGCGCGACCCGGCGGCCATCGGCCGCTGTCTGGACTGCGTGGAGTTCCTCTTCGCCCGCGATCCGGTCCGCGCGGAGCTGCGCCGGGCCCTGGACGAGGTGCACGACCTGGAGCGCCTGTCCACCCGGGTCCAGCTCGGCCGGGCCACGCCCCGCGACTTCGCGGCCCTGCGCCAGACCCTTTTGGCCCTGCCCCGGCTGCGCCGGTCCCTTGCCGCCGAGGCCGAAGAGGCCCCGGCCGACCTGCGCGGGCTGCTGGCGTCCTGGGACGACCTGGCCGACCTGGCCGGGCTCCTGGACGCCGCCCTGGTGGACAGCCCGCCCCTGGCCGTGGGCGAGGGCGGACTGTTCAAGACCGGCTACAACGCCGAGTTGGACGACCTGATCCAGCTCACCGAGCACGGCGAGGCTCGGGTCCGGGAGCTTTTCGAGCAGGAGCGGACGGCCTCGGGCATCCCCAAGCTCAAGCTCGGCTTCAACAAGGTCTTCGGCTACTACTTCGAGGTCTCCAAATCCCACCAGGGCGCGGTGCCGGAGACCTTCATCCGCCGCCAGACCCTGGTGAACTGCGAGCGCTACGTCACGCCCCGGCTCAAGGAGCTGGAAGACCGCCTGCTCTCCGCCTCCGAGGAGCGCAAGGCGCTGGAATACAAGCTGTTCCTTGAGCTGCGCGAGACCCTGGCCCAGGCCCGGGCGCGCTTCGTCTTCATGGCCGGGGCCCTGGCCGGGCTGGACTACTGGCAGGGACTGGCCGAGGCCGCGCGGCTGAACACCTGGACCCGGCCCGAGGTCCACGAAGGACCGGAGATCGAGATCGAGGCCGGCCGGCACCCCGTGGTCGAGGCGGCCCAGGGCGCGGCCAACTACGTGCCCAACGACGTGCGCCTGGACGAGTCCCGGCGCATCCTGCTCATCACCGGCCCGAACATGGCGGGCAAGTCCACGGTGCTGCGCCAGACCGCCGTGATCACGCTCATGGCCCAGATCGGCTCCTTCGTCCCCGCCGCCCGGGCGCGCATCGGCGTGGCCGACCGCATCTTCTCCCGGGTGGGGGCCTCGGACAACCTGGCCCAGGGACAGAGCACGTTCATGGTCGAGATGATGGAGACCGCCCGCATTCTGCGCCAGGCCACCCGGCGCAGCCTGGTCATCCTGGACGAGATCGGCCGGGGCACGAGCACCTTCGACGGCCTGGCCCTGGCCTGGGCCGTGGCTGAGGACCTGGCGAAACGGGCGGGCGGCGTGCGCACCCTCTTCGCCACCCACTACCACGAGCTCACCGCCCTGGAGGGTAAGCTGCCGGGCCTGCGCAACCTGAACATCGCGGTGCGCGAGTGGAAGGGCGAAATCGTCTTCCTGCGCCGCCTCGTGCCCGGCCCGGCGGACAAGAGCTACGGCATCGAGGTGGCCAAGCTGGCCGGTGTGCCCCGGCCGGTGGTGGAAAGGGCGCGGGAAATTCTTGCGAACCTCGAGGAAAAATCGCAAGATGCCCGGACGCGGGGAACGCTTCGTTCCCGACAGTCCAGTCTGCCCGGCCTGGGTCGGGAGGCGGCCCCGGAAACCGGGGAGGAGTCGGCGCTGGCCAAGGCCCTGCGCGACCTGGACGTGGACGGCCTGACGCCCATCCAGGCCCTGACCCTGCTCCATCAATGGAAACAGACCTTCAAGGACGGCCGATGACCCGACGCCACGCTGTCCTCCTCTTCTGCCTCTTCGTGCTCTCCCTCCTGCCCGCCTGCGGCAAGAAGGACTGGCCCGAGCCCGTGCTTTCTGAGGACCGCTTCAGCTTCAAGGCCATCCGGGCCGAACGCAAGGGCGCCTGCCTCGTGGTGGAGGCCCGCGTGCTGGGCGCGGTGGACAACCTCTCCGCGCTGAGCGTGCAGCTCATGGAGGTGGGCGACGGCCAGGCCGAGGGCTGCCCCGGCTGCCCCTTCAAGCCCACCCGGGCCGAGACCTTCCTTCCCGGGCAGGCTGGCCTGGCCCGCATCGGCTCGGCGTTCCGGGTCACGGTCTGCGATCTGAACCCGGACAGCATCTACGTCTGGCGCGTCATGGCCCAGAACCAGTTCCCCGAACTGGGGCCGGTGTTTTCCGAGCTCTTCTCCTCCTGGCCCAAATAACACCACATCCTCCAAGGAGCCTTTCATATGCACCATTTCGAGATGCGTGACGGAGAACTCTTCGCCGAAGAGGTCCGCGTCGCGGACCTGGCCGCGGAGCACGGCACCCCGCTCTACGTCTATTCCGCGGCCACCATACGCCGCCACTTCGACGCCTTCGACTCGGCCTTCTCCGGGTTGGACCACCTGACCTGCTACTCGGTCAAGGCCAACTCCAACGTGAACGTGCTGCGGCTCATGGGCGAACAGGGCGCGGGCATGGACATCGTCTCGGGCGGCGAGCTGCACCGGGCGCTCACGGCCGGGATTCCGTCCGAGCGCATCGTCTATTCCGGCGTGGGCAAGCGGGCCGAGGAAATCCGCGCGGCGTTGGCGGCGGACATCCTCATGTTCAACGTGGAGTCCATGGCCGAGCTGGAGCGCATCAACGAGATCGCCACGGACATGGGCAAGGTGGCCCGGATCAGCTTCCGCATCAACCCGGACGTGGACCCCAAGACCCACCCCTACATCTCCACGGGCATGAAGAAGAACAAGTTCGGCCTGGACATCGAGAAATCCCTGGAGGCCTACCGGCTGGCCCGTGAACTGCCGGGCATCGAGCCCGTGGGCATCGACTGCCACATCGGGTCGCAGCTCACGAGCATCAATCCCTTCCTGGAGGCCCTGGACAAGATCTTGGCCTTCAAGGCGCGCCTCGACGAGATGGGCCTGGCCATCCGCCACCTGGACCTGGGCGGCGGCCTGGGCATCACCTACAACGAGGAGGAGCCGCCGCATCCGCGCGAGTTCGGCGAGGCCCTCACCGCCAGGCTCAAGGGCCTGGGCCTGAAGGTGATCCTGGAGCCCGGGCGGGTCATCGTGGGCAACGCGGGCATCCTCGTGACCCAGGTGGTCTATCTCAAGGACACCCCGAGCAAGCATTTCGTCATCGTGGACGCGGCAATGAACGACCTCATCCGGCCCTCGCTCTACGACTCCTTCCACCGCATCGGCGAGGTGACGGCCCACGACCGGCCGAAGCTCAAGGCGGACGTGGTGGGTCCCATCTGCGAGTCCGGCGACTTCCTGGCCCGGGACCGCGAACTGCCCGGCCTGGAACAGGGCGAATACCTGGCCGTTTACTCCGCCGGAGCCTACGGCTTCGCCATGTCCTCCAACTACAACTCCCGTCCGCGCGCCGCCGAGATCCTGGTGGACGGCTCCAAGGCCCGCGTCATCCGCCGCCGCGAGACCTACGACGACCTGGTGGCCCTGGAAAAGTGAGGCGGGGCGCGTGGCCCGGCTCAATTCCTTTCATCTGCCCCCGGAGGCCTGGCCCGCGCCGGGCTCCGGGAGGCCGTACGTCCTGGAGGGGGCCGAGGCCCGGCACCTGCTGAAGGTGCTGCGCACGCCCGTCGGCGGGAGGGTGCGCCTCTTCGACGGCCGCGGCCGGGACGGTCTCTTCGCGCTGGAGCGCGCCGAGGGCGGCCGGGCCGTGCTCGCTCCCGAATCCCTGGCCGAACGCCCGGAGCCGCCGGACCGGCTGGTCCTGGCCCTGGGCTGGAACAAGTCCGGCCGCCGGGATTGGCTTTTGGAAAAGGCCGTGGAACTGCGCGCCTCGGGCCTGGCCTTCTGGCGGGCCGCCCGCAGCCAGGGCGATCTCCCGGACCGGCCCAAGGAGACCTGGACGGAGAAGATGGTCCAGGCCGCCAAGCAGTGCGGCAACCCCTGGCTGCCGGAACTCGCCGTGGTTTCCGGGGGCCTGGACGGACTCGTCGCGTTTGCGCGCGGCTTTGAGCGGTGCTATTTGTTCTGGGAGAACGCCGAAACCGCGCTCATCCCCCGCCCCGAGGATCTGGGGAGCGGCCGCGTGCTGGCCGTGCTCGGCCCGGAGGGCGGACTGGAGCCCGAGGAGGCCGAGCGGCTCCTGGCGGCCGGATTCCGCTCCGCCAGCCTGGGGGCGAGCATCTTGCGCTGGGAGACCGCCGCCCTGCTCTGCATGGGCCTGGCCCACCTGGGCCGCCGGAACGAGCCATGAAGATCGAGATCGCCGAGAAACAACCCCTGGCCGACCGCATCCGGCCCAAGCAGCTGGCGGACTTCGCCGGCCAGGACCACCTGCGCGACCGGCTGAACGCCTTCCTTGAGGCCAAACGCCTGCCGAGCCTGCTCTTCTTCGGGCCGCCCGGCTGCGGCAAGTCCACCCTGGCCCTGCTCCTGGCCCGGGCCAAGGGCCTGCCCTATCTGCGCGTGAGCGCGCCCGAGGCCGGGCTGACCGCCCTGCGCAAGCAGCTCTCGGGCATCGAAATCCTCATCCTCGACGAACTGCACCGTTTTTCCAAGGCCCAGCAGGATTTCTTCCTGCCCCTGCTGGAGACGGGCGAGATCGTGCTTCTGGCCACCACCACGGAGAACCCCTCCTTCAGCGTGACCCGCCAGCTCCTCTCACGGCTGCATGTACTGCGCTGCCGGGCCCTGACCCGCCAGGAACTGGCGCGCATCGCCAAGCGCGGGTCCGAGGTCCTGGAGGCGGAGATCGCGGACGAAAGCCTGGACATCCTGGCCTCGCTCGCCGGAGGCGACGGCCGGACCCTGCTCAACCTTCTGGAATACACCTCGGGCCTGCCCCCGGAGCGGCGCACCCCGGAGAGCCTGAAGCAGTCCCTGCCCGAAGTGGTCATCCGGGGCGACCGCGACGGCGACTCGCACTACGAACTGGCCTCGGCCATGATCAAATCCATCCGGGGCAGCGACCCGGACGCGGCGCTCTATTACCTGGCCTGTCTCCTGGAGTCCGGCGAGGATCCGCGTTTCGTCTGCCGTCGCCTTGTGCTCTCGGCCTCCGAGGACGTGGGCCTGGCCGACCCCCAGGCCCTGCAGTTGGCCGTGGCCTGCCAACAGGCCGTGGAGTTCGTGGGCATGCCCGAGGGCTTCATTCCCCTGGCCGAAACGGCGGTCTACCTGGCCCTGGCGCCCAAGAGCAACGCCTCCTACTCGGGCTATCTCAACGCCCAGAAGGAAATCCGCACCAACGGCATGAAGCCCGTGCCCCTGCACCTGCGCAACGCCTCCACGAGCATGCAGAAGGAATGGGGCTACGGCCGGGGATACAAGTATCCGCATTCCTTCCCCGGGGCCTGGACCGAGCAGGACTACCTGCCCTCCGAACTCAAGGGCAGGACCTTTTATTTCGCCAAGGACGAGGGCCAGGAGCCGCGGCTCCTGGCTTGGCTCAAGAGGCGGCGCAAGGTGGGAGAGTGAGTCGGCGGGATGTTCCGCCCCTGAAACCGTTGCCGATCTGGAGGTTCGTATGCGGAAAGCGTTCTTCGTCTTTATGGTCATGGGACTTCTTCTTTGCGCCGGTCTGGCCCAGGCCGGAGGCATCCCCAGCCTCGTGGGCGTCTGGAAGACGGCTCCCAGCGCCGAGCCCTTCCAGAAGGACGGCCAGCAGGCCGGGGACCGTTCGGCCGACTTCTACCGGGGCGTGGAGGCCACGGTGACCATCACCAAGCAGGAAGGCGCGCTGTTTTATGGCGAGCGCACCACCGCCCAGACCAACGACTCCCTGGCCGGAGTGATCGATCCGGACGGCAAGACCGCCTACATGGTGGACGACAAGGGCATCTACATCTGCACGCTGATGACCGACACCGAGGCGGGCAAGAAGGTGAAGAAAAAGAAGACCGACGACGACAAGCCCGAGCCGCTGAACAACCTCCTGGTGCGCTACCTGAGCGCGGGCAAGGCCCAGAAGGTCGTGGGCATCATGCTCTTCAGCAAGGTCGCAAAATAGTTCGACGCTCTTGAAAGCCGACGGCGGGCGCGGGATTTTTCCGAGCGTTCCCGTCGTGAGGCAGATGAAAAAGGCCGGGCTCGCCCCGGCCTTTTTCATCTGCGGAATGATCCCCATCCATTCCTCCCATTGCGCCAGACCTCGTTTGCGTATACTCCAGCGGGAATTCTCATCATGGGGAACGCGCGCATCGGGGGGATCATGAAGAAGACCACTGTCGTCTATTGCGACGACCAGAAGCGGTTCATCGACGAATTCACGGCGCGGCACGGCCAGCGCTATGACATCATTCCGGTCGACGATTCCTGCCAACTGCTCGGGACCCTCTCCGACATGAAACGGTTGCCGGACATCGTCCTGCTGGACCTCTACCATCCGCGCGAGGACGTTTCCGACTACGAAGAGCGGCGGCTCGCCGCCGAGGTCGAACTGGAAAAGCTCGACCAGCAGGTGGACAAGACCAGGGAGGCCGTGCTGAACGCCTGGGAACCCCGCGGCCTCGACATCCTGAAGCAGTTGCGCGGAAAATACGCCTCGGACGAGCTGCCCATCGTGATGTATACGCAGCGGGGCCTCGTCCTGCTCAGCGACGACCAGTTCCGGCTGGTGGAGGAAAACTCCGGGCACTGGCTCCTCAAGAAGGCCCTGAGCGCCCACACGGAAGAGATCCGCATCGAGCGCATCATCTCACAGGAAAAAGGCGTTGCGCCCGGCAAGAAGCTCTGCAAGTCCCGTGAACTGCGCGACCTGCTCGTCGCGGTGGCCGCCGGCGTGGTGGTCCTGATCCTCTCCCGCCTGCTGAGCTAGCCGCCGGCGCGGGAGCCCGGCTGCTGCCGGCGCTCCACATAGAGCTTCCGCCACTCGTCCAGGAAGAGCACCGCCGCGTCCAGATCCGAGAGAGCGCCCTGTTGCTGCCGCACGGCCCAGACGAGGTCGTCGAAGGACACGTCGGCGGGCAGGCCGAGCCGGTCCAGGAGGGCGGCCACCTCGGCGCGCAGGTGCTCGGGCAGCCCGGCGTCCAGGGCCGCCGCCCTGCTCCGCTCCCGGGGCCAGTCGGGAAGGCGTTCGGCCGCGAAGTCGAGGAGCGTGTCCATGCGGCGGTCATAGGTGTGCTCGGCCAGGACCCGAGCGCGGCCGCGTCGGGAGAAGGCCTCGCGTTCCTCTGGATTCTTGATGAAATAGTCTATTTTTTCAGAAAGTTCCGCCATCGTGGTGAAGGTCGCCAGCTCGTCCTGGGCGAAGGCCCCGGACATGAGGCCGCGCAGGTCCACCAGCTGAAAGGCCCCGCAGGCCGCGATCTCGAACGTC
Source organism: Desulfovibrio aminophilus (assembly GCF_023660105.1). Lineage (NCBI taxonomy): Bacteria > Pseudomonadati > Thermodesulfobacteriota > Desulfovibrionia > Desulfovibrionales > Desulfovibrionaceae > Desulfovibrio > Desulfovibrio aminophilus. The sequence continues at coordinate 254,715 of NZ_JAMHGA010000012.1, read as the reverse complement.
CTGGGGTTGATGAAGTCCCCACGGGTGACGAGATGCTCGGCCTGGATGCTCGAGTGCAGGTTGAGGTTCACGGCCGTGGCGTTGAAGATCTTCACGCAGTCCTCGGAGGAGACGCGCGCCCCGTTCCGTTGCACGTAAGGCTTGAGCACCGGGTCGCCCTCCCACTCCGTGCCCCAGATCTTGAACCCTTCGCGCAGGAGCTTGCGGAAGGCCAGGCGGCGGTTGGGATAGCCCGCGCCCATGAAGGCGAGGTCCGCGCCGTATTCCTTGCGCTCGGCCGGGGTCAGCTCCAGGGGCCGGTGGAATTCCGGGTCCGCGGCCAGGGGCAGGTACAGGGCGTTGGGCTGGCCGATACCCTGCAACTGCTCGAAAAAAGGCTCCTTCTGGATTACGGCGAAGAGGTCGTAGTGCGGGGCGAAGGCCTGCCAGTAGGTGAACAGGCGGAAGTCCTCCACGAACCACATGGCCGTGGCCACCTTGTCCCGGCGCAGGCGTTTGAGGGCCTGGATGCTCAGCGGGGCCTGGGCCAGGGCCAGGACCAGGTCCGGCTCGAAGGTCTCCGCCTTGGCCAGCACGGCCTGGGAGACCACCTGGAGGAAGCTGTTCTCCAGGTATTGCAGCCGGTCCGAGGTCACGCGCAGGACTTCCAGGGCCTTGTAGGCGGAATGGAAATCCGGGGACTCCAGCACCTCGACCGTGTGGCCGAGACGACGCAGGGCCCGGGCGCAGAAGCGTCCCACTGGCAACGAGCCGCCGTACATGGGGAGTACCACGAGAACGCGCAGATGCTTGTCCATGTCCCGTCCTTGCTTGTTCGACCAGGAGCGGCGCTTCCGCGTCCCTCCCCCGCCTCCAAAGGCGGAGAATAATGATCTAGAAAAAGTCTAGACTTTTTCTAATATTTAAAATCAATGACGTTATTTCGTACGAACCAATCCCGTTCCTGGTAGAAGCGTTCGGCCAGTCCGCTGTCCGGGACGCCCTTCTCCGCGCCCGGCAGGCCCAGGTGCCGGGCCAGGAAGGCCCGGAAGCGGAGCCGCTGCTCCTGGTCCGCGTCCTCCCCCGCCGCGGGGGCGTAGGTCTGGCCCAGGGAGTCGAATTCGGCCCGCAGGGAGAGGATGCCCTCGGGAGCATGCCCGGGCTTGCCGGTGGAGAGGAAGCGGACGAAGCCCGGGTCCTCGAAGGGGGCCAGGCAGCGCTGCTCCAGGTGGCAGGGACGGCTCTCCAGGCAGGGCAGGCAGTCGAAAACGGCCTGGTGGACCGTGTGGCCCAGGCCGTAGGGGCCGGTCTCGAAGCACCAGGCCGAGGAGAGGAAGAAGGCCGTCACGGGCGCGCCCAGGTGCGCGGCCAGGTGCATGGTCCCGGTGTCCGGGGTCAGGACGAGGTCCAGCCCGCCGACGGCCTCGGCCAGTCCGGCCCAGTCGGTTTTGCCGGAGAGGTCCGTGACCTTGTCCGCCAGTCGGCCCGGCAGGGCCCGCAGCACGGCCTTGGCCGCCGGAATCTCGGCCTTGGAGCCCAGCAGGAGGATGCGGCCCCGGCCCGCGCGCTCGAAGGCGGCGGCCGCGAACCGGGCCAGGATTTCGGGCGGTAGGGAGCGCCGCGACTCGCGCCCGGCCAGGACCACGCCCACGCCTGCTCCTCCGGCCCTGGCCTCGGGATTGACCGCCTCGGGCGGCACGGGCGCGTCCGCGAAGTGGGCCCAGAAGTCCACGAGATTGATGCCCAGGCGGCGCTGGCCGGACCAGCGCATGGCCAGCTCGGGCCAGGGCGCCTGCAGGGGCTGGCCCTGCCTCCAGGCGTAGCCGCGCACCTGCTCGGGTTCGAAGAGCGAGGCCAGGGCGAGGTTCAGGGGCGAGCGGTTCAGGTTGTACACCGTCTCGAACCGCTGGGCCGTAAGTTCCGCGAAGGCCTGGCGGTTGCGCTCCAGCATGGCCGTGAACAGGGCCTCGGGCCCGGCCTGGGCCAGGCCGGCGCCGTGGGCGGTCACGGGATGCGTGACCACCTCGGGGAAGACCAGCCGCGCCAGCGGCTCCAGGGATGCGTCCAGGCAGAGGTGCGTCACGGTGTCCGGTTGGGCGCGCAGGGAAAGGATGAGACGCTTGGTCTGGACGAGGTCCCCGAAGCGGGCCAGCTGGACGACGAGCACGTGTTTCATGGGCAACTGTCCGTGTTCCCTGCCTAACCCGGATGCACAGTTCCTGGCAAGACGCGCACTTTGCGTTTACAGAGCCCGGGGCCGTGGTATATGGATCGGGCCATGCGCTATTATCCCATGTTCGTGAATCTGGAGAACAAGAGCTGCCTCGTGGTGGGCGCGGGCGAGGTGGGCGCGCGCAAGATCGCCACCCTGCTCTCCTGCGGAGCCCGCTCCATCCTGGTCCTGGACACCCGCGAGCCCGACGAGGGGCTGCGCGCCCTGCTGGAACGGCCCGGCGTGGCCTTCGAGCGCCGCGAGTTCCGCGACGCGGACCTGGACGGCCGTTTCCTGGTCATCGCCTCCACCAGCAACGAGGCCCTCAACTGGCGCATCAGCGACCTCTGCCGCGAGCGCAACCTGCTCTGCAACATCGTGGACCAGCCGGAGAAATGCAGCTTCATCGTGCCCGCCCTGGTGACCCAGGGCGACCTGACCCTGGCGATCTCCACCGGCGGCCAGAGCCCGGCCCTGGCCAAGCACCTGCGCAAGCACCTGCAGGAGTCCTTCGGCGCGGAATACGGGGCCTTCCTCGTGGTCATGGGCCGCCTGCGCCCCATGCTCCTGGAGCTGGACCGGCCCACCGGCGAGAACACCGCCGTGTTCCGGGCCGTGGTCGGCTCGCGGCTCATGGAGACCCTGGCGGCCAAGGATTTCGGCCAGGCCGCCGCCGTGCTCGACGAACACCTGCCGGAACCGTTGCGTCCGCGCATCCCGGAGCTGCTGCATGGGCTCGTTTGAACTGCTGCAACTCATCGTCATCGCGGTCTATCTGGCGGGCACCCTGCTCTTCCTGGCCGGGGCCGCCCGGGCCAGGGAGACCCTCAAGCGCGCCGCCGCGCTCTTCGCCGTGGCCGGTCTGGCCCTCCACGGCGCGGACCTGTTCATCCAGGTCCTGGAGCGCGGCCAGTTCCCCAGCGGCGGGGATTTCTACCTGAACCTCATCGCCTTCTGCGTGCTCCTGGCCGGGCTCGTGGTCTGGAAGCGGCTCAAGTCGCGCTTCCTGGCCCTGGCCGTGCTGCCGTTGACCCTGCTCCTGTTCGTGGCCTCGCTGGCCGCCTCGGGCATCCGGGTGACCATCCCCCGCGAGCTGACCCTGGTCTTCTTCGGCATGCACATCGCGGCCCTGGTGGCCTGCATGGCCCTGCTCACCCTGGCCTTCGGCGCGGGCCTCGCCTTCCTGAACCTGAACAAGAAGATCAAGAGCAAGGCCGGACCGGCGGCCCTGGGCACGGACCTGCCCTCCCTGGACAACTTCGACCGGGTGAACCGCTGGGCCACGCTCTACGGCTTTCCGCTCTACACCGTGGGCCTCTTTTCCGGCTTCCTCTGGCGCTGGATGGACCCGCTGAAGAAATTCGGCTGGGACCCCATGAACATCACGGCCCTGGCCGTCTGGTTCCTGTTCACCGCGCTCTTCTATCAGCGCACGGTGCTGGGTTGGCGCGGCCGCAAGCCAGCGCTCATGGCCATCGCGGTCTTCGCCTTCGTCGTCGTGGCCTTCCTCCATCACTCCATCACCTTCCGACCCTAGGCCATGGATAAGAAGATCATCCTGCTCGGACTCAATCACCGCACCGCGCCGGTGGAGGTCCGCGAACAATACGCGCTGACGAACGTCGAGGGATTCGAGGAGGGGCTGCTCCGCGACTGCCCTGTGAGCGAGTGCCTGGCCCTGTCCACCTGCAACCGGGTGGAGATCCTGGCCGTCACCGACACGGACGCGGAGGCCTCCGGGGCGGTCCTGTCCTACTGGGCCCGGGTCTGCGGCGGCGACGGGGGCGTGCTCTCCCCGCACGTCTACGCCCACGAGGGCCTGGCGGCCGTGGAGCACGTCTTCCGGGTGGCCGCGAGCCTGGACTCCATGATCATGGGCGAGCCCCAGATCCTGGGCCAGCTCAAGGCCTCCTACCGCAAGGCCGTGACCAAGGGCGCGGCCCGGGTCATCGTCAACCGCCTGCTGCACAAGTCCTTTTCCGTGGCCAAGCGGGTGCGCACCGAGACGGCCATCGCCTCCAGCGCGGTGTCCATCAGCTTCGCGGCCGTGGAGCTGGCCCGCAAGATATTCGGCGACCTCGCGGGCAAAACCGCCATGCTCATCGGCGCGGGCGAGATGGCCGAGCTGGCGGCCACGCACCTGCTGACCAACGGCATCTCCCGGCTGCTCATCGCCAACCGCACCCTGGCCCGGGCCAAGGAGCTGGCCAAGACCATGCGCGGCGAGGCCGTGGCCTTCGAGGAACTGTTCGCCCGGTTGCCCGAGGCCGACATCGTCATCAGCTCCACGGGGTCGCCCACGGCCATCATCCACTCCCGGGACATGAAGGCCGTGCTCAAGGCCCGCAAGCACGCGCCTATGTTCTTCATCGACATCGCCGTGCCTCGGGACATCGACCCGGACGTGAACAGCCTGGACAACGTCTACCTCTACGACATCGACGACCTCAAGGAAGTGGTCGAGGGCAACCTGGCCCAGCGTCGGGAGGAGGCGGTCAAGGCCCAGGACATCGTGGCCGCCGAGACCGAGACCTTCGGCCGCTGGCTCAAGTCCCTGGAATTGCAGCCGACCATCGTAGACCTCATGTGCCGCGCCGAGGACATCGGCCGCCGCGAGCTGGCCCGGACCCTGCGCCGCATCGGGCCGGTGGACGAGGATACGCGCAAGGCCCTGGAAACCCTGGTCCTCTCCGTCGGCCACAAGCTCCTGCACGAGCCGGTGGTCTACCTCAAGCGCCGGGCCCAGGAGGAGACCGCCGAGCGCTTCATCGACCAGGCGCGGCGGATGTTCAACCTGGACCGCGAGGACGTGCCGCGGGACGCCCACTCCGACCGCAAGAGGCCGGACGCGGACCTCGAAGACGACGAGAACGGGGAGGCGGTCTGCCGCCCCCTGGACTAGGACGACCCATGCGCAGCTACCAGATCGAGGATTTGACCGAGGAGAGCGTCGGCAGGATCGAGGCCAAGCTCACGGAACTGGGCCTGCACGGCTCCCTGGACGGCATCTACTATCTTCCCGTGCCCGCCGAACTGCTCGACGCGGAGCAGAAGGCGCACGCGGAGACCTGCGGCCCGCACATCATGGCCTTGGAGGTCATCGACGGCGGCCGTCTCAAACTGGAGCTCCTGGTGCGCGGCCGGGGCCCCCTGCGCTGCTCGTGCATCGCCTACGCCACCCCGGCCCAGCGCGAGAGCATGATCGATTTCCTCGACCAGCTCATCCGGGAGCTGGACATCGCGGTCTGACCGCGCCGGGGGAATGATGGCCGCTCCCCTGCCCCGCACCCTTCAAGACCTGCCCCCCCGCTGGGCCCATTTCTGCCTGGGGATCGAGCGCTTCACCGCCTCGGACCTGGGCGTTTCGCCGTGGGCGACCGGCGTGCTGGTGGCCTTTTCCGGCGGCCTGGACTCCACGGCCCTGCTGCTGGCCGCCCTCTGCCTGACCGCCCGGAATGGCGGATGGGTGCGGGCGGCGCACCTGGACCACGGCCTGCGTCCCGAGTCCGGCGAGGACGCCCAGGCGGTCTTGAAGGTCTGCGAGGCCGTCGGCGTGCCCTGCGTGGTCCGGCGCGTGGACGTGGCCGCGTTGGCCGCCGAGACGGGCGCGGGCCTGGAGGACGCGGGACGCGAGGCGCGTCTGGAATTCCTCCGCGAGGTCCGGGCCGAGGCCGGGACGGACTGGATTCTTCTGGGACACCATCTGGACGACCTGGCCGAGGATGTGCTCCTGCGCCTGGTGCGCGGCACGGGCTGGCCCGGGCTGTCCGGCATGCCCGGCCGGGACGTCGGCCGCCGCCTGCTCCGGCCCCTGCTCCTCACGCCCAAGTCCGCGCTGCGGGATTTTCTCACCGACCTGTCCGCGCCCTGGCGCGAGGACGCCAGCAACCAGGAGCCCCTGTTCCGGCGCAACCGCATGCGCCACGCCGTTCTGCCCTTGCTCCTGGAGGAGAACCCGGCCTTTCTCGACTCCATGGCCCGTCTCTGGCGCATGGGCCGCCAGGACGAAGAGTTCTGGGACGCCCAGGTGTCGGCCCTCTTTCCCGTGGGCGCGGGCGGGAACCTGCTGCTCGCGGATGCGACCTTGGAGGCCGCGCCCCCGGCCCTGCGGCTGCGGCTCTATAAGCGCGCCCTGGACGCCCTCGGACCGGGGCAGGCCCTTGCCGAAACATTGTTCCAACTGGACGACGCCTGGCGCGAAAATCGCCTGGGTTGCCGGTTTCAGTTCCCCGGCGACAAGCTGGCCCAGGTCACGCGTGAAGGTCTTTTCTTCTCGAAAAAATCTTGAAAAATAAGCCGATTGCGCCACCGCAACCGGCTGGATTTCCGTCAATATTCCTTGATCCAAATACAGGAATGAATATTGCGTTGCGTGATTTTCGCCTCAACGGCCGCCCAATGGGGTGGGTTCGGCGGACGCGCGGGTCGGGATCGTCGAGGGAAAGCGGGGAGCGTCATTGACAGCACCGGTGCGACCGGCTAAAAGCTTGTGAAACTTTTGCACAAAGGGCAAGGAGGAGTATTCCATGAACATTCTTATTTTCGGCCCCAACGGCAGCGGCAAGGGCACCCAGGGCGCCCTCGTGAAGGAAAAATACAAGCTCGACCACATCGAGTCCGGCGCCATCTTCCGCAAGCACATCGGCGGCGGCACCGAGCTGGGCAAGAAGGCCAAGGAGTACATCGACCGCGGTGAGCTGGTGCCCGACGACATCACCATCCCCATGGTCCTGGACGTGCTCAAGAGCTCCGGCGCCAACGGCTGGCTCCTGGACGGCTTCCCCCGTTCCATCGTGCAGGCCCAGAAGCTGTGGGACGCCCTGCAGGCCGCCGGCGTGAAGCTGGACTACGTGATCGAGATTCTGCTGCCCCGCCAAGTGGCCAAGAACCGGATCATGGGCCGCCGCCTGTGCGCCAATGACAACAACCACCCGAACAACATCTTCATCGACGCCATCAAGCCCGACGGTGACAAGTGCCGGGTCTGCGGCGGCGCCCTCACGGCCCGCGGCGACGATCAGGACGAGAAGGCCATCGACAAGCGCCACGACATCTACTACGACACCACGACCGGCACCCTGGCCGCAGCCTACTTCTACAAGGATCTGGCCAAGGCCGGCAAGACCAAGTACATTGAACTGAACGGCGAGGGCTCCATCGGCTCCATCAAGGACACCCTCCTGGCCCAGCTGGCCTAGACGGACTCCCCTTGCGCATCAGGCCCCCTTCCCTTTCGGGAAGGGGGCCTTTTTCACGTCGTCCGGCCGAGCACGTACCGGGCCGTGTCCATGAAGGCGACCAGGGCCGGAGAGACCCAGCGTTCCCGCCGCCGGACCATCTGGGTCAGCACCTCGAAATCCTTTTCCCTCCAGGGCACGGTGGCGATCTCGCCGCTCCGGCGCTCGGACTCCAGACAGACCGCCGGAAGCAGGGCCACGCCCAGTCCGGAGGCCACGCAACGCTTGATGGCCTCCACGTTGGAGAACTCCATCCAGGAGGCGGGCTGGTTGCCGCAGGCGGCCAGGCTCCGCTCGAAGGCCAGTCGGTAGCTGCAACGCGGCCCGGTGAATATGATGGTCTCGGCTCCCAGATCCCGGGCGCGCACGCCCTTGCGCCCGGCCAGCCGGTGCTCCGGAGGCAGGGCCAGGACCATCTCTTCGCGCAGCATGGCCTCGCCCAGAAAGCGTTCCTCGCGCACCGGCCCGCCGATGACGAAGGCCAGGTCCGCCCGGTCCTCGTCGAGATAGGCCTTGATCTCCTCGTAGCTGGCCGGTTTGAGCACGAGGCGCACCTGGGGATGGCGCAGGCGGAAGCATCGCAGGATTTCCGGCAGCCGGTGCCCGGCCAGGGATTCCGAGGAGCAGATGGTCAGCTTGCCGCGCGGAGCCGCGTCCGGCGACAGTCCGGCCAGGGCCTCCTCGGCCAGGGCCACGATGCGCTCGGCATAGGGCCGCAGAGCCTCGCCCGTGGCGGTCAGGACCACGCGGCGCGGGCGGCGCTCGAAGAGCGGCGATCCGAGTTCCTCCTCCAGGGCCCTGAGCTGGGCCGAGACCGAGGATTGGGCCAGGTGCACGGCCTGGGCCGCGCCCTTGAAGCTGGATCTCCTGGCGGCTTCGAGGAAGGTCCTGAGCTGGCGGATGTCCATGCGCGTCTCCATGATTCGGATATTCCGAATCGTCATGGCGGAACGATTCGTTTGAATCGATAGGCTATCCGAGCCATCCTGCCGGAGTCAACACCGGGAGGAGTCATGATCGCGCAGGACGACGACAGCTGGAAACTGGTGCGCTTTCCACTCGGCAGGGGCGACGAGGCCCGCATCCGGGTCCGCCGGGGCCGTGCGGCCGAAACACTCGGACCTCTGGACGGCGCGGCGGTGGTTTTTGACGCGGACGGCGTGCTGCACGCCTCCCCCGCCCTGCCGCCCGCCTGGCGCGGGCTGGGCCTGGCCGCGGCCTTTCTTGCTGGAAAGCGCCGGTCGCCCTTCTTTTCCAGGGCGACGTTCCGGACCTCCGCCGGTCCCCGGGAGGTGCGGCGAAGGGGTCGGATGGTGCACGTGGAACATCCCGCGCCCCTGGTCTGGCGGGCGGACGGGCGGCGTGGAACGGCCCGGGACGCGTTGCGGCGGCTCGGCCTGGACCCCCGCGCGTCGTCGGACGCCTGCTTCCTGGACCTGGACGGAGTGGTCCTGACTGCCGCATTGCCCGCCGCCGGGGACCTGCGCTCCTGGCAACCCTCAGCGCCTGTCGCGGAGGTGCTGGACGATGTGGGCTGCTGTTGCCTGCTGCTCTTCCATGCGGCGGGCGGACGGATTCTCGCCCGCTCCTGGCTCGACGACGGCCGGGAACTCCCCTCCCCCCTGGCAGCCGGGGCCGCGGCCTGCCTGGCGCTGGCCGACGCGGACCGGAGCGCCTGCTTGGTCCAGTTCGCGGACAGGCTGGCGTTGCCGGTCCGCCTGCGGCGGGACGGGAGGCGCATCCACCGCCTCAGCGTGGGGTTGCGGAGCAGTTGAAAGAAGAGAGCCCTCCGCCGGGGCGGAGGGCTCTCGAAGCGGTCGTCGGTTGCGGCTTAGGCCTTGGCCGGGGCGGAATCCTGGGCCATGCGGCGCTTGCCGAAGTGCAGCAGGATGGGGCTGGCCACGAAGATCGACGAGTAGGTGCCCACGAAGATGCCGATGAGCAGGGCCAGGGCGAAGTCGTGGATCACCGCGCCGCCCAGGAGGTAGAGACAGACCACCACGATCAGGGTCAGGCCCGAGGTCAGGATGGTCCGCGACAGGGTCTGGTTGATGGAGGAGTTGATGACCTCCGCGAACGTCCCGCCCTTGCCGTAGCGCAAGGTCTCCCGGATGCGGTCGAAGACGATGATCGTGTCGTTGAGGGAGTAGCCGATGATGGTCAGGAGCGCGGCGATGACCGTGAGGTCGAACTCCTTGTTCATCAGCGAGAACGCCCCCACGGTTATGATCACGTCGTGGATGAGGGCCAGTACGGCCCCCAGTGCGTATGTCAGGTTCAGCCAGAGGCAGAGGCCCAGGGTGATGACCATGGCCGCGACGATGAGCCAGGACGTGGACAGGCCCAGGAACTGCAGGGCCGAAATGCCCACGAACAGGCCTCCGGCCATGATCCCGGCCGCGGTCCAGCGTTGCTCGAAGCGCCCGGAGATGTATATCGCGATGAGCAGAATGGCGTAGTACATGGCCTCCAGGGCCTTGGAGCGGAGGTCCGCGCCGACCTTGGGGCCGACCATTTCCAGACGGCGGATTTCGCCCTTGGCCTGGGGCAGGTCCTTGGCCAGGGACTGGGCGATCATGGACCGCACCTCCTCGGAGGTGATCTCCGAGCTGGAGGTGCGCACCAGGTACTCCGACTCCTCGGCCGCGCCGATCTGCTGGATGACCATGCCGGGCAGCTTGAGGCCTTCCAGGGCGCCGCGCACCTGGGTCATGTCGGTCTTTTCCTCGAACTTGACCTGGACGATGATGCCGCCGGCGAAGTCGATGCCGTAGCGGGGACCGCCCTTGACCACCAGGGACACGAGGCCCAGGAGGATGAGGGCGGCCGAGACGCAGTAGGCCACGTAACGGAAGCCGACGAAGTCGATTTTGGTGTCCGGGCGGATGAATTGCAGGCCCATCTCGTCTCTCCTTAAATGCTGAGGGTCGCGGCTTCGGGGCGCCGCTTCACGTACCAGTCGAAGAAGATGCGCGACACGAAGATGGCCGTGAACATGGAGGTCAGGATGCCCAGGATCAGGGTCACGGCGAAGCCGCGCACCGGCCCGGTGCCGAACTGGTAGAGGATGACCGCCGTGAGCACGCTGGTCAGGTTGGCGTCCACGATGGTCAGGGTGGCCCGGCTGAAGCCCAGGTCGACCGCCGCCGCCGCGCCGAGGCCCTTGCGGATTTCCTCGCGGATGCGTTCGTAGATGAGCACGTTGGCGTCCACCGCCATGCCGATGGTCAGGATGATGCCCGCGATGCCCGGCAGGGTCAGGGTGGCGCCGAAGGCGGCCAGCCCGGCCATGGTCAGGACGATGTTCAGCATCAGGACCACGTCGGCCACGAGCCCGGAGAGCCCGTAGTAGGCGATCATGAACAGGATGATGAGCGCGCCGCCCACCAGGGTGGAGACCACGCCCTTGTCGATGGATTCCTGGCCCAGGGAGGGGCCGACCGTGCGCTGTTCAAGCACGCTCACGGGCGCGGGCAGCGAACCGGCGCGCAGGACCACGGCCAAGTCGGCGGCTTCTTCGGGAGTGAAGCTGCCGGTGATGCTGGCGCGGCCGCCGGAGATCTTCTCCTGGATGACCGGCGCGGAATAGACCTTGCCGTCCAGGACGATGGCCATGCGCTTCTTCACGTTCTCGCCGGTGAGGCGCTCGAAGGTCCGGGCGCCGCGCGGGTTGAAGGCGATGCCCACGTAAGGTTCGCCGTAGTTGCCGAAGTGCACCTGGGCGTCGCTGATGGCCTCGCCGGTGAGCACGGCCTCCTTGCGCAGCACGATGGGCTTTTCGATGTAGCCGCCGCCCTGGTTGCGGTGCAGGATCACGGAAAGTTCGGTTCCGGGCGGCACGACGCCCTTGGCGGCCTGGGCCGGGTCCACGCTGTCGTCCACCATCTTGAACTCCAGGTGGGCGGTCTTGCCGATGATCTTGATGGCCCGCTCGGGGTCCTGGAGGCCGGGCAGCTGGACCTGGATGCGGTTTTCATCCTGCTGCTTGCGGATGTCCGGCTCGGCCACGCCGAACTCGTCGATGCGGTTGCGGATGGTCTTCACGGCCTGGTCCAGCGTCATCTTGGTGAGCTGCTTCACATACTCGGGCGTGAAGGCCAGGGTGTAGACCGCGCGGCCCTCGCGGACCTCCTTGTTCTCCACCCGGATATTGCCGAACTGCTTCTTGAGGATGCCCTCGAAGGCGTCCTGCTTCTCCAGGGTGAGCAGCTGGGTCTCGAGCTTGTTGCCGGGCAGGAGCGTGGGCTTGAGGACCACGATGCCGTCCTCGCGGGCGGAGTTGCGCAGGTCGTCTCCGGCGATGGACAGGCTGTTCTCCAGGGCCTTCTTCATGTCCACGCCGAGGGTCAGGTGGATGCCGCCCTTGAGGTCGAGGCCGAGATTGATGCGCCGGTTGGGCAGGAACTTGGCCAGGGGCGAGTCCTGTACGGCCGGGATGGAAGGCAGGATGTAGGCGGCCCCAAGCACGATCACCACCAGGGTGAGGGCCACTCTCCAGGTCATGTTTTTCATGGATTCTCCCGAACGGGTCCTTGGACGGAAACCGGCGGGCGCGCCAGAAAGACAGGGGCGAACCCCCCGGAGAAGCTCCGGGAGCGGTCCGCCTCACTGCCTCGCCGCGGCCCAGGGCCGGACGGGTTGCGAAAGCCTGCTACTTCTCTTCCTTGTCGGACTTGCGCGGCGGATTGGTCAATCCGGCCACGTAGTTCCGGTTCACCTTCACGGTCACGTCCTGGGCGATCTCCACGGTCAGGGTGTCGCCGTCCACTTCCAGAACGGCGCCTTCGATGCCGCCGGCGGTCAGGACCTTGTCGCCCTTGCGGATGCCCGCGAGCATCTCCTTGTGCTGCTTCGCCTTCTTCTGCTGCGGACGGATGAGCAGGAAGTAGAAGATGGCGAACATCAGGATCAGCGGCAGGAACGCGGTGATCGGATTGCCGCCTTCGGCGCCGGCGCCGCCGGCGGAACCCATGGCGTGGGCGATGGAATCAAAAAGCATGAGACCTCCTCGGTTCGGTTACCCGGGTCAGGCCGGGACGTACAAATTGCCGTACGGGCGATGCGAGAAGGGACGGACCTTGACGAATTTTTCGGCCATGATCGTCTTGGCGTCCACCTGAAGCTCCTTGGCGTAGTCCTTGACGATTCCGGCGATGATCTTCATGTCGGCCTCGTCGCAGGGCTGGGAGTGCAGATGGGGGCCAAGCTGTTCCGGGGGCACGTCGCCCCGGACGTAGATGACGCCGCCGTGCATGCCGGTGCCCAGGCTCCTTCCCGCTATCGGCGCGTCAGGCTTACCAGAAAACATTCCGAGAAGCAAAATGATTCCGCCGGCCATATATTCGCCCAGGAAATCGCCGGCCTTGCCGCCCACCACGATGGTCGGAAGCTTTTCCATGTAGGCCTTCATGTGGATGCCCACGCGGTAGCCCACGTCGCCCTTGATGTAGATCCGGCCGCCGCGCATGGCGTAGCCGATGACGTCCCCGGCCATGCCCTCGACCACCACCAGGCCGTCGTCCATGGTGTTGCCCACGCCGTCCTGGGCGTTGGCGGCCACGCGGATCGCCGGGCCGCGCATGAACGCGCCCATGTCCTGGCCGGGCACGCCCTTGACCAGGAAGCGCAGGTCGCCGATGAGGCCCGTGGCGATGTAGCGCTGGCTGTTCACGTCCTCGAGGACGAAGTCGGTGTAGCCCGCGTCCACGGCCTCGCGGATCTTCTCATTGAACTGGCGGTAGTAGGTCTCGCCCGCCTTGAGGGTCATCTTCTTGCGCGCTTTCGTTGCCATCGGTTCAGGCCTCCAGATTCACGATGACGGGTTCCCCGGCCTTGGGCATCCAGACCGAGTCCAGCTCCGGGCAGACGAGCCGCACCGCGCTTTCCTCGCTGGACATGAAGACCATGTCGTCCTTCTCGGCGACCAGCAGCGGCCGCAGCTTGATGCGGTCGTTGAGGCCCATGAGCCCCGTGTTGTCGGCCACCAGAATGGCGAAGGGACCGTTGAGCAGGGCCGGACCATAGACGGCCCGCAGCGTGGTGTAGAGCTCCCTGTCCTCCTCGGGCATGCGCGCGATCTCGTCCCAGAACGGCGGGGCGAAGACCTTGGCCGCCATCTCCTTGGACAGTCCGTGCTTGCGGATGAGCAGGTCCAGGAGGTAGGCGACCACCTCGGTGTCGGTCATCAGGGTGCAGATGTAGTTGTGTTCGCAGAGGAAACGGCGGTTGATGCCGTAGGAGCTGATCTCGCCGTTGTGCACGATGGACCAGTCCAGCAGCGTGAAGGGGTGCGCCCCGCCCCACCAGCCCGGGGTGTTGGTGGGAAAGCGGTTGTGGCCGGTCCAGATGTAGGCGTCGTATTCCTCCAGGCGGAAGAAGTCGGCCATGTCCTCGGGAAAGCCCACGCCCTTGAACGCGCCCATGTTCTTGCCGCTGGAGAAGACGAAGGCCCCGGGCACGCCGGAGTTGATCTTCATCACCACGGAGACCACGTAGTCCTTCTCGTCCAGCACTTCCTTCATGTCCTGGGGGCGGTCCTTCAGGGGCTTGAGGAAGAAGCGCCAGACCACGGGCGGATTCTTCACCGAGAGCACGCGCCGGGTGGGAATGGGCTCCGAGGCGTGAATGGTGAAGTATTGCTTGAGGACTTCCTCGGCGGCGTCCAGGCCGGCCTGGTTGTCGCACATGAGGTGGAAGGCGTAGAGGTCGGCGCGGTCCGGGTAGATGCCGTAGGCCGCGAAGCCGCCGCCCAGGCCGTTGCCCCGGTCGTGCATGCAGGCCATGGCCTTGATCGGCACCTCGCCGTTGATCAGGCCCTTCTTCTTATGGATGACGCCGAAGATGCCGCAGCCGGAGATGTCCTTCTGGAAATCGTAGTATCTTTCAGGTGCTTTCATCGGTTCCTCGCTTCGGCCTACTTGTCGCCGCCGTCCGGGTTCCAGGTCTTCTCGAAGACCTGCTCGGGCCACAGGAAGACGCCCGGCTCGCCGTGCATGAGCGTGCGCTTGGCGTCCCCCGGCAGGGGCATGCGGAATTTGATGAAGGACGTGTACATGCCGGCGTTGTCGATATCGCCCACGAGCACGTAGCCCACCAGCCGGTCGTCCTTGAAGACGAGCTTGCGGTAGGTCTGGCGCTTCTCGTCCAGGTGGAAGGAGATTTCATACTCCTCGGGCTTGGGCGGGTTCACCTGGCCCACGGAGACGGTGGGCAGGCCGTAGAAGCTGATGGAGTTCATGGCCAGGCCGCCCTCGTACTTCTCCCCCGCCCCGGCCATGTTGCGCCCGGCGAAATAGCCCTGGTTGTAGGCGTTGGGCCAGATGGGCACCACCCGGTTGTCTTCGGTGATCATGTCCCGGGCCTGGGCCACGTCGCCCGCGGCGTACACGCCCTTGGTCCCGGTCTGGAGGTGGTCGTCCACCAGCACGCCCCGGTCGGTCTTGATTCCGGCCGCCTTGGGCAGGGCCGAGTTGGGCACCACGCCGATGGCCACCACCACGGCCTCGCAGGGCACGAACATGCCGTCCGTGGTGAGCACGCCCATGACATGTCCCTTGTCGTCGCGGTGGATTTCCTTGGCCGTGACGCCGCAACGCACGCCGATGCCGGTCTCGGCCAGACGGCGGGCGGCCAGGCGTCCGGCGTTTTCGTCGAAGGCCGCCGAGAGCACCCGCGTGGAGAGCTCCAGGATGGTCACGTCCACGCCCCGGTCGAAGAGGCTTTCGGCCGCCTTCAGTCCGATGAGGCCGCCGCCGATGACCACGGCGCGCTTGAGCTTCTTGGACGCGGCGATGAGCGCCTGGGCGTGGTCCAGGTTGGTGAAGTTGTAGATGTCCGGGCCTTCGCCGCCGGGGATGGGCGGATTGAAGGGCACCCCGCCGGTGGCGATGAGCAGCCGGTCGTAGGGGATGACCTCGCCCTTGTTGGTGGTCACGGTCTTCTTCTTGGTGTCGATGGCCGTGGCCGTGGTGTTCAGGCGCAGGTCCACGCACATGCGGCGGTAGAAGTCGTCGCTGCGCAGGCTCAGGCGTTCGGGCCCGATCTTGCCCGCCAGGAGGTAGGAGATGAGCGGGCGGCCATAGGCCGGAACGTGCTCCGAGCCCAGGACCACGATGGTCCCCTCCTGGTCCAGCCTGCGGATTCCTTCGATGGCCCCGATGGAGGCCACGCCGTTGCCGATGATGACGTAGGTCATGGTCGTGTGCTCCTTGGGGGGTCAGCGTTCCTCGAAGATGAGGGCCTGGTTCGGACAGGCGGCCACACAGGCGGGACCGCCCTCGCGGTCCTTGCAGAGGTCGCACTTGACGATCTTGTTCAGGGTGGGGTGGCGCTGGATGGCCCCGTAGGGGCAGGCCATGAGGCAGGACCAGCAGCCCACGCACTTGTCCATGTCGTAGGTGGTGGTCCCGGTCTCGGGGTCCTTCTGCAGGGCCCCGGAGATGCAGGCGGCCACGCAGGAGGGGTCGTCGCAGTGGCGGCAGGACAGGGCCACGCAGGTGGGGCCCTTCTCCTGGAAGCGCTTGCAGCCCTTCAGCCCGTCCTCCAGGCGCTCCTTGGTGTAGGCGATGATCAGGTCCTTGCTCTTGGAGTGCACGGTGATGCAGGCCAGCTCGCAGAGGTGGCAGCCGATGCAGAAGTCCTTGTTCGGATACACTCGTTTCATGACGTCCCCCTAGCGACCGGCGTGCTTCACGCCCAGGATGTCCATCTCGGTGGAGGAAAGGCCGACGGCCCGGAGCTTGTCGCGGTTGCCGCGCAGGCTCTCGATGGAGTTCAGGCCCATGCCGCCGAGCATCTCCTCGATCTCGTGGCCCCAGGCCCGGACCAGGTTGGCCATCTTCTTGGCCGCGATGTCCGGGTTCTGGCGCTTGGAGAGCTTGGCGTCGTTGGTGGCGATGCCCCAGGGACACTTGCCGGTGTAGCACTTGCCGCAGAGCGTGCAGCCCACGGCCAGCAGCGCGGCGGTGGCGATGTAGCAGGCGTCCGCACCCAGGGCGATGGCCTTGACCACGTCGGCGCTGCAGCGCGTGCCGCCTGCGGCCACGATGGAGGCCCGGTTGCGGATGCCCTCGTCGCGCAGGCGCTGGTCCACGGCGGCGATGGCCAGTTCGATGGGGATGCCCACGTTGTCGCGGATCATGGCCGGGGCCGCGCCCGTGCCGCCGCGCATGCCGTCGATGGCCACGATGTCGGCCCCGGCGCGCACGATGCCCGAGGCGATGGCGGCCACATTGTGCACGGCCGCGATCTTCACCGACACGGGCACCCGGTAGCGGGAGGCCTCCTTGAGGGCGAAGATGAGCTGATGCAGGTCCTCGATGGAGTAGATGTCGTGGTGCGGGGCCGGGGAGATGGCGTCCGAGCCCACCGGGATCATGCGCGTCTCGGAGACCTTCTCATTGATTTTTTCGCCCGGCAGGTGGCCGCCGATGCCCGGCTTGGCGCCCTGGCCGATCTTGATCTCGATGCCCGCTCCGGCGTTCAGGTAGTCGGGGTCCACGCCGAAGCGGCCCGAGGCCACCTGGACGATGGTGTTCCTTCCATATTGATAGAGCGACTTGTGCAGCCCGCCCTCGCCGGTGTTGTAGCAGATGCCCAGTTCCGTGGCGGCCCGGGCCATGGCCACGTGCAGGTTGAAGTTGATCGAACCGAAGCTCATGGCCGAGAACATGATCGGGTAGTTCAGTTCGATCTGCGGGCCGAGCTTGGTGGCCAGCTTGGGCTTGGCCTTCTTGCCCTTGCCCGTGGCGGTGAATTCCACCCGGTCCGGCTTGGAGCCGAGGAAGGTCTTCAGCTCCATGGGCTCGCGCAGGGGGTCGATGGAGGGGTTCGTGACCTGGCTGGCGTCCAGGAGGAGCTTGTCCCAGTAGACCGGGATGTCCACGGGCGACCCCATGCCCGCCAGCAGGACGCCGCCGGTGTCGGCCTGTTTGTAGACATTTTTTAGGAATACGGGGCGCCAGCAGGCGTTGGGGCGGAATTCGGACTGGTTGAGCCGGATGCAGAGGGCTCCGGTGGGACAGAGGGCTTCGCAGCGATGGCAGCCGACGCACTTGGTGTTGTCGTGGCGAACCGTTTGCCGCGCCTCGTCCCAGTAATGGGCCTCATAGGCGCATTGTCGGATGCAGACCTTGCAGTTGATGCACAGGTCCCTGTCCCGCACGATGCGGTAGTCGTGGTAGTTCTTGTTGATGGGTTGGAACAGCAAGTCCGCCACCTCGCTCCATGAAGAGTTGACACACCCTCCCCCGCCTTCGGCCGGGCCGGTTCGCGGCCGTCAATGATGGGGGCGACCAAGGAGAAGTGCAAAAGGGGAGTCAGAAAATCACAAGACCTCTACCCTGTCAAGAAGTGGGCCAATGGTGTCCCGGCAAGGCTTGAGGGCTCTTTTTTTCCGCCTGGGGCGTTTTTTGCCAATTTCGGGAGGGAAAATCTCGATTTTGAAGGGTCGGACCCGGCTCATCGCCCGGTCCGACCCTCTGTTTGGTCAGGATTTGGCCCAAAAAATCAAACCGAGGGAATGTGGATCCAAAAGCAGGGGATGGTGCGGCAGGATGCGAACGGTGAAGCCGAAACGCCCGGCCTCCGAGGGGGTCAGGTCGCCCCGGAACATCTGCCAGCCCTCGCTCAGGCCGCCCTCCGGCGACATGGGCGTGGTCTGCCGCGAGGCGAAGCGGTCGTCCTGGCCCACCGGGCCGTGGTATATCTGCACCAGGACGTCCTCGGCCCGCAGGCCGCCGCCGAGGTAGACCTCGCACTCCACTATGACCGGCTCGCGGACGTAGATCTGTCCCGGAGTCTCCACGCGCACGTTGCGCACGTTGAGCGTGCCCCACTTGGTCATCAGGTCCATGCGCCAGGAAGCCAGGGCCTTGGCGGGCTCGAAGCTGTCGCGCATGAGGTTCAGGAAGTTCGTGTAGGCCGGGAGGTAGGCCTTCTCCACATAGTCCTCGACCATGCGGTGGGCGTTGAACACCGGGCCCAGCTCCTTGAAGCCCTCCTTCATGCCCCTGATCCAGGAACGCGGCAGGTTGCCGTGGCCCCGGTCATAGAACTCGGGGATGATCTCGTTCTCCAGCAGGTTGTAGAGGGTCTGGCTCTCCACGAAGTCCTGGTAGGCCAGGTCCTCGTACTCCTCGCCCGTGCCGATGGCCCAGCCCAGGCGGTTGTCCGGGCGGTAGGCCTCGTCCCACCAGCCGTCCAGGGTGCTGCACTGCATCACGCCGTTGGCCATGGCCTTCATGCCGCTGGTGCCGCAAGCCTCCAGGGGGCGGCGCGGATTGTTCAGCCAGACATCGCAGCCCTGGACCATGCGGCTGGCGATCTTCATGTCGTAGTCTTCCAGGAAGACCATGTTGTAGCGGCTTTCCTCGCGGCGGCAGAACTGGATGAGCTCCTGGATGATCTTCTTGCCCTCGTTGTCCTGGGGGTGGGCCTTGCCCGCGAAGATGAACTGCACCGGCCGCTTGGCGTCCTGGATGAGCCGCAGGAGGCGCTCCTTGTCCTGGAACAGGAGGTTGGCCCGCTTGTAGGTGGCGAAGCGGCGGGCGAAGCCGATGGTCAGGGCCTGGGGGTCGAGGACCTCCTCGGCCATCTGGAGTTCCTTGCGCCGCGCGCCCTTGGCCAGGAGTTGCTTGCGCAGACGCTTGCGCACGAAGTCCACCAGCCGCTCGCGCAGGCGCTCGTGGGTGCGCCAGAGCTCGGCGTCCGGGATGTTTTCGGCGTTGACCCAGAAGCGGGCGCAGTCCGGATCCTCGCGCCAGTTCACGCCCAGGTAGCGGTCGAACAGCAGGGCCATGTCCTTGGCCACCCAGGTGGGCATGTGCACGCCGTTGGTGATGGCCCCGATGGGCACGTCCTCCTCGGGATACTGGGGCCAGACCTTTTTCCACATGTTGCGCGAGACCTTGCCGTGCAGCTTGCTCACGCCGTTGTTGAAGCGCGAGAGCTTGAGGGCCAGGACGGTCATGCAGAAGGGCTCGTTGTCGTCGCGCGGGTCCTCGCGGCCCAGGGCCAGGAAGACCTTGTAGGCCAGGCCGAGGTTGCGGACGTAGCCCTCGAAATAGGGCCGCATGAGGTCCGCCGGGAAGCGGTCGTTTCCGGCGGGAACGGGGGTGTGGGTGGTGAACACCGAGGACGAGGCCGCCAACTCCCCGGCCGCCTCGAAGGGCAGGTTCTTCTCCTGCATGAAGACCCGGATGCGCTCCAGCCCGGCGAAGGCCGAGTGGCCCTCGTTCATGTGGATGACCTTGGGTTCCAGGCCCAGGGCCGTGAGCGCCCTGATGCCGCCGATGCCGAGCAGGATCTCCTGCCAGAGGCGCATCTCCAGGTTGCCGCCATAGAGGCTGGAGGTGATCTGGCGGAAGTGCTCCGGGTTCTCCGGCACGTAGGTGTCCAGGAGGAAGAGCCGGATGCGGCCCACCCTGGCCTCCCAGATGCGCGCGGTGAGCGGCTGTCCGGCCAGGTCCACGATGATGCTCACCTGCTCGCCGTCCTTGGTGCGCACGGGATGGACCGGCATCTGGTTGAAGTCGTTCTCGGGATAGCGTTCCTGCTGCCAGCCGTCCGGGGTCATGTACTGGCGGAAGTAGCCCTCGCGGTAGAGCAGACCCACGCCCACCAGGGGGATGTTCAGGTCGCTGGCGGACTTGAGGTGGTCGCCCGCGAGAATGCCCAGGCCGCCGGAGTAGATCGGCAGGCTCAGGGTGATGCCGTACTCCAGGCTGAAGTAGGCCACCACCGGGGCGTGGTTCTTGTTTTCGGGAAAGGTGTAGGCCGTGGGCTTGCGGGAGACATACTGGTCCAGAGCCTTTTTGGCGTCCTCCAGGCGGGAGAGGAAGAAGTCGTCGCGGGACAGTTCCTCCAGGGTCTTCTGGGGGATGTTGTTCAGGAAGGCGACGGGGTTCTCCTGGCAGCGGCGCCAGAGTTCGTGGTCGATGGAGGCGAAGAGGTTCAGGATGCGGTCGTTCCAGGCGAAGAAAAGGTTGTAGGCGAGGTCCCACATGGCCTCGAGCTTGGGCGGCAGCTTGGAGACGACGCTGTAGATGCGCAACGGTTGCATGCGGGGCTCCTTACGGTAAAGGACGTCGGGAGAACACCGATTCTTGAGTCATAGCGGCTCGGGTCGGGAATGGCAAGTCACGACGCCGTCATAATAAAGGAACCGACCGTCCGCATTGACAGACCGGGGCCAACGGGAGCATGTAATCAAATTCCGAACCGAAGATGGGAGCCCCATGCAGCCGAATCATGCCGAACTGACCGTGAAGGTGAAATATCTCCGCCAGTTGGCCGAGGAAGCGGGCCTGGCCTACGCCACGCCCTTCTCCGCCGGTCTGGACCTGCGCGCCTGCCTGGACGTCCCCGAGGCCGCCGTCGAACCCGGAGGGCGCCTGGCCGTGCCCACGGGCGTGGCCATCGAAATCCTCCAGCCGGACGTTGCCGGCTTCGTCTTCTCACGCAGCGGCCTGGGCGCCAAGGACGGCATGACCGTGGCCCAGGGCGTGGGCGTCATCGACCCGGACTACCGGGGCGAGATCGTGGTCTGGCTCCTCAACACCTCTGGTGAGGTCCGACGAATCGAGCGCGGGCAGCGCATCGCCCAGCTCGTCTTCCTGCCCTGCTTCCAGGCCCGCATCCTGCCCGCGCGGGACCTCTCGGAAACGGATCGCGGGGCCGGAGGATTCGGACACACCGGACACAAGTGAGGAACATCATGAGCGCCACATACGAGAGCATCAAGGAACGGAACGAAAAGGTCCTCATGCGGACTTACGGCCGCTATCCCCTGGCCATCGCCAGGGCCAAGGGCGCGCGGCTCTATGACTTCGACGGCAAGGAATACGTGGACCTGCTGGCGGGCATCGCCGTCTGCGGCCTGGGGCACTGCCGCCCCGAACTGGCCCAGGTCATGGCCGAGCAGGCCGAAAAGCTCGTGCACGTGAGCAACCTCTTCTACCAGGAAGAGCAGGTCGTGTTGGCCGAGAAGCTGCTCGCCACCTGCCAGGCCGACAAGGTCTTCCTTTGCAACTCCGGGGCCGAGGCCAACGAGGGCGCCATCAAGCTGGCCCGCCGCTACATGGCCAGGGTCCGGGGCTCGGCGGCCCGGGACATCCTGACCCTGGAGGGCTCGTTCCACGGCCGGACCCTGGCCACGCTCACCGCCACGGCCCAGACCGGCAAGATCAAGGACGGCTTCGGCCCCCTGCCCGAGGGCTTCCGCAGCGTGCCCTTCGGCGACGTCTGCGCCCTGCGCGCGGCCGTGAACGAGAACACCGCCGCGGTGATGGTCGAGATGATCCAGGGCGAGGGCGGCGTCCGCCCCCTGCCCGCCGAGTACGTGGACGCCCTGCTGGCCCTGCGCCGGGAAAAGGACTTCCTGATCATCGTGGACGAGGTCCAGACCGGCATGGGCCGCACCGGCCGTTTCTGGGCCCACGAGCACTTCGGCCTCGCGCCGGACATCTTCACCACGGCCAAGGGCCTGGCCAACGGCCTGCCCATGGGCGCGGTGATGGCCACGGACGAGGCGGCCCGGGGCTTCGAGCCCGGCGCCCACGCCAGCACCTTCGGCGGCGGGGGCGTGCTCTCCGCCGTGGCCGCGAAGACCATCGACATCATCCGCGAGGAGCGGCTGGTGGAGCGCGCGGCCGAACTGGGCGCGTTCTTCCAGGAGGAGGCCCGCAAGCTTCTGACCAAGCACCCGGACAAGATCGTCCACGTGCGCGGCCTGGGCCTCCTGCTCGGCATCGAGCTGGCCGCGCCCGGCCAGGACGTCTGGCGGGCCCTGCTGGACGCCGGGTTCGTCTGCAACCTGACCCATGAGAAGGTGTTGCGCCTCGTGCCGCCCCTGACCATCGCCCGGGAGGACCTGAGCGCCTTCCTGGCGGCCCTGGACGGGATTCTCGGCCGCGCTTGACCCCGGCGGGCCGAGGTTATAGCCTTGGCGAAGAACGGGAGAAGGATGACGATGGGCGTTGGCGGCGTGTCCTCCGACGAAAGCGTCCGGCGCCGGCGGGACGCGGACAAGGCCCAGGCCGAGGCGGCCGAGGTCCAGAAGGCCCTGCGCATCCCCGAGGCCCGGACCGCCGAGGAAGACCGGCGCTTCGCCGCCTCGGTGCAGGGATTCTCCTACACCGGCAAGGGCTCCATCATCGACGACCAGGTCTGAGCACCGGGTCGGCATCGCAAACCCACCGGGGGCCGGGACGACCGGCCCCCGGTTTTTCCAGGTCCGAGAACGAGGAACATCGAACATGACCGATCTCCTGCAGATCCGCTTCACGCTTCCCGAAAACGAAATCGACGCCTGCCAGGCCTTTCTGGCCGAGAACGTGCCGCACGGTTGGCAGGAGGACCAGGACGGGGACCGGACGGCCTTCAGCGTGTTCGTGGAGGACACCCCGGCCGGACGCGCCGTGGCCGATGCCGTCTCGAATCGCTGGCCCCAGGCCGGGGTCCAGGTCCAGGGCCGCGAGGAAGAGGACTGGGGCCGGGCCTGGATGGAGTTCTTCGTGCCCCTGGAATGCGGCGAGCGCTTCGAGATCCTGCCGCCCTGGCTGGCGGACAAGGCCAATCCGGACCTGACTCCGGTGATCATCGAGCCCAAAATGGCCTTCGGCACGGGCCACCACCCCACCACGGCCCTCTGCCTGGAGGGGCTGTCCACCATCCTGGGCGACGGCGCGGCCTGGATGGACAAGCATTTCCTGGACCTGGGCACGGGCTCGGGCATCCTGGCCATCGCCCTCTGCCGCCTGGGCATGACCGGCGTGGGCCTGGACATCGACCCCCTGGCCGTGGAGTGCGCCGTGGAGAACGCGGCCCGCAACGGCGTGGCCGACCGGCTTTCCCTGGCCGTGGGCAGCATCGACGCCGTGGAGCGGGACGTGCGCTTCGACCTCATCGTGGCCAACATCCTCTCCGGCCCGCTCATCGGCATGGCCCCGGCCATCGTCTCCCGGCTGGCCCCCGGCGGGTCCCTGGTGCTCTCCGGCATCCTGGAGGAACAGGCCGATGCCGTGGCCGCCGCCTACGAGGCCCTGGGGCTGGGCGAGGCCGGGCGGCAGGTCTCCGGCGAGTGGGCCTCCCTGACCTATGCCGGGGCGGGCCGGTGAAGCGGCTCAACCTGCTTCTGAACATCCACCACGCCATGCTCGCGGCCCTGGGCCCGAGCAACTGGTGGCCGGGCGAAACGCCGTTCGAGGTGGCCGTGGGCGCCATCCTGACCCAGAACACCAACTGGGTGAACGTGGAGAAGGCCATCGCCAACCTCAAGAACGAGGGGGCCCTGGAACCCAAGGCCCTCTCCCGCCTGTCCCAAGAGCGGCTGGAGGAGTGCCTGCGTCCGGCGGGCTATTTCCGGCTCAAGGCCGTGCGGCTGCGGAATTTCCTCGACTTTCTCAAGCGGGAGGCCGGGCTCAGCATGGAGGCCCTGGCCCAGCGCGAGCACGCCGGGCTGCGGGAGCGCCTTCTGACGGTCAAGGGCATCGGCCCGGAAACCGCGGACTCCATCCTGCTCTATGCCCTGAACGCCCCGGTGTTCGTGGTCGACGCCTACACCCAGCGCATCTTTTCGCGCCACGGCCTGATCCCCGAGGAGAGCTGCTACCACGATATCCAGGCCCTGTTCATGGACGCCCTGCCCCGGGACGTGGCCCTGTACAACGAATACCACGCGCTCATCGTGCGCACGGCCAAGCAGTGGTGCGTGAAGAAGACCCCCCGCTGCGAGGGCGGCTGTCCCCTGGCGTCCTTCCTGGAGGCCCGTTGATGCCCCGAAGGGCCCTGTTCGCCCTGCTCTGCCTGCTGCTGTCCCTCCAGCCGGTCCTGGCCCAGGAGGCCGACGACGGCCTGCGCCGCCACGAGGAGCAGGCCGAGCGGACCCGCGAGGAGGTGGCCCGCCTGGCCGCGCGGGAAAAGGATCTGGGCGGCAAGATCGCCGCCATCGAGGGCCGCGTGCGCGTCGCGGAGAAGGAAATCGCGAACCGGGAGCGCAAGCTGGAGGCCATCCGCGCCGAGGAGCGCAAGACCCGCGAGGAGCACGCCGCGCTGAGCGCCCGCAAGGCCGCCATCGTGGCCGACCTGAAGCGCCTGCTCCAGGGCGTCTGGCCCGTGCACGTGAAGAATCTCCAGAGCCGGTTCCAGGGCCTGTCGTCCTGGGAGGCCCTGGACCGTCGCTTCACCTGGATGAGCCACGTCTACGCCGCCACCCGCGGCAAGCTGGAGGAGGCCCGGCAGGCCCAACTGCGCATCGCCGCCAACCTGGAGCGCCAGAAGCGCCTGGCCGCCGAGGCCGAGGCCCAGCTGGCCCAGGTGAACGCGGCCAAGGACGGGCTCCTGCGCGAGCGCCTGGAACTGCGCCGCGTCCTGGCCCAGGTGCGCGACGAGCGCCGGGACTTGGAAACCGAACTGGCGGCCATCCTCCAGACCATCACGGAGCTGCGCTACCAGGAGGGCCCGGTGGGCGGGCGGCGCTTCGAGAGCTACAAGGGCAAGCTGCCCCGGCCCGCCAGGGGCGTCGCCGTGGCCCGCTTCGACCCCTCGGCCCGGCCCCCGCGCAACGGCCTGGGCCTGAGCCTGAACTCGGGCACGCCGGTGCGGGCCGTGTTCTGGGGCAAGGTGGTGCACAACGACGTGCTGCGCGGCTTCGGCCGGGTGGTCATCCTCTACCACGGCGACGATTACTACAGCCTGTATGCCTTCCTGGCCGAATCCGACCTGCGCCCCGGGCAGGAGGTGGAAAAGGACGAAACCGTGGGCTCGGCCGGGTATTACCCGGACGCCAAGGGCCCCGGGCTCTATTTTGAATTGCGTTTTCACCAGAAACCCATTAATCCGGACGCGTGGCTGAACGCCGCGTCATAACCCCGCCGGCTCTTTCCGGCCTCCCGGGAGGATACATCGTATGCGCGCTTTTCTCTGGATCGGCACCCTGCTGCTCCTGTTCGTCCTCGCCGCGGCCCCGCTCACCAGCCAGGCCGTGGGCGACAATTCCTTCGAAGCCCTGAAGCGTTTCAGCCAGGTCATGGACATCGTGGAGAACCACTATGTCCAGGACATCCCCCGCTCCACGCTCATCGAGGACGCCATCAAGGGCATGCTCGAACAGCTGGACCCGCACTCCACGTACCTGAACAAGGACGACTTCAAGGACATCCAGATCAGCACCAGCGGGGAGTTCTCCGGCATCGGCATCGAGATTTCCCTTGAGCAGGGCCGCCTCACGGTCATCTCGCCCATTGAGGACACTCCGGCGGACAAGGCAGGCCTGAAGAGCGGCGACATCATCCTGGAGATCGACGGCCAGGCCACTCAGGACATCACCCTCACCGAGGCCGTGAAGCGCATCCGCGGCGCCAAGGGCAGCACGGTGAAGCTGGTGATCCTGCACAAGGGTTCGAACAAGCCGGTCACGGTGCCCATCGTGCGCGGCACCATCCCGATCCACAGCGTGAAGACCCAGGAGCTGGAGTCCGGCTATCTCTACGTGCGCCTGACGCGCTTCAACGAGAACACCACTCGCGACATGCTGGACAAGCTCAAGGAATACAAGGCCAAGAAGGAGATCAAGGGTCTGGTCCTCGACCTGCGCAACAACCCCGGCGGCCTGCTGGACCAGGCCGTGTCCGTGGCCGACGCCTTCCTCTCCGACGGCCTCGTGGTCTACATCCAGGGCCGCGACGCCAGCCAGCGCAAGGACTTCCCGGCCACCCGCGGCTCCGAGGACGTGGCCGCGCCCATGGTCACGCTCATCAACCCCGGCTCGGCCTCGGCCTCCGAGATCGTGGCCGGCGCCCTGCAGGACCACAAGCGCGCCCTGCTCCTGGGCGAGCGCTCCTTCGGCAAGGGGTCGGTGCAGACCGTGATCCCGCTTTCCGACGGCACGGGCATCAAGCTCACCACGGCGCTCTACTACACGCCCAACGGCCGCTCCATCCAGGCCGAGGGCATCGTGCCGGACCTGGAGGTGCCCTTCGTCCCGACCGAAGAGGACAAGAACGCCGACGACCGCTTCACCCTGCGCGAACAGGACCTCTCCCGCCACCTGCAGAACAACGGCGGCGGCAAGAACAAGGGCTCCGAGACGAGCAAGGAGGCCGGAGAGATGCTGGGCCGCGACAACCAACTGCGCCTGGCTCTCGAACTGGTCAAGAAACTGCCGACCATCAGGCAGATCCGCTAGGCGAACCGCTCCGGCATGGACGAACCGACCCCGGAACTGGACGAACAGCAACAGGAACGGGCGCGGGCCGGGATTCTTTCCCGGCTGACGCGCCCGATTCCTTTTACCCTCGCGGCGGTGGGCGCGGCGGCGCTGCTCTCGCTTGTCCTCTGGCTGTT
Source organism: Desulfovibrio aminophilus (assembly GCF_023660105.1). Taxonomy (NCBI): domain Bacteria; kingdom Pseudomonadati; phylum Thermodesulfobacteriota; class Desulfovibrionia; order Desulfovibrionales; family Desulfovibrionaceae; genus Desulfovibrio; species Desulfovibrio aminophilus. Next base: position 227,946 of record NZ_JAMHGA010000012.1, on the reverse strand, counting down.
CTTCTTCCGTGCCCCCGAGCCCCAGCCCACGCCCCCTCCGGCCGACGACCGGCGTTCTCCGACCATCCTCTACGAGGAGACCGCCGTCCGGGACCTGGAGGACAAGGTCAAGCAGGCCGACCTGGCCCTGCTGGAGAGCCTGCGCTCCCTCGGGGGCGGCACGGTGTCCATGCAGCTGCTGGACGCCCAGGTCCGCCACCAGGGCGAGGAGGACTACCACTTCCAGTCCCTGCGCCTGAACGTGGGCGCCAAACGGACCGAGTTCCTCGACGCCTTCCGCTCGACTCTGGCCGCGCGCCTGCCCGAGGCCCAGGTGGGCGAAGGCTCGGCCGGGCTCGTGACGGTGAGCATCGACGGGGTGCTGACGCATGAACTGCACGTGGACGGGATCAAGGAGAAGGAAAAACTGCCGCCGCCACCCAGCGTGCCCGGGCCCAAGCTGACCATCGTCATCGACGACATGGGCGAGCACGCGGAATTCGCCCGCTCCCTGGCCCGGCTGCCCTTCCCCGTGACCTTCTCCATCTGGCCCAACGCCGGACAGACCCGCGAGACGGCGGCCGTGGGCCGCAAGAACGGCCGGGAAATCCTGGCCCACGTGCCCATGCAGCCCAAGGGCTGGCCCGGGATCAACCCCGGCCCCCAGGCCCTCTACGTGAGCATGGACCCCGAGGAGGTGCGCCAGACCCTGCGCCGCAACCTGGACAAGCTGCCCGAGGCCGTGGGCATCAACAACCACATGGGCTCGCGCTTCACCGAGTCCGCCCCGGGCATGGATGCGGTCATGGACGTGCTGGCCGAACGCGGGCTGTTCTACCTGGACAGCGTGACCTCGCCGCGCAGCGTGGGCGCCGCCGAGGCCCGACGCGCGGGGCTGCGGGCCTTCAAGCGCGACGTGTTCCTGGACAACGAACGCAACGTGCAGGCCATCCTGCACCAGCTCCGGCTGACGGAATCCCTTGCCCGCCGCGCCGGCCGGGCCATCGCCATCGGCCACCCCCACCCCGAGACCCTGGAAGCCCTTTCCCAGTGGGCCAAGGACCGCGACGGCCGCATCTCCGTGGTCCCGCTTTCCGGTCTGCGCTAGGGCGGCCTTGCCTTCCCGGCCCCGCCGGGCTATGTTTCCGGAACAGTTCGACAACCAGGACTTCTTGGCCCGCTTCTTGCTTTATTTCCGCGCCAAGGGGTCGGCGCGGCCGGTTTTTTTGACGCGTCGGCGGGAAACGGACAGCAACCCGCAAGGATCGAAACCGAACCATGAGCAAGATTCTCGAACAGGATGAAGTAGATGCGTTGTTGCGGGGCCTCTCCGGAGGTGACGTCGAGACGGAGTCCGACCTGCCGGAGGACGACTCCGGCGTCGTCTCCTTCGACCTCGCCAACCAGGACCGCATCATCCGCGGCCGCATGCCGGTCCTCGAGATCGTCAACGACCGCTTCGCCCGCCTCTATACCAACGCCCTGGCCAACACCATGCGCAAGCGCGTGGACATCAACCCGATCTCCATCGACATGTCCAAGTTCGGGGACTTCATGCGCTCCCTGCCCGTGCCCACGAGCATCTCCATCTTCAAGATGGAGCCCCTGCGCGGCAACGCGCTCCTCGTGGTGGACTCGCGCCTGGTCTTCGCCCTGGTGGAGAACTTTTTCGGCGGCGCGGGCAGCCAGCCCAAGGTCGAGGGCCGCGACTTCACGCCCATCGAGCAGGCCATCGTGGACCGGGTGGTCAAGATCGCCCTCTCCAACATGGAGGATTCCTGGAAGCCGGTGCATGAAGTGCACATCGAGATGATCCGCTCGGAGGTGAACCCCCAGTTCGCGGCCATCGTCCCGCCCAGCGACGTGGTCATCGTGATCACCTTCGAGGTCGAGCTGGAGAACGCCATCGGCTCGCTCATCTGCTGCCTGCCCTACGCCACCATGGAGCCCATCCGGGCCAAGCTGCACGCCTCCTTCCAGTCCGAACGCCTGGAGGTGGACCACGCCTGGATCAGCCGCTTCAAGGAGCGGCTCATGGAGACCCCGGTGGACATGCTCGTGCGCCTGGGCCGGACCAAGATCACCGGCCGCCAGCTCCTCCAGCTCCAGGTGGGCGACATCCTCCTGCTCGACACCGACGAGGACGACCTCCTGGAGGCCGAGATCGAAAGTGTGCGCAAGTTCTACGGCATCCCGGGCCGGGTCAAGGGCAACAAGGCCTTCCAGGTCATCAAGGAAGAACCCATTCGTTTCTAGTCAGCTCGACCGGGCGGGAGCCGTCCGGTTTCCGTCGCCCCCCTTGACGTCGGGCCGCAAATGCGGCTTCATGCGCCGAGCGAATCCAACCGGAGGGCTCCCATGCGCCGTCTTCTTCTCGTCATTCTGGCCGCCCTGCTCTGGGCCGCGCCGTGCCTGGCCCAGGATAAGGTCCGCCACGTCTCCGTGACCCAGATCGTGGAGCATCCGTCCCTGGACGCCATGCGCCTGGGCTTCCTGGACCGCCTCAAGGCCCTGGGTCTCAAGGTCGAGCCCTCGGTGCACATCGCCCAGGGCAACATGGCCACCAACGTCCAGATCGCCAGCCAGGTCCAGGGCGAGAACCCGGACCTCATCCTGGCCATCACCACGCCCTCGGCCCAGGCCGTGGTCCAGAAGATCAAGGACAAGCCCATCGTCTTCACCGGCGTCACCGATCCCCTGGCCGCCGGGCTGGTGAAGAGCCTGTCCGCGCCCGGCGGGAACGTCACCGGCATGACCGACATGAGCCCCATGGACCGCCACGTGGCCCTGATCAAGGAATGCGTGCCCGGCATCAAGCGCCTGGGCGTGCTCTACAACGCGGGCGAGCCCAACTCCGTCGTCCTGGTGAACCTGCTCAAGGACGAGTGCGCCAAGGCCGGGGTCGCCCTGGAGGAGGCCACGGCCGCCAACTCCGCCGCCGTGTACCAGGCGGCCAAGAGCCTCGTGGGCCGGGTGGACGCGGTCTACGTGCCCGTGGACAACACGGTGGTCTCGGCCCTGGAGGGGGCCATCAAGGTCTGCGAGCAGAACCGCCTGCCCTTCTTCTCCGGGGACACGGACTCCGTGGCCCGGGGCACCGTGGCGGCCCTGGCCGTGGACTACCGCAAGATGGGCGAGCAGACCGCGGACATGGCCGCGGCCATCCTCAAGGACGGGAAGAAGCCGGGCGAGATGCCCGTGGAGACCATCCGCGACCTGGCCCTGCACGTGAACAAGGGCGCGGCCGCGCGCATGGGCCTGACCCTGCCCGAGAGCGTGCTCAAGCGGGCGGACAAGATCATCCCCTGAGCCGGTCCCCGGCCCTGGAATTTGCCTTGCGCCGCGTTTCGGTGTACAGCCGCCGTCAACGCCGACGCACTCTATTCAGGAACCGCATCCGCCCATGACCTCGTACGCTTTCTTCGGCGCCCTGGAACAGGGCTTCGCCTTCGGGCTCATGGTCCTGGGCGTCTATCTGACCTTCCGGGTCCTGGACTTCCCGGACCTCACCGTGGACGGCAGCCTGCCCCTGGGGGCGGCCGTCTCGGCCGTGGCCATCGACGCCGGGGTGCATCCGGCCCTGTCCCTGGTCCTGGCCTGCGGCGCGGGTTTCCTGGCCGGGGCCGTGACGGGCTTCCTGAACACCCGCCTGCGCATCCTGCACCTGCTGGCCTCGATCCTGACCATGATCGCGCTCTACTCCGTGAACCTGCGGATCATGGGGCGGCCGAACCTGACCCTGCTCGGCAAGCCCACCCTGGTGGACCTCTTCACCACGGCCAGCGGCCTGCCGCAGTATCTGTCCACGCCCCTGCTCTTCGGCCTCGTGACCGCCTTCGCGGCCGTGGTCCTGATCTGGTTCCTGCGCACCGAGCTGGGCTTGGCCCTGCTGGCCACGGGCGACAACCCGCGCATGATCCGGGCCTTGGGCGTGAACACCGGCGGCACCATCATCCTCGGCCTGGGCCTGTCCAACGCCCTGACCGCCATGTCCGGGGCCCTGGTGGCCCAGAACCAGGGCGGCGCGGACGTGAACATGGGCGTGGGCACCATCGTGGCCGGGCTGGCCTCGGTGATCCTCGGCGAGACCGTGTTCGGACGGCGTTCCGTGGCCCGGGCCGTGCTGGCGGCCATCCTGGGCTCCCTGCTCTACCGCCTGGCCATCGCCCTGGCCCTGGGGCTCAAGCTCGGCCCCTTTTCCGTGACTCCGAGCGACCTGAACCTGATCACCGCCCTGCTCGTGGTCCTGGCCCTGACCGCGCCGCGCATGAAGGTCAAGGTGTTTTCCTGATGCTGCGCGCCGAGGGCATCGCCAAGACATTCTTCAAGGGCGGTCCCAACGAGGTCCGGGCCCTGAACGGGGTGGACCTGCGCCTGGACGAGGGCGAGTTCGTCACGGTCATCGGCTCCAACGGCGCGGGCAAGTCCACCTTTCTCAACGCCGTGGCCGGGGTCTTTCCCGTGGACGCGGGCCGCGTGGCCATCGGCGACACGGACGTGACGACCTGGCCCGAGTGGCGGCGCGCCGCGCTCATCGGCCGGGTCTTCCAGGACCCCTCCCAGGGCACCTGCCCCGGGGCCACCATTGAACAGAATCTCGCCCTGGCGCTCAAGCGCGGGCAACCGCGCGGCCTGGGGCCCGGGGTGCGCCGCCGCGACCGGGAGCTGTTCCGGGAGCGGTTGTCGCGGCTCGGCCTGGGTCTGGAGAATCGCCTGCGCGATCCGGCCGGGCTGCTTTCCGGCGGCCAGCGCCAGGCCCTGACCATGCTCATGTCCGTGCTGGTCCGGCCCCGGCTGCTCCTCCTGGACGAGCACACCGCCGCCCTGGACCCCAAGACCGCCGCCCAGATCCTGGACCTCACCGCGCGGTTGGTGGAGGAGTTGGGCCTGAGCACGCTCATGGTCACGCACAACATGCGCCAGGCCATCGGGCTGGGCCACCGGCTGGTCATGTTCCATCGCGGCGAGATCGTCCTGGACATCCGGGGCGATGAGAAACGGAATCTGCGGGTGGAGGACCTGCTCGCGCGCTTCGCCGAGGTGCGCGGGGAGGAGTTCACCTCGGACCGGGCGCTGCTGGTCTGAACGCCGGAAGGTGTTGGCGGCGGCCGGGAAACCATGTACATCAATCGAACACGAAGGAGACTTTCATGAGTGAACTGACCTTTTCCATCGTCAAGCCCGACGCCGTCGAGGCCGGACAGGCCGGCTCCGTCCTCCAGATGATCATCGACGCGGGCCTCAAGATCAAGGCCATGAAGATGATCCGGCTCACCCGCGAGCAGGCCGAGGGCTTCTACGCCGTGCACCGCGAGCGCCCCTTCTTCAAGGATTTGGTGAACTACATGATTTCCGGCCCGGTGGTCGTCTCCGTCCTGGAGGGCGACAACGCCATCGCCCGCTACCGCGAGCTCATGGGCGCCACGGACCCGGCCAAGGCCGCCGAGGGCACCATCCGCAAGCGTTTCGGCAAGAGCATCGAGGCCAACGCCTGCCACGGCTCCGACGGCCCGGACACGGCCAAGACCGAGGTGGCCTACTTCTTCAGCCGCCTGGAGATGGTGGGCTGACATGGCCACCGTCGGCTTCATCGGCGTGGGCAACATGGGCACGGCGATCATTCGCGGCCTGGCTCGACGCAAGGACGTGAAGCTCCTTGGCCTGGACCTGGACGCGGCCCGGCTCAAGGCCCTGGGCAAGGAGTGCGGCCTGAAGTCCGCCGCCTCGGTGAAGGAGCTGGTGCGGGCCAGCGACTACGTGGTCCTGGCCGTGAAGCCGCAGCAGGCCCCGGAAGTGCTCCAGGAGGCCGGTCCGGCCCTGGGCAAGACCCGCTGCCTCGTCTCCATCGCCGCCGGGCTCACCGTGGCCCGGCTCAAGGAGCTGAGCGGCGCCAAATGCCCCGTGGCGCGGGTCATGCCGAACACGCCCGCCCTGGTGGGCGAGGGCGTCTTCGCCCTCTGCCTGGACGACCCGGGCCTGAAGAAGGCCCAGCGGGAGTTCCTGTCCGGGCTGTTCACCAGCCTGGGACAGGTGCACGTCCTGGCTGAGAAGCTCTTCGACGCCTTCACGGCGGTGATCGGCTCCGGCCCGGCCTATGTCTTCTACTTCATGCAGGCCCTGGCCGACGCGGCCGTGAACCTCGGCCTGCCCCGGGCCCAGGCCGTGCAGATGGTCCAGGGCCTGTTCGCCGGTTCGGCCAAGCTGGCCGGCGAGGACGGACGGCACCTGGGCGAACTCACGGACATGGTCTGCTCGCCCGCGGGCACGACCATCCGGGGCGTGCTGCACATGGACCGCACGGGCGTGAAGGGCAACATCGCCGACGCGGCCCGCGAGTCCTACCTGCGCAGCGTGGAGCTGGGCAAGAAGTAGCTCTCCGCCGGACACGACGCGAAAGCCCCGGTTCCGTCTTGGAACCGGGGCTTTTTTGCGCGCCGCGCGGGTCAGGAGGCCGGGCCGCCGCGCTGGGCCAGGGTCTTGCGCTCGTAGTCCGAGCGGTCCTTGCCCACGTAGAAGATGAAGGAACAGAGCATGACCACCAGGCAGCCGGTGAGCGCCGCCTTGGCGGCCCCGGCCAGGGCGATGAGGCAGAAGACGCAGGCGATCAGGGCCGAGCCCACCTGGAGCAGGGCCCGGGCGTTGGCCAGGCCGTAGCGCCGCAGCAGGTTGAGGGAGGAGTAGAAGTATGGCGGCAGGGTCAGGAGCACCGCGATGTCGCAGATCTCGCCGAACAGGGTCTGGGTGTCGCCGTCCTTGGACACGAGCATGAGCAGCGCGAGCAGGATGGTCATCATGACCGAGGCCAGGACCAGCCCGGCCACTGGCACGTTCTTGTGGTTCCGGCGGCCGAAGATCGCCGGGAGCGTGCCGTCCTGGGCCGCGCGGCAGCCCGCCTGGGAGACGAGCATCATCCAGGAGCCCAGGGAGGCGAGGCAGGCGAAGGCCGTGACCGCCGAGACGGCCTTGGAGATCAGACCCGCGAAGGGCAGCTTGGCGCAGATGTGGCCCATGGCCAGGGAGAACGGCGCGCCCGAGGCGGCCATTTCCGCCGCCGGGAACATGCCCGAGATGGCCGAGCAGGAGAGGAGGTAGACCAGCCCGGCCAGGGCCGCGCCGATCATGGTCGAGAGCGGGATGTTGCGTTTGGGGTTGTCCACCACGGCGGTGTTCACCGAGGCGCTCTCGATGCCGATGAAGCTCCAGATGCAGAGCAGCACGGCGGCCATGACCGCCTCGCCCGGGGGCTTGCCGCCCACGATCCAGTTGGCCTGGAACAGGGTCGGGTCGAAGAAGAGCCAGCCCAGGGTTCCGGTGAGCACCACCGGGATGAGGAGCAGCACCACCCCGATGGAGACGAGGCGGCCGATCCAGGCCGCGCCCAGGATGTTGATGCCGGTGAAGAGCCAGATGAGGGCGATGGAGGTGACTCCGGCCGTCAGCGGGTGCTCCAGGGCCGGGAAGAACACCGAGAGGTAGTCCACCCCGGTGATGGCGATGGCCAGGTTGCCGATCCAGTTGGCGTGGTAATAGAGCAGGCCCGCCTGGTAGCCGAGCACCGGCGAGACCTCGCCGGAATAGGCGATGGGGCCGCCCTCCTGGGGATCCTCCATGCCCAGGCGGGAGAAGACGTAGGCCAGGGCCAGGGCCCCCACCAGGGCGACGGCCCAGCCGATCACGGTGATGCTGCCGATGGCGGCGAGGTTCGCGGGCAGCAAGGCGATGCCGGAACCCATCATGTTGCCCGCCACCACGGCGATACAGGCGATGAGGCCCATCTTGTGGCTGCTGTCGGCGGCCATGCGTCACTCCCCTTTCGCGCTTGGGATGTTGAGAGGCCCGGCGATCCGGGGAATCAGCCCTTCTTCACGCACATGATGGTGAAGTACTTCTTGCCGCCGCGTTCGATCCGCTCCACCCCGTGGATGTCGCTCTCGTATCCCGGGAAGAGGTTCTCGAAGTCCTGGCGCGCCAGGAGGTAGTCGAAGATGGGCGCGGCCTTCTTGTTCATGATCTCGCCGCCCATCATGACCGGGATGCCCGGGGGATAGGGCACGGTCATGACCGCCGGGACGCGGTCGCGCATGTCCTTGAGCTCCACGTACTCCACGTTCTTGCGCACCACCGCGTGATAGGCGTCGGCGGGCTTCATGGCCTGGTCCGGGATGACCTGGAAGGCGGCCTGCATCTTGTCCAGGAGCTTGTGGTCGCGGATGTGGCGGTGGATGGCGTTGCAGTGGTCCCTGAGTCCGACGCCCCGGTAGCAGGGATTGTCGCGCGTCAGCTCGGGCAGGACCATCTCCAGGGGGGCGTTGTCGTCATAGAGGTCCTTGAACTTGAGCAGCCCGGACAGCAGGGCCCCCTGCTTGGCCTTGGTGGTGCCCATGGAGTTCAGCAGCAGGAAGGAATAGTAGTCCGTCTTCTCGCAGACGATGCGGTGGCGGATCAGGTAGTTGGTGACGATGGCCGCGGGAATGCCCTCCTCGCTCATGCCGCCCTTCTCGTCCAGGCCGGGCGTGGTGAAGGTGAGCTTGATGGGGTCGAGCATGGCGTAGTTCTCCTCCATGTCCTCGAACCCGTGCCAGTCGTCCTTGGGGCTGAAGATCCAGGGCTGCTGGTTCCCGGCCAGGTATTCCGCCGGGACGTTCTCGAAGTCGCAGGGCTTGCCGTTGTAGATGACCTTGCGCGGCTGCCACATGTCGAAGAACCACTCGCCCGCCTTGCGCATCTCCTTGGTGATCCGGGCCACCTTGCGGCGGATGTGCACGGCCTCCAGGATGGTGTCGCTGATGATGATTTCGCCGCTGTCGTCCATCATCTTGGTGGCCACGTCCAGGGAGGCGATCATGCTGTACTGCGGCGAGGTGGAGCCGTGCATCATGTACGACTCGTTCAGTTCGTCCCGGTTGACCGAGACGTGGCTGCCGTTCTTCACGTGCAGCATGGAGGCCTGGGAAAAGGCCATGAGCAGTTTGTGCGTGGACTGGGAGCAGAAGATGGGCGGATGCTCGGTGTTCACCTCGTCGTCGGCCATGCCGTAGTGGTCCTTGTACATGGGGTGGAAGCGGGCGTAGGCGTACCAGGCCTCGTCGAAGTGCAGGTTCTCGACGCTCTTCTTGAGCTCCTTCTTGATGTTGATGACGTTGTAGCAGATGCCGTCGTAGGTGGAGTTGGTCAGGGCCGACATCTTCACGGCGTTCTTCTTCAGCTCGGCCGGGATGAGCTTGTTGTCCTGGATCTTCTTGCGGATGGTCTTGGCCGAGAACTCGGAAAGGCGGCAGGGGCCGATGATGCCGCGCTTGTTGCGCCGGGGCACCATGTAGACCGGATAGGCCTCGGTGATGACCATGGCGTAGTTCAGGGACTTGTGGCAGTTGCGGTCCACGAAGGCGATGTCGTCCCGGATGAGCTGGCTGCGCCAGATGATCTGGTTCACGTTGGAGGTGCCGTTGAGCACGTAGAAGGTCAGGTCCGCGCCGAAGACCCGGGCGGAGTTGCGCTCGGCGTCGCCCACCACCCCGCTGTGGTCCAGCAGGGAGCCCAGCTCGGGCACGGAGATGGAGAGGTCGGAGCGGAACACGTTCTCGCCGAAGAATTTGTGCATGGCCACTCCGGCCGGGCTTTTCAGGAAGCCCTCTCCGCCCATGTGGCCCGGGGTGTGCCAAGCGTACTTGTATTCCCGGGAGTACTCCACGAGCATGCCGAAGAAGCTCGGGTACACGCTGAGGATGTAGTCCACCAGGAGCTTTTCGATGCGCCCGGCCAGGAATTCGATGGTGTCGGCCGTCTTCCAGATGCAGTCGTCGATGCGGCCGAGCACGTCCGTGGGGATGTTCTCGATCTCCCGGCGTTCGGTGAGCAGGACCACCGGCACGCCGCGGTTGCGGCGGCGGATGCCGTCCAGCAGCTCCTCCGGCGGCATCTTCTCCTCGGCGTCTTCCTTCTGGATGTCCCAGTCGATGACCACCACGCCGAGGTCGGCGCGCGAGGCGAACATCTCCAGCGCGTCCTCATAGCTCTGGGAGGCCAGGACGGAACATTCCTGCACCTGTTCCAGCTCCTCCTCCAGGGCGCGCAGCCGCAATCCCTCGTCCGTTGGCGCGTCGAACTGTTTGGAAACGATCAGGACCGGCCAGCTGTGCTTGGTGATCTTCATCCAGCATCTCCTTGGTGACGTTTCGCGCCGTGCCGTCGAAAGCCGCTGTGGACGCGTGATCCGTCCCGTGCGGACGGTCTGCATCCGTTGAACAGCACGGACGGGAGCGTCTCCTGAGGCGTTGCATGCGTCCCGCCGCGCCGAAGAAGCCGTGAGGCCTGAAGAGAGGGACCGGATCGTGAAGCCGGAATCCGATGCGCAGCCAGAAGACGACTCGCATGGATGATACTGGAGTCTATACGCGCCCCGCGCGCCGCGCGTCAAACGGACAATGCGGCGTGGACGAAAAAAATACCGAGCTGGAGAATGCGGGATCAGAGCGGGCGGATCATGAGCGAGACGGTCTTTTTCCCGTTTTCCGTGTCCTGGGCGCCCACTTGGCGGAAGCCGAAGCGCTCGTGGAAGGCCAGGGAGCCGGGGTTGGCCGGCCGCAGGTTCACTTCGCAGGTCAGGACCGGGGCGCGGCCGCCGGAGAAGTCGATGACGGCCTGGTAGAGGGCCGAGCCCACGCCCAGGCGGCGGGCGTTTTCGGAAACCACCACGCGGTCGATGTAGCAGAAGTCGGGATAGCGTTCCTTGAACCAGAGGAAGTTCGGACTGTCGTAGTCCGCCTCCGGGGTCATGGCCAGGAGGAAGCCCAACGGGCCGGAATCATCCTCGGCCAAGTGGAAGAAGGCGGCCTGGGCGGTCAGTCGCCGAAGTCCGGCGACCCCCACGTCGTTGACGTTGGGCACGGCGGCGCGGTTGAGCCGGTCCAGGGCGGGGAGGTCGCTGTCCGTGATGGGGCGCAGGCGCATGAGGAAGTCTCCTAGAGGAGCAGGCTCGGCAGGCCGAGCCCGAGGAACAGGAACAGGGCCGTGAGCGCGGCCGTGAGCAGGCAGAGCTGGAACAGGGTCTCCAGCTTGTCCGCGTCCCAGAAGCCGCCCTCGGGGCCGATCCAGGGTTTGTCCTTTTCCGCGCCGAAGTAGATCGCCGGGCCGCCGATGCGCGCGCCGCAGAGCCAGGCCGCCGCGCTCATGGGCCAGCCCGCGTTGGGGCTCTCGCTCAGGCGCGCGTCGGAGGCCGCGCGGGCCTTGGCCGCGCGCCAGTCCAGCCCCAGGAGCGCGCCGGTGAGGATCAGGGCCAGGGCCGTGATCCGGGCCGGTATGAAGGCCAGCAGGTCGTCCAGCCGGGCCGGGAACTTGCCCAGGCGTTCGTGGCGCTCGTCGCGGTAGCCCCACATGGAGTCCAGGGTGCTCACGGTCTTGTGGAACCAGAGGCCGCCGGGGCCCAGGAGGCAGAGCCAGAAGAACGGGGCCACGAAGGCGTCGTTGAGGTTCTCGCTCACGGTCTCGGCCAGGGCCCGGCGCACGCCGTCGGCGTCCAGGTGCGCGGTCTCGCGGCTGACCAGCCCGGACAGGGCCGCGCGCGCCCCGGGCAGGTCGCCCTGCTCCAGCAGGTTGGCCGCGGCGCGGCAGGAATCCAGGAGCCCGCGCAGGGCCAGGCCGCTCCAGGCCAGATACAGGGCCAGGAGCCAGCCGATCCAGGGCAGGCGCGAAAGGTCGTGGGCCAGGGCGGCCGCGCCGCCGGCCAGGACCAGGGTGCTCAGTCCGCCCCAGAAGAACAGGCCGCCGGGCATGAGCCGCCGTCCCCAGACCTCCAGGCGTTCGGCCAGCAGGCCGAGGCCGCGCACGGGATGGGGCAGGCGGGCCGGATCGCCCAGGAGCAGATCCAGGCCCAGGGCCAGCAGCGGCAGAAGGGTGAAGATGACGGCGGACATGGATGGCTCCCGGTACGAAAAAGGGAGGGCGGCCTCGGCCGCCCTCCCCTGGTGTCTAGCTCTCGAAGTAGGACCTGAGCAGGGCGCTGCGGATGGGGTGGCGCAGCTTGCGCAGGGCCTTGGCCTCGATCTGGCGGATGCGTTCGCGGGTGACGTTGAAGAGCTTGCCGACCTCTTCCAGGGTGTGGTCGCTCTTCTCGCCGATGCCGAAACGCTTGCGGAGCACCTGCTCCTCGCGCGGAGTGAGGTCCGAGAGAACCTTGGCGATCTGCTCCTGGAGCTTGGTGGACACCACCTCCTCGGCGGGAGCGGCGGCCTTCTTGTCCTCGATGAAATCGCCCAGGCTCGAGTCTTCCTCGTCGCCGATGGGCGTCTCCAGCGAGATGGGCTCCTTGGCGATCTTGAGAACCTTCTTGACCTTCTCCACCGGGTAGTCCATGCGCTCGGCGATTTCCTCCGGCGAGGGGTCGCGGCCCAGCTCCTGGACCAGATAGCGGGAGGTGCGGATGAGCTTGTTGATGGTCTCGATCATGTGCACCGGGATGCGGATGGTCCGCGCCTGGTCCGCGATGGCCCGGGTGATGGCCTGGCGGATCCACCAGGTGGCGTAGGTCGAGAACTTGTAGCCCCGCTGGTACTCGAACTTGTCCACGGCCTTCATCAGGCCGATGTTGCCCTCCTGGATCAGGTCCAGGAACTGCAGGCCTCGGTTGGTGTATTTCTTGGCGATGGAGACCACCAGGCGCAGGTTGGCCCGGATGAGCTCCTGCTTGGCCCGCATGGCCGCCTGGTTGCCCCGGGTGATGCGCCAGAGCACTTCCTCCAGGTCGTTCACCGTGTGGCAGCACTTGTCCTGGAGCCGCTTCATGATCTCCAGCTTGCCCGCCAGCATCTCCTTGAAGGAGAAGAACTCCTCCACGGTCATGTTGAGCACGTCGGCGGCCACCACGGGGTTCACGTCCCGGGCGTCCACCTGGCGGAACAGGGTTTCGATCTCGACCTTGGTCTTGCCCACGGAGAGCACGTAGGCCGAGAGGTCGCGCTGGCAGTTGTGCATCTGCCGCACGTAGTCGCCCACGGTCTCGATGATCCGGTCGATGAGGGTCTTCTCCAGCTTGATGTCGCGCAGGCGCTGGACCACCTCTTCCTTGAAGCCCAGGATCTCCTTCTGCACGCCCGTGACCCGGCGGTTCAGCTCGGCGCAGGCGTCCAGCTTCTCGTAGACCTTCTTCTTTTTCTTGAAGATGCCCTTGATCTCGTCCAGGAGGAAGATGACCCGCTGGCGCTGGTTCATCTCGTCCTCGGAGGGGTCGTCCTCCTCGATGGTCTTGACCACGTCCTTGAGCTTGATCTTGCCGTTCTTGAGGTCCTCGCCCACCTGGATGAGCTCCTCCAGGGCCACGGGCACCTCGACGAGGGAGTACAGGACCTCCATCTCGCCGTTCTCGATCTTCTTGGCGATGACCACCTCGCCCTCGCGGTCGAGCAGCGGCACCGCGCCCATCTCGCGCAGGTACATGCGCACCGGGTCCGTGCTGCGCGAGGAGTAGTCGGAGACGTCGTCGTCCCCGTCGCTGCTGACGAGCTCGATGTCCAGCTCGTCGGACTCGGATTCCGAGGGCTCGGCGGAGAGCTTCTTGCCGCTCTCCTCCGTGTCCACGATGACGATGTTCATCTGGTCGAAAATGCTATGGACTTCTTCCAGCTGATCCGGCGAACTGATCTCCGAGGGCAGCGCCTTGCTGACTTCTTCGAAGGTCAGGAAGCCGTTTTTCTTTCCCTTGGCGATCAGGGATTTGATCTGCTGGATGTCCTTAATGTTGTTCATCGTCCCTCCCTAGGAACACGTTCAGGGCCTGCAAATGCTCCTGGGCCTGGCGGGAGTCGCCCTCCTGGAGGGCGTCCCGCAGCGCTTCCGTCAGCTGCCGTCTGGCGTGCTTCTCATGGCTCTCGGCCACCCGGTCGCAGATGTACAGCCACTCTTCCTTCAGCGTCTCGCCGGTGAGCTGGTGCTCCGCCCGCTCCTGGCGGCAGCGCGCCCAGAACTTCTTCTCGCCCTCCTCAAGCCAGGGCAGCAGGTCCTGGCCGTCGTGCAGGCGGATCTTCTCCCACAGGCCCCGGGCCCAGTCCGTGGTCAGGACGCGTTCAAATCCCCGGTCGGCCAAGTCCCGAACGTATTCGGGATACTGGATGGGGAACCGCAGGTACTCGCGGTCGTTCTTGTCGTCCTTGCCCACGGGCCGCACGGCGGCCAGCGGCGCGCGCTCCCGGACGGGCCCGCGTCCGGCCTGGGACGTTCCCAGCGCCTGGCGCAGCTCCACCTCCGAGACGCCCAGCCCCGACACCAGCCGGGGCAGGTAATAGGCCCGCAGACCGTCGTCCGCGAGCTTTTCGAAAAAACCCTTGGCCCAGGCCATGGTCTCCCTCGGCGCGAACTGGTCGCGCAGGGTCTCCAGGGCGAAGGCCAGGCCGTCCTTGGCGGCCTTGAGACACTTTTCGAAACCTTCGGGCCCCTCCTTCTGGAGCACGCTGTCCACGTCCTCGCCCTCGGGCAGCAGGATCACCCGGCAGGCCACGCCCTGCAGGAGGATCATTTCACTGGACTTGAGGGCGGCCTTGCGGCCCGCGTTGTCGCCGTCGAAAACCAGGTCCACGCGCGAGCAAAAGCCCGCAAGACGGCGCACCTGATCACCGGTGAGGGCCGTGCCGAGAACCCCGCAGGCGTCGGTGTAGCCGAACTGGTGCAGGGAGAGCACGTCCATGTAGCCCTCGGTGAGCAGGGCCCGCTTGCTGCGGGTCATGGTCTGGCGGGCCTGGTACAATCCGTAGAGGTGTTCTCCCTTTTTATAGATGGGGGTGTCGCTGCTGTTGAGATACTTCGGTTCCCCTTCACTAATGATTCTGCCGCCAAAGGCAATAACCCGGCCTGATAAATTCTGAATGGGAAAGATGAGTCTTCCACGGAACCTATCGTAAATATTGCCTTTTTCATTTTTCGACAGGAGCCCGGCCTCGACCCCCAGCTCCGGGCCGTGGCCCTTGCCCTGGAGAAAGGCGTCCAGGCCGTGCCAGTCGTCCGGGGAATAACCCAGGCCGAAGGCGTCCACGATGCGCGGCTCGATGCCCCGCCGGGCGAGATAGGCGCGCGCGGCCTTGCCCTCGTTGCGGCGCAGGGCCGCGCGGAAGAACTCCCTGGACTGCTCGTGCATGTCCAGGAGGACCTTCTTGCGGCGCTGGCGCTCCTGGGCCTCGGGATCCTCGCGCTGATCGCCCAGGTCCACCCCGGCCTCGGCGGCCAACTGCTCCAGGGCCTCCCGGAACTCCAGCCCGTTGATCCGCTTGTAGAAATCGATCACGTCGCCGGAGGCCTGGCAACCGAAGCAGTAGAAGAAGCCCTCCTCGTCGTTTACCGACATGGACGGCTTGGTTTCCTGGTGGAAGGGACAGGCCCCCATGAAACGTCCCGAGACGGGCCGCAGGTCCACGTAGCGCCGCACCACGTCCGAGAGGACGAGCCGGGATTTGATGGCCTGGATGGCCTGCGGATTCATGCGTCCGTCCCTACTTGAGCGTCACTTCGGTCATGCCGTCGCCGCCCCGGTCCTCGGGAGCCAGGGCAAAGGCGTTCACGGCCGGGGATTGCCGCAGGAATTCATGCACTTCGCGGCGCAGGGCTCCGGTGCCTCGGCCGTGGATGATCTCCACGCCGCCCGTGCCGCGCAGCAGCGCGTCGTCCAGGAAGCGTTCCAGCAGGCGCAGGGCCTCGTCGGCGCGCTGGCCGCGAAGGTCCAGGACCTGCGTGGGGCCGGAGGGAGCGGATGCCTGGACCGGCGTCTGGACCGTCCCGGCCTGGGTCGCGGGGCCCAGGTCGGCCTCCTTGACCCAAAGGGACAGGCCGTCCAGGTCCACCTTGACTTGGCGCTTGCGTTCATCCTTTTCCTGCACCGAGCCCTGGCGGTCCCAGGGGAGGTAGCGAACGGTCAGGCCGGGCCGCAGGTCGTCCCAGCCGAAGGCCGGAGGCGTTGCCTCCGCGGCGAGGGCCCCGGTGTCCACCAGCCGTTCGCGCGCGTCGGAGAGCTTCTTCAGGGCCTGCTTGCGGCCGAGCTTGCCGCTCTTCCACTCGTGCAGCACGGCCTGGGCCTGGGCCTTGATCTCGTCCATGAGGCCGGAGCGTTCGCGGGCGAACTCGGCCTCCAGGGCGGCGCGCTTGCGGCGCAGCCGCTCCCGTTCGTCGGCCAGGGACCTGAGCTCCTTGTCCCGGGCCACGGCCTGGGCGTTGAGCCGGTCCAGGACCGCCGTGGTGTCCGAGCCGTCCAGCAAAAGATATTGCGCCGCGCGGTCCAGGATGGCCCCGGGCAGGCCGTGCTCCCGGGCCACCTCCAGGGCGATGCTCGCGCCGACCTGGTCGTAGGCCAGGCGGAACAGCGGCCGCTTGGTGTCCGGGTCGAAGAGCACGCTGGCCGCGCGCACGCCCTCGGCGGCCAGGGCGTGCGCCTTGAGGGCCGGGAAATGGGTGGCCACCATCACGGTGGCGCGGCGCTCCAGCAGGCTGTCCAGTACGGCCTGGGCCAGGGCCGCGCCCTGGGTGGGGTCCGTGCCCGCGCCGAATTCATCCAGAAGGAAGAGCGTGTCCGCGTCCACCTGGTCCCAGACCCGGGAAAGGTAGCGCACCTGGGCCGTGAAGGTGCTCACGTGGCTCTCCAGGCTCTGCTCGTCGCCCAGGACCACGAAGATGTCGCGCCAGACCGGGATGCTGCTGCCCACGCCCACGGGCACGGGCAGGCCGGACAGGCCCATGAGGGCGATGAGCCCCAGGGTCTTCAGGCAGACGGTCTTGCCGCCCGCGTTGCCGCCGCTGATGACCAAGGCGCGCTGCCCGGGCTGGAGCTTGATGTCCAAGGGTACGGCCCGGTCCTGGTCCATGGCCAGGAGCGGATGGCGGGCCTCCAGGAGGCGGGGCGGCAGGCCGGGCTCGATGTCCAGGGTCCGGCCGTTCAGGGCTAGGCCCAGGCCCACCTTGGCCAGGAGCACGTCCAGGCCCACCAGGGCCCGGTAGCAGGCGACCACGGCGTCCCGTTCCTGGCGCACGATGCCGGTGAGGAATTCCAGGACCTTGCGTTCCTCGCGGCGCTCCTCCTGCTTGAGTTCCTGGAGTTGGTTGTTCATCTCCACCAGGAACATGGGTTCGAAGTAGCAGGTCTCGCCGGTCTGGGAATAGTCGTGGATGATGCCCGGGAAGCGGCCCTTGAAATTCGCCTTGAGCGGCAGGACGTAGCGGTCCGAGGAGATGGTCATGAACTCGTCCTGGAGGAAGCGCGACAGGTCTTCGCCCAGGATGAAGTCCTTGACTTTCTTGGTGCAGCGCTGGTGGATGGAGCGGATTTCGCCGCGCACGGCCATGAGCCCGGGCGAACTTTCGTCGCGCAGCCGGCCCTCGTCGTCCAGGCAGCGGCGGACGGCGGACCAGACCGTGGCCGGCCAGGGGGCCCGGGCCACGGCGTCGAGCAGTTCCTCCCAGTCCCGCTCGCCGCAGGACTGCAGGGCTTCGCGGGCGGACTTGGCCTGTTCCAGGGTCTTCAGCAGGGCGAACAGGTCGTCCTGGTCCAGGATGGCCGTGGGCCGTTCGATCACGGCGGCGAGGCCGTCGAGGGGCTCGAAGGGGTTCAGCCGGAAGCCGGTCTCGGCGCGCCAGGACATGGCCTGCTCCAGCAGGCGGTTCTGGAGGCGCACGGAAATCTCGTCGCCCAAGGGCGCGAGGGCGAGGCAGGCGTTTTCCCCGGCCGTGGAAACCGCGTGATCCGCGAGGACCCGCAGCACCTTGGGGAATTCCAGCAACTGGAAGGTTCTGGATTCCATGAATGTGTGTCGGTCAGGCCGAGAGCCGTCCACGGACCAGCGCGCTGGCTTTCTTGCCGTCCACTTGCCCCTTGTGGGCATCCATGACGGCCTGCATCACGCGGCCCATGTCCTTGAGGCCGGAGGCGCCGAGGGCGGCGATGGCCGCGTCCACGGCCTGGGCCAGTTCCTCGTCGGAAAGGGCCTTGGGGAGGTAGCCGGAGAGCTCGTCCAGCTCCGCGGCCTCCTTCTCGGCCAGATCCGGGCGTCCCCCGGCGTTGAACTGCTCGATGGATTCGCGGCGCTGCTTGACCTGTTTGGCGATGACGTCGAGGATCTCGTCGTCCTCCAGGGGGCGGCAGAGTTCCACCTGACGGGTCTTGATGGCTGTCTTGAGCATCCTCAAGACAGCCACCTTGACCGATTCCTTGGCCTTGTAGGCGGCGACGAAGTCGCTTTCGATACGTGCCTGAAGGGCCATTACATCATCTTCATCTTGCGGAGTTTTTTGACGAGCCGCTTCTTGGCGGCGGCCTTCTTCTTCTTGCGCTGGACGCTGGGCTTTTCGTAGTGCTGACGCTTCTTCAGCTCGGAGAGGATGCCAGCCTTCTCGACCTGCTTCTTGAAACGACGCAGGGCTACATCGAAGTTATCGGAATCGTCGAGAACGATACCGGGCATGGGGACATCACCTCCTCGCGGCCGGCGTCGGGATTTTGGGAACGACGCCTGGCAAAATCTGCAAAAGAGACAAATAGGTCTTTTCTTGCCCGAAGGCAAGAAAAAACCGCTTTGGAAAACGGGGGCCCGGAAAGACGGCGCACCCGGCGTCTGACCGCCGATACAGGATGGCCCGCCCGGATGATCCGGGCGGGCCTCCAAAACGTGTCGCCGTCGAGAAAACCCTAGTGATGGTGGCTTACGCCGCCGTCCCCGCAGGAATCCCACCAGGCTTTCAGAATGCAGTACCCCATGCCGCAGGCGATGATGCCCAGCACGATGTAGAGCACTCCGAAAAACACGGCATGGTCGGCCTGCCACCAGGGAAGGTCCATGGGCAGAGGGCTGTGAACAGTTTCACCGTGGAGCATGTTGAACTCCTACTTACTTGACGGCATCCTTGAGCAGCTTGCCGGGACGGAACTTCACGATCTTGGTGGCCGGGATCTTGATGGTGGCGCCGGTGCGGGGGTTGCGGCCCACGCGGGACTTGCGCTGCTCGACCAGGAAGGTGCCGAAGCCGGTCAGGGTCAGCTTCTTTTCCTTGACCAGGGTGCCTTCCACGGTCTCCAGGAAAGCGTTCAGGGCGCGCTCGGCGTTCGCCTTGGTCAGGTTGGCCTTCTCCGCGATTTTGACAACCAGCTCAGCCTTAGTCATCAGTCCTTCCTCCTCAATAGGTTTTCGACGATGATACTCTCGTCAAAGCATGCCACATTTCCGTCGGAAGCCTTGAAGTTCGCCGATAAACGCATTGTCTGCCTTTACTGCAAACTTCCCGGCCTGTCCAGCGGGAGCCGATTCTAATCCGAGGCCCGGCAATGCCCGCTGTTGCTCGCCTTCGCAATTTGCATCACCTGAAAACAAGATTTTCCACGCGAAGTCAAGTGAAAAAGTGATCTCCGAAGCGTTCCGCCATGTCGCGAAAGTGGCGGGGAGACAAGTTTTCCGGCCTCAAGGTCCCGCTCAGGCCCTGCTCGGCGAACCACTGCCCGATGCCGTTTTCCCATTGTGATTTCAGTATGTTGGAGAGCTGCTTGCGGCGCTTCTGGAAACACGCGCGGAGGAGTCCGGCCAGGGCCCGGGCGGCCTTCTGGCCGGGGCGGTCCGCCAGCGGCGAAAAAAGCACCACCCCGGAATCCACCTTGGGCTTCGGCCGGAACACTGCCGGTCCGACCTTGAACAGGAGGGTCGTGGCGGCGAAATTGCGCACCCAGGCAGTGAGCGCCCCGTAGTCGGACGAGCCGGGTTCGGCGGTGAGCCGCCGGGCCACTTCGTACTGGACCATGAACACGGCCCGGCCATAGTCCCCAGCCCGGGAAATGAAGTCCCAGATGAGCGGCGAGGCCACGTTGTAGGGCAGGTTCCCCACTACTTTATAAGAAGGGGAGTCGATGGATTCCCAGGGATGCTCCAGGGCGTCGCCCGCCAGGACCTCCAGGACGGGCCAGCGCTCCGGCAGGGCCTGGGCCAGGTCGCGGTCCTTCTCCAGGGCCTGGACGCGGGCGGGCTCGGCGGCCACGATCCACTCGGTGAGCGCCCCCCTGCCCGGCCCGATCTCCAGCACGTGGTCGCCGGGGGCGATCTCCAAGGCGGCCACGATGCGGCGGGCGGTGTTGGGGTCCTGCAGGAAGTTCTGCCCCAGGCTTCTCTTGGCGAACGGCATGGGATTCTCTAGCCCAGGGCGGAAGTTCTGGCAACGCGGAGGAAGGCGTTGACAAGCTTTTCCGCTCCACCGTACAACCGCCCTCCGAAGACTCAGGAAGGAGGGACGGCATGGATCTGCGTGAACTGATTCGGGACATCCCCAATTATCCCAAGGAAGGCATCGTCTTCTTCGACATCACGCCCCTGCTGGCCGACGGCCGGGCCTTCCGCCAGTCCATCGAGGCCCTGGCCGAACGCTTCGCGGGCAAGGGCGCGACCAAGATCATGGCCGCCGAGGCCCGGGGCTTCATCTTCGGCGCGCCCCTGGCCTATCGCCTGGGCATCGGCTTCGTGCCCGTGCGCAAGCCCGGCAAGCTGCCCTACAAGACCCGCTCCGTGACCTACGACCTGGAATACGGCACGGACACCCTTTGCATGCACGAGGACGCCATCGCCCCGGGCGAGCCGGTCCTGCTCATCGACGATCTGCTGGCCACCGGCGGCACCACCAACGGCATGCTCCGCCTGGCCCAGGGCGCGGGCGCCGACGTGGTGGGCATCGGCTACCTCGTGGAACTCGGCTTCCTGGACGGCCCCAAGCAGCTCCTCGGCCACTACTACGAGTGCCTGCTCAAAATCTGACAACATCGGACGGCTCATGCTCAAGATCGGCATCATCGGCGGCAGCGGCCTGGACAACGCGGACGTGCTTCAGGAGAGCTACGCGGAGCATGTCCTCAAGGACATGCACGACATCGAGGTCTCCACGCCCTACGGCGCGCCCAGCTCCAGCCTGCGGGTCCTGCACCTCTTCGACAAGGAGGTCTACCTTCTGGCGCGGCATGGACGGGAGCACACCATCCCGCCCAGCCAGGTGAACTACCGGGCCAACATCCAGGCCCTCAAGGACCGGGGTTGCGCCTGCATCCTGGCGACCACGGCCGTGGGCTCACTGCGGCGGCGCATCGAGCGCGGCGACCTGGTGGTCCTGGACCAGTTCATCGACTTCACCCGGCGGCGGATCAACACCTTCCACGACCACTTCCAGCCCCACAATCCGGTGCACACGCCCATGGCCGACCCGTTCCACGCCGGTCTGCGCGATCAGTTCATCGCGGCCTGCGGCAAACTGGCCCTCAAACACCACGAGCGCGGCACCGTGGTGACCATCGAGGGGCCGCGCTTCTCCACTCGGGCCGAGTCGCACATGTTCCGGGCCTGGGGCGCGGACGTGATCAACATGAGCATCGCCCCCGAGTGCGCCCTGGCCAACGAGGCCGGGCTGCCCTACGCGGCCGTGGCCATGAGCACGGACTACGACTGCTGGAAGGAGGACGAGGCCCCCGTGACCTGGGAGGAGATCGTGCGCATCTTCACCGACAATGCCCAGAAGGTCACCACCCTGCTCCTGGAGACCATCCGGGACCTGAAGGTCTAGACGCATGGAGCGGCGGGAAGCCGGATCGGTTTCTTCACCTGTCTGCGACCTTCTTCTGCGCGCGTCCTGGATCGTGACCCAGGACGCGCGCAGACGCGTTTTCGAGGACGGCTGCCTGGCCATCCGCGACGGCGGGGTCCTGGACGTCGGCGCCTGGGCGGACACGGCCCCCCGCTATCGCGCCGCCGAGGTGCGGGATCTGGGCGAGACCCTGGTTCTGCCCGGCCTGATCAACGTCCACGCCCACGCCTCCATGACCCTCTTTCGGGGTCTGGCCGACGACCTGCCGCTCATGGACTGGCTCTCCCGGCACATCTGGCCCCTGGAGGCAAGGCTTTCGCCGGAACTGGTGCGCCTGGGGGCCCTGGCCGCCTGCGCCGAGATGCTCGCCTCGGGCGCCACCTGCTTCGCGGACGGCTATTTCCACGAGCGGGAGGTGCTGGCCGCGGCCCGGACAGCGGGCATGCGCGTGATCCTGGGCGAGGGCTTCTTCGGCTTCCCCTCGCCCATGTTCCCCACGGCCCGGCATTGCTGGAACGTGGTGGAGGGATTGCGCGAGGCCACCCGGGACGATCCGCTCTCCCGGGTCATGCTCATGCCCCACGCGCCATACACCACCACCCCGGAGAGCCTGCGCGAGAGCATGGACTTGGCCGAAGCCCTGGATTGTCCCTGGCACATCCACTGCGCCGAGTCTCCGGCCGAGACCGCCAGCTGCCTGGAGATGTTCGGCCAACGCCCGGTGCCCTACCTGGATTCCCTGGGCTGCCTCCGGCCGCGCGCCATCCTGGCCCACTGCGTGGACCTTTCCGAGGAGGAGATCGCCCTGCTCGCGGAGCGGGGCGTGAAGGTGGCCCACTGCCCGAGCAGCAACATGAAGTTGGCCAATGGGGCGGCCCCGGTCCAGAAGCTCCTCGACGCCGGGGTGGTCGTGGGCCTGGGCACGGACGGCGCGGCCAGCAACAATTCCCTGAATCTTTTTACGGAAATGCGCCACGCCGCCTTGCTGCAGAAGCTCCTGCTCCTGGACCCGGGCGCGCTCCCGGCCCAGGCCGTGCTCGACATGGCCACCCGCCAGGGCGCGGCCTGCCTGGACTGGACGGGAATCGGCAGCCTGGAGCCCGGCGGCCGGGCCGACCTGCTCGCCTTGGATCTGACCGCCCCGGGCCTCCAACCCCTGCACAGCCCCGTGTCCCAGGCGGTCTACGCCGCCCATGGCGGCGAGGTCCGGCTCGTCCTGGTGGAGGGACGCGCGGTCTACGAGGACGGACGGCCCTTGGGAATCGACCTGCCCCTGCTGCGCCGGGAACTGGCCGCGGCCGTGCGCTGGATGCGGGATCACCGGGCCTGAATCCGGGGCTTGACAAAACCCGTTCGCGGCGCATATTCAGCACGTTTCTTGGCGCTGAATCATATTTTTTCGACAACCCCGCCGCCGGCCCATGAGGCGCGCGGCGTGAGGCAAGGAGGAGCATCCATGGCCAACGGCAAC
Source organism: Desulfovibrio aminophilus (assembly GCF_023660105.1). Lineage (NCBI taxonomy): Bacteria > Pseudomonadati > Thermodesulfobacteriota > Desulfovibrionia > Desulfovibrionales > Desulfovibrionaceae > Desulfovibrio > Desulfovibrio aminophilus. Next base: position 204,926 of record NZ_JAMHGA010000012.1, on the reverse strand, counting down.
GTGAAAGCCGGCTTCGAGGGCGCGGTGAAGACCCCCGAGGGACTGTCCTACAAGGGCGTCATCCTGCAGCCCGTGATCGACAAGTGCGAGGGCTGCGCCCGCATGATGGCCTTCGAGGACCAGAACTACTGCCCCAGCTACCCCCAGCCCGCCCGCAAGTGGGCCCTGGGCGTCTGCAACTTCGCCACCCACGCGAAGGTCCAGGTCGAGACGCAGGGCAAGGGCAAGGTCAACCCCCTCAAGGCGTCCAAGCGCGCCGCCAAGGGCCGTTAAAGACCGGATTTCGGCTCAAGGGCGGGGGCGACCCCGCCCTTTTTTTCATCGATCCTGCCGGGCCGCGCCCGGACCCGTCCGGCCGCGTCGCCCACTGGAGCGGAGCATGCAGGACCTCTTCGCCTTCATCGACAGTCAGACCGACTACGTGGTGGACCTCCAGCGCGGACTCACGGCCATTCCGGCGGTGGGCCCCAAGAACGGCGGCGAGGGCGAGGGGGCGAAGGCCGACTTCCTGCGTGGGCATCTGCGCTCCCTGGGCTTCCAGGACGTGCGCGACTACCCCGCCCCGGACCCCTCGGTCCCGCGCGGCGAACGGCCCAACCTGGCCGCCGTCATCCCGGGCCGGGACCGCTCCCGCACCCTCTGGATCATCTCCCACCTGGACATCGTGCCCCCGGGCGACCTGTCGCTCTGGCATTCCGATCCCTATGACGTGGTGCGCAAGGGCGACCTGCTCATCGGCCGGGGCGTGGACGACAACCAGCAGGGGCTCGTCTCCTCGCTCCTGGTGGCCCGCCATTTCCTGGAAAAGAACATCCAGCCGCCCATGAATTACGGCCTGCTCTTCGTCTCCGACGAGGAGACGGGCAGCGTCTTCGGCCTGGACTACGTGCTGCGCGAGCACGGCCAGATCTTCGGCGAGGACGACCTGTTCCTCATCCCGGACTTCGGCCAGCCGGATTCGGCCCTGGTCGAGGTGGCCGAGAAGAGCATGTTCTGGCTCAAGATCACGGTCTCCGGCCGCCAGTGCCACGCCTCCACGCCCGAGGAGGGCCGCAACACCCTGGTGGCCTCCGCCGACCTGATTCTTCGGATCAGGGGCCTGTACGCCGAGTACGCGGACCGCGACGGGCTCTTCGACCCGGCCATGTCCACCTTCGAGCCGACCAAGAAGGAAGCGAACGTGGGCAACATCAACACCATCCCGGGCCGGGACGTGTTCTATGTGGACATGCGCGTGTTGCCCCACTACTCGCTGGACGCCCTGCTGGCCCGCATCCAGGAGATGGGCCGCGAGGTGGAGGCCGCCCACGAGGTGGGCATCGCCTACGAGACCGTGCAGCGCGAGCAGGCCGCCCCGCCCACGCCCCCGGACGCCGAGATCGTCCGCCGCACCATGGCGGCCGTGCGCCGGGTCTACGGCGGCGAGCCCAAGGCCGTGGGCATCGGCGGCGGCACAGTGGCCGCGTTCCTGCGCCGCCGGGGCTTCCAGGCCGTGGTCTGGGCCACCCTGATGCACTTCGCCCACCAGCCCAACGAGACCTCCAGCATCGCCAACACCCTGGGCGACGCCAAGGTCATGGGCGCCGTGCTCCTGGGCTGACGCGGGGACTCCGTGGTCCGCACTCCGCCGCCGCAGCGTTTCGATCTCGTGGTGGTCGGCGCCGGGCACGCCGGATGCGAGGCGGCCATGGCCGCGTCCCGCCTGGGTCTGGCCACCCTCCTGCTGAGCATCAACGTCGAGCGCATCGGCCATCTCTCCTGCAATCCGGCCATCGGCGGCCTGGCCAAGGGCCACATGGTCCGTGAAATCGACGCCCTGGGCGGGAGCATGGGCCTGTGGGCCGACGCCGCGGGCATCCAGTTCCGCACCCTGAACACCCGCAAGGGCCCGGCCGTGCGCGCCACGCGCGCCCAGATCGACCGCGACGCCTACCTGCGCGTGGTCCGACGCGACATCTTCGCCCGGGAGAACCTTTGGGTCCGCCAGGACATGGCCGTGGCCGTGCTGCGCGAGGACGGCCGCGCCTCGGGCGTGCGCACGGCCCTGGGCGAAGTCTTCCCGGCCCGGGCCGTGCTCCTGACCACCGGAACCTTCCTCTCCGGCCTGATCCACATCGGCCTGACCCATTTCAGCGGCGGCCGCCTCGGCGATCCCGCCTCCAGCGACCTCTCCGGCAGCCTGCGGGAGATCGGCCTGACCCTGGGCCGCTTGAAGACCGGGACAACGCCGCGCTTGTTAAAGGAAAGCATTAACTTTTCCGAATTGGAACCCCAGCCCGGCGACACGCCGCCGCCCGGGTTCAGTTTCCACGGCGGGCCGCCCGGCCTGCCCCAGGTTCCCTGCCACATCACTTACACCAACGCGGCCACCCATGAGGCCATCCGCGCGGGCCTGGACCGCTCGCCCTTGTTCACCGGGATCATCCAGGGCACGGGCGCGCGTTACTGCCCGTCCATCGAGGACAAGGTGGCCCGCTTCCCGGACAAGGACCGGCACCAGGTCTTCCTGGAGCCCGAGGGCCTGGACAGTCCGGAAATCTATCCAAACGGCATCCCCACCAGCCTGCCCCTGGACGTGCAGAAGGCCATGATCCGCACCATCCCGGGCCTGGAACAGGCCCAGATCGTGCGGCCGGGATACGCCATCGAATACGACTTCGCCCCGCCCACCCAGCTCTGGCCCACGCTGGAAACCAAGGTCCTGCCCGGGCTCTATCTCGCGGGCCAGATCAACGGCACCTCGGGCTACGAGGAGGCCGCGGCCCAGGGGCTCTGGGCCGCCCTGAACGCGGCCGCCGCCCTGCGCGGGACGCCGCCGTTCCTGCCGCGCCGCGACCAGGCCTACATGGCCGTGTTGGTGGACGACCTGGTCACCAAGGGCACCCTGGAGCCCTACCGCATGTTCACCTCCAGGGCCGAGTACCGGCTGCTCCTGCGCGAGGGCAACGCGGACCTGCGCCTGACGCCCCTGGGCCGCGAGCTCGGGCTGGTGGACGAAGGCCAGTGGCGGCTTTTCTCGGACAAGAGCGCGGCCTTGGACGAGGTGCTGGCCGCCCTGCGCGAGGTGACGGTGCGGCCCGACGCGGCCACCCGCGACCGCCTGGCGGCCATCGGAGCGGTCGCGCCGGGCAAGGCCGTGCCCCTGGCCCACATCCTGCGCCAGCCCGAGGTCCGCATCCGCGACCTGGCGATCTTCTGGGAGCCGCTGGCCGGGTTCGACGAGGCCGTGCTCCTGGAGGCCGAGACCCAGGTGCGCTACGAGGGCTATCTGGACCGCCAGGCCCAGCTGGCCGAGCGGACCCGCGACATGGAGGAGGCGACCCTGCCGCCGGACCTGGACTACGCCGCGATCGCGGGCCTGACCCGGGAGGCGGTGGAAAAGCTCTCCCGCCTGCGGCCCCGGACCCTGGGCCAGGCCGGGCGCATCTCGGGCATCACCCCGGCGGCCCTGGCCTGCCTGGAAATCCATCTTCGGAAGACCGGCCGCGACTGATCCTTGCGGCTTCGCTCTTTCCCTTCCACGGGAAAGACGTTATCACCTCCGAAAGGGAACTCCGCACGTGAACGCCGTGACGCGAATGCTGCATCTTCTGGCCGCGCAGGCCCCCAGCCTGGACGAGCCCACCCTGGATCGCCACTTCGTGCAGAAGATCGGAGAGTCCTTCGGCGGGGGCGGGGCGGTGACGCCCGCGCTGATCTTCATCGCGCTCACGGTGGTGGCGCTCTGCGTCCTGCTCGTCGTCATGGCCCGCCTGCGGCGCAGGCTGCGGGCCGGGAAGGAGGAACAGGAGCCGCCCATCGGCTGGCTCATGGACCGGCCCTCGATCATGGAAGTCATGGAGAACGCCCTGCTCCACCGCTCCAAGATCGAACTCAGTTTCCACCAGCGCGATGAGCGCCGCCGCTCCGTGGCCTGCGCCCTGCTCGAGGTGAGCCCCGAATCCATGCTCCTGGAGCTGCCCGCCGGAATCCAGCCCGGCCCCTCCTGGGTGGGCCGCCATGTGGACGGGTTCTTCCAGATCGGCAAGGGGCCGGCCACCCAGAGCCGCAAGATATTCTACCACTTCACCTCCGAGATCGCCGCCGTGCCCCGGGCCCGGAAGCAGGCCGCCGTGCTCGCCGTGGCCATCCCGGACAAGATCGTGCTCTCCCAGAAGCGGGCCTTCCTGCGCATGGCTCCGCCCTCGTCCGCCATCCCGACCTTCGAAATCCTGCCCCAGGACGACGCCGCCCTGACGCGCTGCCTGGCCTGGCTTCTGCCTCCGGCCCCGACAGAGGAGGGCGCGGAGCCCGCTCCGCCCCCGTCCCTGCCCTCCCTGGGGAAATTCACCATCAAGGACATCTCCGGCGGCGGGGCCCGGGTGGAGGCCAGGGTCACGGACAAGGAGGCCCTGCAGCGGCTGAACCTCGTGGCCGGAACCGCCTGCTACGTGGCCCTGGAACTGCTGTCCGGCCAGCCCCGGCGCTACGTGCTGGCCGCCATGGTGCGCCGCGTGTTCCGCGATGTGGGCGGCGTGCAGGAGCTGGGGCTGGAGTTCACTTCCCGGCTCCGGGGTCTGAACCAGGACACGGGATTGCCGTCCTGGAAGGCGCTCAAGGGCAGAGGTGAGGAGAGCATCGAGACCTGGGTGGTCCAGAAATATCTTGAGGTCTACCGGGAGAAAGGCGTGGAGCCCACGGCCTGATCCCGCTGTTGACAGATCGGCTTGCTCCATCTAATCCCAAGTCTACGGGAATACGGAAAAACAACGGGGATTCCCCCGGCCGCTCGGCGGCAAGGAGTGATGTCTTGGACGAGGGCTCAGAGGGCCGACTCTTTTCCCGCATCATCAGCCTCTTCCGCAACAAATCCATCGGGCACGACCTGGAAGAGCACATCCTGGACGCCAAGGACGAAGGCGCGATCCCCCCAGAGGAAGGATCCATGCTGCTGAACGTCCTGGACCTGGGCAAGACCCTGGTTGAGGACATCATGGTCCCGCGCATCGACATCGCCTGCGCGGAAGTGGACTCCGGGCTGGAGGAGGTGGCCACCCTCATCATGGAGTGCGGGCATTCGCGCATTCCACTGTATGAAGACTCCAAGGACCGCATGGTGGGCATCGTCCACGCCAAGGACCTGCTCGAGCCCTTGCTGGCCCCCATGCCCGAGGGCGGCGGGCGGGTGTCCCTGCGCGAGGTCATGCGGCCGGTCTTCTTCGTCAACGCCAACGCCAGCGTGCGCAGCCTGCTGCGCCAGTTCCAGAGCGAGCGCATGCACCTGGGCATCGTCCAGGATGAATACGGCGGGACCGCCGGCCTGGTGACCATGGAGGACGTGCTGGAGGAGATCGTCGGGGACATCGAGGACGAGTACGACACCCTGGAGCCCGACGAGATCGAGCGCCGCGAGGACGGGACCATGCTCTGCTCCGGCCGCGCGCTTCTGGAGGACGTGAACGAGACCCTGGGGCTGTCCCTGGAGTCCGACGAGGTGGAGACCATCGGCGGATACCTCTCGCAGATGGCCGGAGACATTCCCCGGGACGGACAGAGCTTTGACCTCGGTTCCTGGCGGTTCGTGGTCCAGGACGCCGACGCCAAGCACATCCGCATGATCCGCATCGAACCGCTGGCGGTGGACCGCTAAAGGAAAGCAGCGGCAGTGCCTGTGTTCATCATCCTCTGCGCCCTGGGCGCCTGGTCGGGTTTCGCCAACCCGTATTTCCAGTTCCCACCGACGGCGTTGCTGCTGCCCCTCGGGCTGGCCGGCGTCGGCATGCTCGCCGAGACGCCGCGCCGGGCCCTGAAGATGGGCTGGCTGGCGGGAACCCTGGCCGCCACGGGATGCCTGTACTGGATCTATATTCCGGTGCAGCACTACGGCAATCTGCCCTGGTATCTGGCCCTGCCCTGCCCCGCGCTCCTGGCCTCGGCCCTGGGCGTGTACTACGGCCTGTTCGCGCTCTGCATGCAGCGCGCCGCGCGCCGCCTGTCCGGCTTTTCCACGGTGCTGGCCGCGGGCGTCCTCTGGGCGGGCATGGAGTGGTGCGTCGGCCACCTGCTCACCGGCTTTCCCTGGCTGACCCTTTCGGCGGCCTTCACCCCCTGGCCCTGGGCCGTCCAGGGCGCGGCGTTCATCGGCGCGTACGGCCTGTCCGGCATCCTGGCCGCCGTGGGCGTGGGGCTCGTCCTGACGCCTTCCTCGCGCGCGGCCCTGGTTCTGGCCCTGCTGTTGGCGGGCGGCGTGCCGCTCTATGGCTGGCACGCCCTGGAACAGGCCGCTCCCGGAGGCGCGCCGGTGACCGTGGGCCTCATCCAGGGCGACATCGACCAGAGCCTGAAATGGGACCCGGAATACCAGGCCGCCACCGTGGAACGCTATACCGGGCTCTCGTCCACGGCCATCACCGGGGCGAAGCCCGACCTGCTCGTCTGGCCGGAGACCGCCCTGCCGTTCTATTTCCAGGAACCGAGCCCCCTGCGCGACCGGGTCGCGGCCTTTGCGCGCGAGCACAAGACGCCGATCCTGGCCGGAGCCCCGGCCTACACCCCGGCCACGCCCCCGGCCAAGCCCGAGCTGTTCAACCGCGCCTATCTCCTGGCTCCCAGCGGAGAGGTGGCCGGATTCTACGACAAGGAGCATCTCGTGCCCTTCGGCGAGTACGTGCCCCTGGGCCAATGGCTGCCCCTGGGCAAGCTCGTGGAGAGCGTGGGCGACTTCTCGCGGGGCCGCAACCAGCGCGCTCCCGCCGTGGGCAACATTGCCCTGGGGGTCCTGGTCTGCTATGAAGGCATCTTTCCCGAGTTGGCCCAGAAACGCGTGGAGGAAGGGGCCAACCTGCTGGTGAACATCAGCAACGACGCCTGGTTCGGCGACTCCTCGGCCCCCTGGCAACACCTGCAGCTCAGCCTGCTGCGGGCCGTGGAACAGGGGCGCTGGCTGGCGCGGGCCACCAACACGGGCATCTCCCTGCTGGCCGACCCCCAGGGCCGGATCACGGCGCGCAGCGGCCTGTTCACCGAGGCCGCCCTCACGGGCCAGGCACGGCTGGAGACCGGCGCGACCTTCTTCCACCAGACCTTCCACATCCAGACCTGGGCTCTGCTCGGCGCGGCGGGATTCGCGGTCCTGACCATCCTGTTCCGGCCGCTCAAGGCCGCCCCGCGCCGCAAGCTCCTGGCCTGACGAGGAACCATCCGACCATGTTGCAGTATCCCGACCTGAAGACCCAAGGGACCGAACTTCTGTCCCAGTTCGCCAGCCTCTGGGGGCGTCTTTGACTACCAGGACGCCAAGGAGCGTTTGGCGGAGATCGAATCCGAGCTGTCCCGGCCCGGCGCGTGGGACAAGCCGGAAAAGCTGACCCCCGTGCTGCGCGAGAAGAGCGGCCTGGAAGCCCGGCTGGGGATGTATGACGCCCTGGACACGGCCCGCCGCGACGCCGAGGAATGGCTGGAGATGGCCCGTGAGGACCAGAGCGCCGAAATCCTCGAAGCCCTCGACGAGCAGCTCAAGCTGCTCTCCCGCCGTCTTCAGGGCACGGAGATGGCCACCCTGCTCTCCGGCCCCGAGGACAAGACCTCGGCCATCCTGGAGATTCACCCCGGCGCGGGCGGCGTGGAGTCCCAGGACTGGGCCGAAATGCTCCTGCGCATGTACACCCGCTGGGCCGAGTCCAAGGGCTTCTCGGTCACGATGATGGACCATCTTCCCGGCGAGGAGGCGGGCATCAAGAGCGTGACCCTCTCCATCGAGGGTCTCTACGCCTACGGCCTGCTCAAGGGCGAAACCGGCATCCATCGGCTCATCCGCATCTCGCCCTTCGACGCCTCGGGCAGGCGGCACACCTCCTTCGCCTCGGTGGCGGCCTTTCCGGACATCGAGCAGGACATCGAGATCGACGTGCGCGAGGAGGACTTGCGCATCGACGTGTTCCGCGCCAGCGGCCCCGGCGGCCAGCACGTGAACCGCACCAACTCGGCCGTGCGCATCACCCACCTGCCCACGAACATCGTGGTCCAGTGCCAGAACGAGAAATCCCAGCTCAAGAACAAGGCCCTGGCCATGAAGATCCTCAAGGCCAGGCTCTACGAGCGGGAACTGCAGAAGATCGAGGAGGCCAAGCGGGCCGACCACGCCAACAAGGACGCCATCGGCTTCGGCAGCCAGATCCGCACCTACACCCTGCAGCCCTACCGCCTGGTCAAGGACCACCGCTCGGACACGGAGACCGCCAATGTGGACGCCGTGCTGGACGGCGACCTGGACGACTTCATCCGCGGACAGCTGCTCCACGCCCATGCCGGAAAAAAAGCCTGATCCCGCCATGGGATCCGCACTCCTGGCCGAGATAACGGCCCTGCAACAGGCGCTCTGCGGCCAGTACGCGGAGGCCTGCTCCGGACGCAACGGTTCGCCCGTCCTGGGCCTCTTCCGGCTCTTTCCGGGGGTGGACCTCGCGGCCTGGGCCGGCCTGGCCAAGGAGCACGGCCTGAATCGCTGGCTGACCCTGCCGGTGGACGAGCAGGCCTACCCGCACCTGACCCTGTACCAGGAGGCCTTGGAGCGCCTGGCCTACCAGACGGACCACGACCCGCTCACCAGCCTGGCCAACCGTCGCTCCTTCGAGCGCGTCCTGGACCTGGAGATCGAGCGCGCCCGGCGTTCCCGCGTGCCCATGAGCCTCGCGCTCATCGACCTGGACGACTTCAAGGCCGTCAACGACAGCCACGGCCACCCGGCCGGGGACCTGGTGCTCCGACGTCTGGCCGAGGTCCTGGAACAGGGCAAGCGCCGTTACGACCTGGCCGCGCGCATCGGGGGCGAGGAGTTCGCCCTGGTGCTCTCCGGCGTGGGGCTGGTGAAATCCGCCGAAATCCTGGGCCGGATCCTGGAGTCCTTTTCCGGCCTGCGCTTCGAGGGCGCGGGCGGGGAGAGCTTCTCGGTCACCTTCTCGGTGGGCATCGCCTCCTACCGGGGCAACGTGGAACTGGCCGTCTCCGAGCTGGTGGGCCTGGCCGACGAGGCCCTGTACCGCGCCAAGCGCCAGGGCAAGAACCGCGTGGCCACCGCCCCGCTGCCCGACGTGGACAAGGTCGCCAACGAGGTCACCCTGGTCCACGCCAACGAAAAGAAATTCCTCTTCGGCAAATGAGGCACGAGATGACGAACGCCAACCGCACCATGTCCCTGGCCGTGCTTTCCGGGAAAGGCGGCGTGGGCAAGACGAACCTGGCCCTGAACGTGGGCTACGCCCTGCACGGCGCGGGACACAGCCTGCTGCTCATGGACTGCGACCTGGGGCTGGCCAACCTGGACGTGCTCCTGGGCATCTCGCCCGAGCGCAACCTCCAGGACCTCCTGCGCGACGGCGTGCGCCCCCGCGACGTGGTGGTGCCGCTGGAACAGAACGGCCTGGACGTGCTCCCGGCGGCCAGCGGCGTTCCCGAGCTGGTGGAGATGGACGAGGACATGCAGGGCCTGCTCTTCCGCAAGGTCACGGACCTCGTGGGTCGCTACCAGTTCCTGCTCCTCGATCTGGGCGCGGGCATCAACCGCACGGTGCTCTCCTTCGCCCAGACCGCCCGCCACCGGCTGGTGGTGGTCACGCCGGAGCCCACCTCGCTCACGGACAGCTACGCGGTGATCAAGGTGCTGGCCACCCAGCACGGGGTTCGCGATTTCTGGGTGGTGGTCAACCAGGCCGCCGACCAGCGCGAGGCCCGCGAGACCTTCAAACGGTTGTCCATGGCCTGCAAGAACTTCCTTGACCTGGATCTGACCGACCTGGGCTACGTGCGCCAGGACCCGACCCTGACCGAGGCCGTGCGGAGCCAGACCCCGCTTTTGAAGTTCGCGCCCAAGTCGGACGCGGCCCGGGACATCATTTCCCTGGCGGTGAAAATAGAACGATTCCGGTCTGATAATCTTGAAGCCCTGGGCGAGGACGCCATTTTGGCCCGTCCAACGGGCTCCAAGGTGGATTAATGCCTTGACGAAAACATGTATTTTTCGGCATACATATCGGCATAAGCGGTTCAATTGTCGCGCACGCCGCCCGGAACCGCCGCTGGAACCCTTTTTTCGTCGCCAAAGTCATTGGGGGACGCCATGAACAAGAGTGAGCTGATCAAGGCCTTGTCTGAAAAGAAAAAGCTGCACGTCGAGGAATCCACCAAGATCGTCACGGCCTTCGTGGACGCGGTCAAGGAGGCGCTGGTGCGCGGCGACCGCGTGGAGATCCGGGGTTTCGGCAGCTTCAAGATCAAGTCCTACAGCGGCTATACCGGCCGCAATCCCAAGACCGGCGCCGTGGTCAAGGTCCAGCCCAAGAAGCTTCCCTTCTTCCGCCCCGGCAAGGAACTCAAGGAATTCATCAACAACTAGGCGAGCAATGAAACACATCTTCGCGACCATGGCGATCCTGGCCGCCCTGCTCCTGGGCGCGGATCGGTCTTGGTCCGCCGAGCCGTTGCTGTCGATCATCTTCTCCGCCAACTCCGAGGGCGCCGTCCGGCCCTGCCCCGTCTGCGGCGGCCGGATCATCGGCGGGCTGTCGCGGCGCGCGACCTACATCCATGAGGCCCGTCAGACCGCGGGCAAAAACGTGCCGGTCTTCGCCATCTCCGGCGGCTTCGAGTTCCTGCCCGAGAGCGGCAAGCAGCCGGAGCAGGCCAAGCTGCAGGCCCTGGCCAAGGCCTATGAGATGATCAACTTCGACCTGGGACTGCTGACCCCGGGCGAGGCCGGGGCCATGCGCAAGGCCGGAATCGCCCTGCCGGGCCAGTGGGTCGCCGCCGACGCCGTGACCCAGACCCAGCTGGCCCTGCCCGGCGGCGGAAGCGTCGGCTTCGTGCTCTTCCCGCCCCTCACGCCCACGGAAAAGGAAGCCCCCAAGGATCTCATCGCGCAGATTTCCAAGGCCGTGGAGGCCCAGCGCAAGAAGAGCAACATCGTTGTGGGCGTCAGCCCCTGGGGCTATTTCGTGGAGCTGCTCTACCTGCGCAGCAACGACGCCGTGCTGCCGGACATCCTCCTGGGTTCCGGCCCGGGCCCGGGCTTCAAGGGCATGGTCGCGGGCGAGGGCCGCGCCTACTGGATGCGCGCCTACAGCCTGGGCAAAGCCCTGAATCGCCTGGAAGTCATGGCCTGGCCCAAGCGCGACGCGGGGTTCCGCTGGAGCGACGACGTTGACATCCGTTCCCTCAATGTGGGACTGACGGATCAATACAAGGAAGATCCGGCCGTCGCCGTCCTGTTCGACGGGATGGAGACGGACTGACAAACCGGCGGCGAGAGGAGCCGCCGAGGGAGGAATCATGAAGATTCGTGGGGCGTTCACCGCGCTCGTCACCCCTTTCAGGGATGGGCAGGTGGACGAGGACGCCTACCGGCGGCATGTGGAGTGGCAGATCGAGCAAGGCATTGACGGCCTTGTTCCCTGCGGCACCACCGGCGAGGCCGCGACCATGGACCACGAGGAACAGGGCCGCGTCATCCGCATGTGCGTGGAGCAGGTCAAGGGGCGGGTTCCGGTCATCGCCGGCGCCGGCTCCAACAGCACCCGCGAGGCCATCGAACTGACCCGGCTGGCCAAGGAAGCCGGGGCCGACGCCACGCTCCAGATCACCCCCTACTACAATAAACCCACGCCCGACGGGCTGGTGGGGCACTTCAAGGCCATCGCCAAGGCCGTGCCCCTGCCCATGATCATCTACAACGTTCCCGGCCGCACCGGCCTGAACCTCGCGCCCAAGACCCTGGCCCGCATCGCCCGGGAAGTGCCCGAGGCCATCGGCGTCAAGGAGGCCACCGGCGACCTGAAGCAGTGCACCGAGGTGGTCGAGCTCTGCGGGACGGACTTCCTGCTGCTCTCCGGCGACGACTTCACGGTCCTGCCCCTGCTCTCCGTGGGCGGCATGGGCGTCATCTCCGTGGTCTCCAACCTCATTCCGGCCAAGATGCACGGACTCTGCGCCGCCTACTTCGAAGGCGACCAGACCCGCGCCAAGGCCCTGAACATCGAAATCCAGGCGCTTTCCAGGGCCATGTTCATGGAGACCAACCCCATTCCGGTGAAGACCGCCCTGGCCTACATGGGGCGCTGCCTGCCCGGATTCCGCCTGCCCCTGGCCCCGCTGGAGGAGAAGAACGCCGAGCCGCTCAAGACCGTGCTCAAGGCTTACGGCCTGCTCCAGTAACGGTCGGACAAGCGATCAAAGCGAAGGCCGCCGGAGCGCTCCGGCGGCCTTCTTTCGCGCGAAAAAAAGGCGGGGCCGAAGCCCCGCCTCGCGGATCAATGCGGATTTAGGCGAAAGCCTTCTCGAACGGGGGCACGACCTGCTTCTTGCGGCTCATGACCTTGTCCAGCCAGACGCTCTTGGCTTCGGGCTTCACGCCGAAGGCCTTCTCGATGACGGAGGCGTCATCGGAGACGTAGAGCATCTTGGAGCCTTCCTTCATGATGTCGGTGAGGAGCAGGAACACGCTGTGACGGCCGCCGTCCTCGCCCTTGACCTTCTGGATCTCTGCGTAGAGGGCTTCCTCGTAGGGGGCCAGGATGCCCAGGTCCACCACTTCCAGCTGGCCGATGCCGACCTTCTTGCCGCCCATGTTGAAGTCCTTGTAGTCGCGGAAGACCAGTTCCCGCATGGGGGTGCCTTCCACGGCGGACTTCACCTTGAACATCTCCATGCCCAGGGCCATGACGTCGGCCACGCCGGCGACCTTGGCCAGCTTCTCGACGGCCTTCTTGTCCTTCTCGGTGCAGGTGGGGGACTTGAACATGACGGTGTCGGACAGGATGGCGCAAAGCATGATGCCGGCGATGGGCTTCGGAACGGCCACGCCGAAGTAGTCGTACATGGCGGCGACCACGGTGCAGGAGCAGCCCACGGGCCAGACCCACATCTCAAGCGGATTGGAGGTGGTCACGTCGCCCAGCTTGTGGTGGTCGACCACATACTGGACGTCGGCCTTGTCGATGTCGCCGGGCAGCTGCGCCTTGTCGGTGGTGTCCACCAGGGCGATCTTTTTGCCGGCGGCCTCGGTCAGGAGCTCGGGGGCCTTCACGCCGAACTTGTTCAGCACGAACTCGGACTCGGGCGGGCAGGCGCCCTGGGCGGCCGCGATGAACTCTCCGCCATAGGCCTTGGCGGCCAGGTCGGCGAAGGCGATGGAAGCGGCGATGGTGTCGGTGTCGGGATTCTTGTGACCGATAACGTAGATAGCCATGACATCCTCCTCGATAGTGTCCTGTTTTTTCAATACCCCGCGTGGGATACCTGGGGACGGGAAAAGCTCGTTCGATTTATCACAAAGTTCTCGCACCGACAAGTCAGAAAACCCCGGCGAAGGAGAAAAGTATGACCACGACCGCCCCGGCGGCGAACAGGGCCTGGGCCCTGCGCAGCCGCAGGGAGAGCACCCCGCCCAGGCCCGCGGCCAGGAGCAACGGGGTCCAGGTCAGGCGGGAGGCGGCCAGCTGCGGCCCGAAGCGCAGCAGGCAGAGGTCCGTGACCACGGCCAGGGTGAGGATGCAGGAAAAGAAGAAGAGCCAGGAGAAGAGCGCCGAGGTGAGCACCGCGCGCAGCACGAGCCGGGGCGGCAGGTCCGGGTCGGCGGAATGCCGGGCCCATTGGAGGATGGCGCTGTAGCCCCGGTTCTGCCATTCGCGCAACGCGCCCTCCAGGCGGGCTCCCAGCCAGGACAGGGGCATGGACAGGGCCAGGGGCACGGCGATCTGGGCCGGATGGGTCAGGCCGAAATGGCTCACCAGGGCCAGGGCGGCCGTAGTCGAGGCCGCCAGGTGCGGCGGGATGTAGGTGCCTGCAGGAATGGCGTCGAGCCAGAAGAGTTCATAGAAGACGGCCACGGCCAGGGAGGTGGACCAGTCTCCGCCGAACAGGCTCCAGAGGAAGCCGATGGCCAGGGGGCGCTCGATGAGCCCCAGGTTCAGGCTGGAGCGGCAGAGCCCGAGGAGGACAAAAAAAAACCGACCGCGCCGAACCAGGCCAGGGTCCCGAGGGAGAAGTCCATCATTTGAACCTCGCTTGCACGGGGTCGTTGGGCACGCAGCGGAAGTCCAAGCTCACGCCATGTTGGGAAAAAAAGCGCAAGCAGGACTCGTCCTCGCCGGACAGGGCCACGCTGGGCGAAATCTGGCGCTTGCCCGGCTTGTAGTGGATGTTGCCCACGTTCAGGCTCTCGAACTGGAATCCGCGCTCAAAGGCCCGGCGGGCGTCGGCGCAGGAGGAAAAGAGCACCAGGGCGGCCAGGGGCTGATCGGACATGGCCTGGACCAGGGCCAGCTGGGTGCGCTCCACGTGCACGAAGAGGCTGGCGGTGTTCTGGGGAATGGCCAGGGACATGATCTCCTGCTGGATGCTGTCGGCGGCCACCTCGTCGTTGGACACGATGATCGTCGAGGCCCCCGTGTAGGGCAGCCACGCCTCGATGACCTGCCCGTGAATGAGCCGGTTGTCGATGCGCACCCAGAGGGATTCCAGTGTCATGTCTACCCTTCCGCGCGTTTTCGGCGCAGGATTTCACCGGCCACGACGATGCCCTGCTGCCCGGCCTTCTTGGCCTGGGCCGCGATTTCCGCCAGGGGCTGGGTCCGGCTTTGGAGCACCTTGAGGAGCATGGGCAGGTTCACGCCGGTGATGACCTCCAGCGCGGCCGACTTGCACAGGGACAGGGACAGGGTGGTGGGCGTGCCGCCGAAGAGGTCGGTCATGACCAGCGCTCCGGCGCCCTCGTCCGTGGCCGCCACGGCGGCCTTGATGGAGTCCACCAGGTCCTCCATGCTCGCCGACACGCCCATGCTCACGGCCCGGCAGCCCTCCTGGGGCCCCAGGACGAGGGAGGCGGCCTCCAGCAGGGCCTCGCCGAAATTGCCGTGCGTCACCAGCACCACGCCGATGCGCTTGTCCCCGGTCTGTTCGTTGTTGGCCATGTCCCTCAACCCAGTTCAAGATGTCGATGTTCCAGAGTCACGGCGTAGCCGGTGCGCCGGAGCGCGTCGCTGACCAGCTCGGCCACGGCCACGGAGCGGTGGCGGCCGCCGGTGCAGCCCAGGGCCAGGGTCACGCGGTAGCGTCCCTCGGCCAGGTACAGGGGCAGCAGGTAGCCGAGGAAATCCAGGAAGCGGCCCCGGAAGGTGGCTCCGGGGTCCTGGGCCAGGACGTAGTCCGCGATGACCTGATCCTTGCCCGACAGGGGGCGGAGCTTCTCGTCGAAATACGGATTGGGCAGGAAGCGCAGGTCGAAGAGCAGGTCCGACTCGATGGGCACGCCGTACTTGAAGCCGAAGGAGATGATGTGCACCCGCAGCACGCCCACCTCCTGCTCCAGGGAGGTCCACTTCTCCTGCAGGGTCCGGCGCAGGTCGTGGATGGAGTAGTTGGTGGTGTCGATGACCAGGTCCGCGCGCTTGCGCAGGGGGTCCAGGAGCACCTTCTCGGTCTCCAGGGCCTGCTCCAGGCCGAGGCTGCGGCTCTCCAGGGGGTGCGGGCGGCGCGTGGTGGCGTAGCGGCGCACCAGCTCGGACAGGCGGGCTTCCAGAAAGACGATGTGCGTGCGGACGCCCTGCTCCTTCAACTCGCCGAAGGCCTTCCGCCATTCCTCGGGGAAGTCCATCTGGCGCAGGTCCAGGCCCAGGACCAGGCCCCGGTGCTTGCTGTCCTGCTCGCGGAAAAGGCTCACCAGCTTGGGCGTCAGGCTGGCGGGCAGGCCGTCGACCACGAAGAAGCCCAGGTCCTCGAAGACCTTCAGGGCCGTGCTCTTGCCCGAGCCCGAAAGGCCCGAGACCACGATGACCGAAAAGCTCCGGGGTTCGACCACCAGCCGCCTCACGTGTCGCGCAGCAGGTCCCAGAGGGCCTGGCTGTTCGGTGCGGCGACGAAGCTCCGCCGGAAGGACTCGTCCTTGAGCAGCCGCGAAATCTGGGCCAGGATGCGCAGGTGCAGACCGGCCACCTGCTCGGGCGCCAGCACGAGGAAGAAGATGTGGCAGGGCTTGAAGTCCAGGGAGTCGAACTCGACGCCCTGGATGCTCCGCCCGGCCACGACCACGATCCGGGTCAGTCCAGGCAGCTTGCCGTGGGGGATGGCGATGCCGTCCCCGATGCCGGTGGTGCCCAGGCTTTCGCGTTCCAGCAGAACGGCCACGGCCCCGGCCGGGTCCACGGCGGGGGTCAGGGCCCCCAGGGGGGCCGCCAACTCCGCCAGCACCTCGGCCTTGGCCGTGGCCTTGAGGTCCGACAGGACCAAGTCTTGCGACAGGTATTCGGAAAGCCGCATGTCTTAGAATCCAGGGTCGATGAGGCCGAAGTCGCCGTTCTTGCGCCGGTAGATGACGTTCAGGCCGTCGGTTTCGGAGTTGCGGAAGACCAGGAAGTCGTAGCTCCTGGACTCCAGCTGCATGGCCGCCTCGTCAACGCTCATGGGCTTGGGCTCGTACTTGTCCATCTCCGCGATGGAGGGGGTGCGCTTGCCCGATTCCTCGATGAAGGTCAGCACGCCCATGCTCACGGCCCGGTCGCGGCCGGAGCGGCGGCGGTCCTTCATCTTCTCGCGCATCCGGCGCAGCTGGGCCTCGAGCTTGTCCAGGACCATGTCGATGGTCGAGTACATGTCCTCGGACTCCTCGTAGGCCGAGAGATGCAGGTTGTCGGCCAGGAACACGACCTCGGCCTTGTGGCGGAACTTCTCCACGGACAGGTTCACCTGCAGCTCGGGATCCTCGGCGTCGGCGATGAACTTGGAGAGCTTCTCGAAACGCGACTCGGCGTATTCCTTGAGATGCTCGGACGGATCGAAATTCTTGAAGTTGAAGGCGATGTTCATATGTATCCTCCTGTTCAAGTAAGGAGTGTACGGGCCTCTGCTCAGAGAATGTCCTTCCGTTTGGACGAGGAGGCGATGTTCATGGCCGAGCGGTACTTGGCCACCGTGCGGCGGGCGATGTCCACCTTGAGGTGCTCCTTGAGGATCTCCCCGATGCGCTCGTCGGACAGGGGGCGCCGGGGGTCCTCATCGCCGATGAGCTTCTTGATGAGCGCCTTGACGCTCTCGGAGCCGACCTGCGAGCCGTCCTCCAGGTCCAGGGCGCTGTTGAAGAAGAACTTCAGCTCGAACACCCCGTGGGGCGTGGCCACGTACTTGCTCGTGGTGATGCGGCTGACCGTGGATTCGTGCATGCCGATGTCCTCGGCCACTTCCTTGAGGATGAGGGGCTTGAGCTTGGTCACGCCGTATTCGAAGAAATCGCGCTGGAAGCGCACGATGCTCTCCACGACCTTGTAGAGGGTGCGCTGGCGCTGGTAAAGGCTCTTCATGAGCCAGGCCGCCGAGCGCATCTTCTCCTGCACGTAGTCCTTCTCCTTGCCAGCGGTCTGGGACAGGGAGTCGGCGAAGAAGGTGTTCAGCTGCAAGCGCGGCAGGCCGTCCTCGTTGAGCACGATGACGAAGTCGTCGCCGTACTTGTAGACGAAGACGTCCGGAGACACGTAGTGCGGCTCGGTGCTGGAGAAGTTGGCCCCGGGCATGGGATCGAGCTTCTGGATGATCTCCAGGTAGTGCTTGAGCTCCTCCATGTCGATCTTGAACTTGCGGGCCAGGGGCTTGTAGCGCTTCTTCTCCAGGTCCTCCAGGTGCTCGTCCACCAGGGAGAGCAGGATGGGATCGGTCTCGCCCAGGACCTCCAGCTGCACGAGCAGGCATTCACGGGGCGTGCGCGCGGCCACGCCCACGGGGTCCAGGCGCTGGATGCGCTGGATCACGGACTCGATCTCCGTGTCCGCGGCGTCGGGCACCACGGCCCGGATGTCGTCCATGTCGGCGTGCAGGTAGCCGCCCGAGTCCAGGTTGCCGATGACCGCCTCGCCGATGTCCAGCTCGCGCTCGGTGAAGTGCGAGAGGCGCATCTGCCAACTCAGGTGGCCGTCCAGGGAGGGCTTGCTGGCCAGGCGGGCCTCGAAGGACACGCCCTCCTCGGGGATTTCGGTTTCTCGGACCTGGGCCTGCTTGGAGATGCTGGAGAATTCGCCCAGGTAGTTTTCCCAGTCCGTGCTGCGGATCATCTCCTCGCTGCGCTCCGGGACGGTCATCTCGGGCTCGGCGTTGCTCTGGTCCGCCTCCACGGGCATTTCTTCCATGGGCAGGTCCGATCGCTCGGTCTCGGCTTCCTCCAAGAAGGGATTTTCCAGAAGCTCCTGCTGGACCGTCTCCACCAGCTCCAGGCGGGAAAGCTGCAACAGCTTGATGGCCTGCTGCAGCTGGGGGGTCATGACCAGCTGTTGCGAGAGCTTGAGTTGTTGTCTCAGTTCCAGTCCCATGACGCCTCGAAACATCCTTTATGGATCGTCTGAGCGACCCGGTCGAGCTTCTTTTTTCCGCGTTACGGCCTCATTGTGCCACAGTCACCCGGGGGGCGCAACCAAGATCGCGCGGAACTCCCCGTCCGTATTGGTTTTTCGATGGTCGGACCATGTACATGAAAAAAGTGTACCAAGTCTGGCGGGGCATGTAAATCGGACCGACGCGGCCGACGACCCGATCCGGCGGGGGAATCAGAGGCTGAAGTCCTCGCCCAGATAGAGCTGGCGGGCCTTGCTGTCGCGTACGATCTCGTCCGGCGTGCCCTCAAGGATGACCGTGCCCTCGTAGACGAGATAGGCGCGGTCGCAGATGTTCAGGGTCTCGCGCACGTTGTGGTCCGAGATGAGAATGCCCATGCCCATCTTCTTGAGCATGGAGATGATCTCCTGGATGTCGATGACCGCGATGGGGTCGATGCCCGCGAAGGGCTCGTCCAGAAGGATGAACTTGGGGTCCAGGATGAGGGCCCGGGCGATCTCCAGCCGCCGCCGCTCGCCGCCGGAGAGGTACATGGCTGGCTGGTCGGCCAAGCGCTTGATGCCGAACTGGTCCATGAGCTCGTCGGCCCGCTTGCGCTGCTGGTCCGGGGAAAGGGCCGTCTGTTCCAGGATGATCTGGAGGTTCTGGCGCACCGTGAGCTTGCGGAAGATGGAGCTCTCCTGCGGCAGGTAGGACACGCCCAGCCGGGCCCGCTCATGCAGGGGCCGGTCGGTGATGGGCCGGCCCTCCAGGATGACCTCCCCGCCATTGGGGCGGACGATGCCCACGAGCATGTAGAAGGTGGTGGTCTTGCCCGCGCCGTTGGGGCCGAGCAGGCCGACCACCTCGCGCGGGGACAGATTCAGGTGGATGTCGTGGACCACCTCGCGGTTGCCGTACCGCTTCTTCAGGTTCGTGGCGACGAGACCGGCCATCAGGGTTTCTTCGCTCCCTCGGGCACGGTGAAGACCGCTTCCACCCGCTTGTTCTGGCCGCCGAGCACCTCGCTGCGGTTGTCCTTGACGTAGAACTTGATCACCTCGCCCGCCACGCTGTTGCCGCCGTCATTCAGCCTGGGATCGCCCTCCATGCGCAGGACGCCGTCCTTGACGAAGTAGGTCAGGGTCTGGCAGGTGCCCTCGCTCTTCTCCTTCTTCATCTTCACGCCGCCGTCGGCCACGATGCGGTCGATGTTGTCGGACACGCCCCCCTGGGCGCTCTTGCCGCCCTCCATGAAGTAGGCCGAGAGCGTGGCGGCCCAGAGCCGCAGGCCCTCGTGCTCGGCCTGGACGTTGCCCGAGAAGGTCACCTTGTGGTCCTTCTCCACGTAGGTCATGCGGTCGGCGGTGATCTTCACCGGGGTCTGGGCCTCGCTCTTGGCGGGCTGCGTCTCGCCGGGGACCACCGGGGCGGGCTGCACCGCCTCCGTGACCTCGTTGGCCTGGGCCGCCGGTGCGGCGGGCTGGGGCGCGGCGGCCGGAGGGGCCGGCGGAGTCGCGATCTGGGCCAGGGGCTTCACGCCCGGGGTTTCGGGCAGCAGTTCCGAGGCGTGCACGAATCCCAGGGCCTTGGTTTCATCAAGGTTCTTGGCGTCCAGCTTGAACACGGCGTACCAGCCGTCGCGGAAAAAGGCGGTCTGCACCCGCTGCCCGGGATTCAGGGTGGTGGAGACCGGGGAATTCACCGCCCGGGCCGTGCGCACGGAGACCTTCACGGCGGCGGCCTTGATTTCCGAGGGGATGATGCTGGCCACGGGCTGGGGCTTGGATGCCTGCGCGGGCGGCGCGACCTGGACCGGGGCCGTGACCTCGGGCACCTGCATGTTCACGGGAATTTTGGTCTCGGCGGCGGCCGGAGCCGGAACGGCGGGAGCCTGGGCCTTGGGCGCGGGGGCCGGAGCGGCCTCCTTGGTCACCGGCAGGAGGAAGCTGGACTTGGCGTAGCCCAGGGCCTTGGCCTCGTCGGGGTCGGAGGCGCTCAGGTCGTAGACCGCGTACCAGCCGTCGCGGAGATGGTCCACCCGGACCTGGTCCCCGGGCTGGAGGGTCTTGACGTGTTCGCTCTCCAGGCTGCGGGCCTTGCGTACGTTGAGCGCCCGGTCGGCGTAGCGGATCTCCCCGAAGGCCCAGGCCTGGGCCGCGGCGAGCAGCAGGATGGCGGCGAACGTGAGGCGTCTGATCATGGCGTCTTTCCTTGCGGCTTGGTCGTGTCGTCTGGAGGCAGGAGGTCGAAGTTCACGTCGCGCGAGGCGATGAACGCCGTCACGCCGCCCGCGGCCACCAGCTCCCGGGAGGTCAGGTCGATCTCCACCGCCGCCGCGTCGATGGACATGTCGGGGCGGCGCACCTGCACCGCTCCCTTGAGAAAGACCTTGTTCATGGCCCCGATGTAGTCGAAATTGTCGGCAGTCAGGGCGAACAGGCCGTAGCGTCCCTCCACGCGGTCCCAGAGGGTGAGGTTGTCGCCCTGCTGGTCGATCTCGCCGCGCTCGGCCTGCACATAGACCTCCCGGCGCTCCTCGCCCACGTAGGAGAGCATCTGCGGCTTGACCACCACCACCCTGCCCTTCTCCTGGCTGTACTGGGCGCTGCGGGCCTTGAGCCGCCACTGGATCTGCCCGGCCTTGCCCTGGACCAGCTCGATGTCCTGGGCCGAGATGTCCGCGCCGCCGAGGGCCCCGGAGGCCAGGCCCTGCTCCACGGCCTTGGCCGCGCTTTTCGCGGCGCTCCTGGCCGTGGTCCGGTCGTGGTCCTCGCGGGAGAGCAGCGTGCCCAGCAGCACGCCGCCCACGAAAATGGCCGCCACGGCCGTCCATGCCTTTCCGGTCAGCCGCATGCTACTCCGCCCAGCGCCGCCAGAGGGCGTCCAGCTTGCCCTGGCAGCGCAGCAGGAAGGCGATGGTCTCCCGCACCGCGCCCTGGCCGCCGGACCGGGCCGGACTCCAGCGGGCCAGTTCGAGGATTTCCGGCTGGGCGTTGGGCACGGCCAGGGGCAGACCCACGCGGCGCATGATCGCCGCGTCCACCCAGTCGTCGCCCAGATAGGCCACCTGGGCCGGGACGATGCCCCGCTTCCGGCACATCTCGTCCAGGAGCAATCCCTTGTCCACGCGCCCGGCGTGGTATTCCTCGATGCCCAGCTCGCGCACCCGGCGCTCCACGGCCGCGTGGTTCAGGCCGGTGATCACGGCCACCTCCAGCCCGGCCGCCTGGGCCAGCTTGATGCCCAGGCCGTCCTGCACGTGGAAGCGTTTGCTGACGTTGCCCTCGTGGTCGTAGTAGAGTCCGCCGTCGGTGAGCACGCCGTCCACGTCCAGGATGAGCAGGCGGATGTCGCGGGCCAGTTCCTCAACTGGGGTCATCAAGGCTCCAGATGGCCTGAAGGTGTCTGAGCAGGGGCTCCAGCCGGTCCAGGGGCAGGCTGTTGGGGCCGTCGCACAGGGCATGGTCCGGGTCGGGGTGGACCTCCATGAACACGCCCCGGGCTCCGGCGGCCACCGCCGCCTTGGCCAGCACGGGCACGAATTCCCGCTGGCCGCCCGAGCAGCCGCCCTGGCCGCCCGGCAGCTGCACGGAATGCGTGGCGTCGAAGACCACCGGCACGCCGAAGCCGCCCATGACCGGGATGGAACGCATGTCCACCACGAGGTTGTTGTAGCCGAAGCCGGCTCCGCGCTCGGTGAGCCAAATGGATTCGCAGCCCGAGCCGCGCAGCTTGCCCACGGCGTTGGACATGTCCCAGGGGGCCAGGAACTGCCCCTTCTTCACGTTCACGATCCGGCCGGTGCGCGCGGCGGCGGCCAGCAGATCGGTCTGGCGGCAGAGGAAGGCCGGAATCTGGAGCACGTCGGCCACCTCGGCCACGGGCGCGGCCTGCTCCGGCAGATGGATGTCCGTGAGCACGGGCAGCCCGGTCTCGGCCTTGACCCGGGCCAGGAGCTTCAGGCCCTCCTCCATGCCCGGCCCCCGGAAGGAGTCCAGGGAGGTGCGGTTGGCCTTGTCGAAGGAGCTTTTGAAGACCACGGGCAGGCTCAGGCGGCCGGACATTCCGGCCAGCTCCCGGGCCACGGACAGGACCATGTCCGGCGCTTCCAGCACGCAGGGTCCGGCGATGACGAAGGGGCCCGCCAGGGACGCGGCGTACAGGGACTCCGCTCGGCTCACGCCTTGCCCTTCTCGGTCTTGGCGGCCTTGATGAACTCGCGGAAGAGCGGATGCGGCCGCATGGGATTGGATTTGAACTCGGGGTGGAACTGGCAGCCCAGGAACCAGGGGTGGCCGGGCAGCTCCACGATTTCCACCAGGGACTCGTCCGGGGACAGGCCGGAGAGCACGAGGCCCTTGGCCTGGAACTGCTCCGCGTACTTCTTGTTGAACTCGTAGCGGTGGCGGTGGCGCTCCTCGATGTTCGGCTCGCCATAGGCCTCGAAGGCCTTGGAGTCCTTGACGACCTTGCAGGGATAGGCGCCCAGGCGCATGGTCCCGCCTTTCTCGCAGTTCACGTCGCGCTTTTCCACGCGCTTCTTGCGGAAGTCGTACCACTCGGTCATCAGATAGATCACCGGATGGGGGGTGAGGCGGTCGAACTCCTCGGAGTTGGCCCCTTCCAGGCCCAGGACGTTGCGCGCGTACTCGATGACCGCGCACTGCATGCCCAGGCAGATGCCGAAGAAGGGCAGCTTGTTCTCGCGGGCGTACTTGATGGACAGGATCTTGCCCTCGATGCCCCGGGAACCGAAGCCGCCGGGCACGAGGATGCCGTCCAGGCCCTTGAGTTTCTTCTCGTAGTTCTTGGGCGTGAGCTCCTCGGAGTTCACGTACTCCAGGTCCACGGCCACGTCGTTGGCCACGCCGCCGTGGATCAGGGCCTCATGCAGGCTCTTGTAGGCCTCCTTGAGGTCCACGTACTTGCCCACGATGCCGATGCGGACCCGGCCGGAGGGGTTCTGCACCTTGCGGTTCAGCTCCTTCCAGGACTCCAGCTCGGCGTTCTTGGCCGGGAGCTTGAGCAGGATGGCGATCTTCTGGTCCACGCCCTCCTGATAGAAGGAAAGGGGCACCTCGTAGATGTTCTTCACGTCCACGGCCGAGAACACGGCGTCGCGGTCCACGTCGCAGAAGAGCGCGATCTTGGCGCGCAGGTCGCGGTCCAGGGAGACTTCCGAGCGGCAGAGGATGATGTCCGGCTGGATGCCGATGGAGCGCAGCTCCTTGACGCTGTGCTGGGTGGGCTTGGTCTTCAGTTCCCCGGCGGCGCGCATGTAGGGCACCAGCGTCAGGTGGATGTAGAGGACGTTCTCCTTGCCGAGGTCGTTCTTGAGCTGGCGGATGGCCTCCAGGAAGGGCAGGCCCTCGATGTCGCCGACCGTGCCGCCGATCTCCACGAGAACCACGTCGTCGTCCGGGCCCGGGGCGTTGAGCACGGCGCGCTTGATCTCGTCGGTGATGTGCGGGATGACCTGCACGGTGCCGCCCAGGTAGTCGCCGCGGCGCTCCTTGGTGATGACCGTGTGGTAGATGCGGCCGGAGGTGTAGTTGTTGTTCTGGCTCATGGGCGTGGCGAGGTAGCGCTCGTAGTGCCCGAGGTCCAGGTCGGTCTCGGCTCCGTCGTCGGTGACGTAGACTTCGCCGTGCTGGAAGGGGTTCATGGTGCCCGGGTCGACGTTGATGTACGGGTCGAGCTTCTGGATCGTGACCTTCAGGCCCCGGGCCTGGAGCAGCGCGCCGATGGAGGCCGCGGCCAGACCTTTGCCGAGTGAGGAGAGCACGCCGCCGGTGATGAAGATGAACTTGGCTTTCATTCTGAAGTCGCCCCTTCGCTTCTTGATGATGAGTTCCACTCGGCCCCCCAAGGGGTGGGCCGCCGTGTTGACGGCGAACGGGCCGGGCATTATGTTTCCGGCCATCGCGCCGCGACCCCGCTCCCAATCAACACGCCGTCACTTAGGAGGAATCCATGGCCCGCGTCAACGTCCTGGTTATTACCGGATACGGCACCAATTGTGAACAGGAATCCGCGTACGCGGTGAAGCAGGCGGGAGCCGACGCGGCGACCATCGTCTTTTTCTCGGATATCGCGGCCGGGCGGGTGAACATCGCGGACTTCAACTACCTCATCTTTCCGGGCGGATTCCTGGACGGCGACGACCTGGGCGCGGCCCACGCGGCGGCGGTGCGCTGGCGGCACGCGGTCACGGCCAAGGGCGAACCCCTGCTCCACCAGCTGCGGGCCTTCCTGGACCAGGGCGGCGTGGTCCTGGGCATCTGCAACGGCTTCCAGCTCCTGGTGAAGCTCGGCCTGCTGCCCGCCTCCACCGGCGAATACTTCGTCAAGGAAGTCTCCCTGTCCAACAACGACTCGGCCCGCTTCGAGGACCGCTGGGTCTGGCTCAAGGCCAACCCGGCCTCGCCCTGCGTCTTCACCAAGGGCGTGGACAAGCTCTACCTGCCGGTGCGCCACGGCGAGGGCAAGATCATTCCCCAGTCCCAGGAACTCCTGGACGACATCGTGAAGAAGAATCTCGTGGCCCTGCAGTACTGCGACCCGGAGAGCGGCCTGCCGACCCAGGAGTATCCCTACAATCCCAACGGCTCGCCCCTGGCCATCGCCGGGCTCACCGATCCCACGGGCCGCATCCTGGGCCTCATGCCCCACCCCGAGGCCTTCAACCATCCCACCAACCATCCGGGCTGGACCCGCGGCGAGGAAATCCGCCTGGGCCTCGCCCTGCTGGAAGGCGGGGTGCGCCACCTCAAGGCCCAGTAGCCGGTCATGCGATCCCGGCCGCTGCCCCCCGAGGAGTCCGCCCTGGGCGGCACGTGGCGCTCGTTCATGGACCAGGCCCTGGCCGAGGCCATGCTCGCGGCCCAGGAGGGCGAGGCCCCGGTGGGCGCGCTGCTTCTCTCCCCGCGCGGCGAGGTCCTGGCCCGGGAGCGCAACCGGAGCATCGCCCGGCACGACCCCACGGCCCACGCGGAAATCCTCTGCCTGCGCCGGGCCGGGGAACGGCTCGGCAATTACCGGCTCACCGGCGCGATCCTGGTGGTCACGCTGGAGCCCTGCCTCATGTGCGTGGGCGCGCTCCTGCACGCCCGGGTGGCGGGAGTGGTCTTCGGCGCGGCGGACCCCAAGGCCGGGGCCCTGGTCTCCAACCTGGACGGCGCGGCCCTGCCCTTCGCCAACCACGCCATGTGGACGGTGCCCGGGGTCATGGCCCAGGAGTGCGGCGGGCTGCTCAAACATTTTTTCCAGAAGCGCCGCAAGGACTGATCCAGGGGTTGCGTCCCGGGCCGCCAGCGTTTATAAACGCCTTCCCCAGCGGAGAGGTACCGAAGTGGCCGTAACGGGCCCGACTCGAAATCGGGTTGTCGGCTAATAACCGGCACGTGGGTTCGAATCCCACCCTCTCCGCCATATGAGAATCCGACCACGGCCAAAACGGCCCAGAAAGCCCCGGAAATCCGGGGTTTTTTGTTGCCAAAGTGTCCGATAGAGTCCGATATAGACCATTGACACCCGGCAAAAGTGGGGGCATATCTGGGGGCACGGGGGCATTTTCAGCCCCCAAGGCCAGGAGGATGCCCCCATGCCCGGCAAGCTCACTGACACCGCGATCCGCAACGCCAAGCCAGGCCCGAAGCCCCAGCGCCTCTTTGACGGCGGGGGCATGTACTTGGAGATATCCCCTGCCGGGGGCAAGCTCTGGCGGCTCAAGTTCCGTTTTGGGGGCAAGGAAAAGCGTCTCGCCCTGGGGGCATATCCCGCCGTGGGCCTAGCTGATGCCCGCGACAAGGCCGAGGCCGCCCGTAAACTCCTGGCCCAGGGCATAGACCCCTCTGCCGTGCGGAAAGCCGAGAAGGCCGGAGAAGTGGCCGAAGCGGAAACCTTCGAGGCCCTAGCCCTGGATTGGTTCGAGCGGTTCCGGCACACCTTCACGGCCAAGCATGGCGATACCGTGATGCACCGACTCAAGACGGACGTTTTCCCGTGGCTGGGGCATCGGCCCGTGCGCGAGATCACCGCCCCGGAAATCCTGGCCGTGGTCCGGCGCATTGAGGATCGGGGCGCGGCCGAAACCGCCCGCCGCCAGTTGCAGAAGATCGGGCAAATCCTGGCCTTCGCCGTGGCGACCGGCCGGGCCGAGCGCAACCCGGCGGCAGACCTCCGGGGGGCCGTGCCTCCGCCAGCAAAGCGCCACTTCGCGGCCCTGACGGACTCGTTCAAGGTGGCCGAACTGCTCAAGGATATTGACGCCTACCAGGGTTCGCACGTGGTCCGCTGCGCCCTCCGGCTGGCCCCCCTGCTCTTTGTTCGGCCCGGCGAACTCCGCCATGCGGAATGGGCCGAGTTCGAGCTTGACGGCCGAACCCCTCTCTGGCGCATCCCGCCCGAGAAGATGAAGATGCGCCGCCAGCACCTTGTTCCCTTGGCCCCCCAGGCCGTGGCGATTCTGCGGGAGCTTCACCCCCTGACTGGCGCGGGCAAGTATCTGTTCCCCGGCAACCGCCCCGGCAAGATCATCTCGGAAAATACCTTGGGCGCGGCCCTGCGCACCCTCGGCTATACCAGCGAGGAAATGACCGCCCACGGCTTCCGGGCTATGGCAAGTACCATGTTGAATGAAATCGGCTGGCCCCCGGACGTGATCGAGGCCCAGCTTGCCCACGCGCCGAAGAATGCGATCCGGGCGGCCTACAATCGGGCGCAATATCTGTCCCAACGCATTGAGATGATGGAGAGTTGGGCGGACTTCCTGGACCGGCTCAAGGCTTCGGACGGCGGCAAGGTGCTGCCCCTGTTCAAGAGCAAGAGCGCATAGGCGACACCCGCCCGGCGTGGGGCGCATCCTCACGGAGCTTAACAAGCGGCTCCATGCCATCGCCAACGAGACGGAAACTCTGCAATACCCTGGGGAGGCCCCCGATGCCTGAGAAGATCACCCGCCTGCCCGGCGCGAAGTAGTAACCCGGCCCCCTGGCCCATATGGCCCCGTCTCCGACCTGGAGGCGGGGCTTTTTTTCTCTAAAGAATCTATTGACAACTGAATCCGTCCAGCCTATATGCCTTTCCAGGAAGAGGCCCCGGCCAATAGCCGCCCCCTCTTCTCCGAGCCAAGAGGCCCGGCATTAAGCCCGCCCTCCGCCTCGTAATCCAGACCGCCCGCCCCTTTAAATAGGCCCGGCGTTCCGAATGGAGCGCCATATGGCCGAATTACCTTCCGCTGGTTTCCTCCGCGACAAGCAAGTCCTCTCCTTCGTTCCCGTCTGCCGCGCCACGCTTTGGGCATGGACCAAAGAAGGCCGCTTCCCCAAGCCCGTGAAGCTCGGACCCCGCACCACTGCATGGCGGGCCGAGGATGTGCGGGAATGGATGGAGGGCCGCACTGCGGGGCAGGAGGCCGCCTAGCATGGCCGCCGCGCCGGACCTTTTGAAAATCCGCGCCGCCGTGCTGGAGCGGGCCGAGGCTTTCCGTGCTGCCGAGAAGCCCCAAGAGGCCCCGGCAGAGGATGAGCCCCGCCGCGCCTTCCGGCTCCTGGACCTGTCCGAGATGCTGGCCGAGCCCCGGCCCACGGCCTGGCTTTTGCGCGACTATCTGGAGGCCGAGGCCCTAGCCTGCCTCTTCGGCGCGTCCGGGAGCATGAAAAGCTTCGTGGCCCTGGACATGGGGCTGAGCATCGCCTCCGGCCTGCCCTGGCAGGGGGTGGACGTGCCCCAGGCTGGCCCCGTGGTCTATGTCGCGGGCGAGGGCTTCCGGGGCCTGTCCCGACGTATCAAGGCGTGGCTCCGGGCCCACCACCTGACCGGGGAGGGCCTGCCGTTCCATGTCGCCAGCGAGGCCGTGCAGTTCCTCGACCCGGCAAGCGTGGAAGCCGCAACATCCGCGATTACCGACCTTGCCGAGCGCCCCCGGCTGATCGTCATCGACACCTTGGCCCGCTGCTTCGGGGCCGATGAAAACAGCACTCAGGACATGAGCGCCTTTATTGCGGCCCTGGACCGTCTGCGGGCTCGCTTTGGGTGCGCCGTGCTGGTGGTGCATCACAGCGGCCTTGCCGAGCGCGACCGGGCGCGTGGGGCCTCAGCCCTGCGTGCCGCCCTCGATTGGGAATACCGGCTGGACGTGCGGGACGATACCCGCGTCCTGACCTGCACCAAGGCCAAGGACCACGATGTCCCGGCGGACATGGCCCTTGAGGCGGACACCGTGCCGACCGGCTGGACCGACCCCGAGACGGGCGATCCCATCGGCTCCCTTGTCCTGCGGCAGGTGGACGTGCCCGGCAAAAAGGGAAGGGCCTTGACCGGGGCGAAGCGCATTGCCCTGGAGGCCCTGCGGGACGCCTGCGGGGCCGAGGGCCGGGCGCATATCGAGAAGTGGCGGGCCGAGGCATACCGGCGCGGCGTGAGTGCTTCCGAGGATCAGGAGAACAAGCGGCGGACATTCAAGAGGGCCGTGGCGGACCTGCTGGACCTCGGGCTTGTCGGCACTCTCGATGACCACTTTTGGATAACCGGACAACCGGACAAAACCGGACAATGTCCAGACATGTCCGGGGGACACCAGACCGGACGGACAGGACAGGGGTCTTTAGACCCTGTCCGTTGTCCGGTGTCCGTCCAGGGTCAGGGACGGGCCGAATGAATATTCTGGACCTATTCCCTGCCGAGTTGAAACACGTTGCCGGAACCTCGGGCGGCGAATGGGCCGGGCCGTGTCCCTGGTGCGGCGGCCGGGACCGCTTCCGTGTCTGGCCGGACCATCCGAGCGGAGACGCCGGGGGCCGCTACCTCTGCCGGGCCTGTGGACGCACCGGGGACGCTATCCAGTTCCTCAGGGACCGCGACGGCCTGAGCTATCCTGAAGCGTGCGCCGCCCTCAAGATGGAGCCCCGGACCCGGACGGGACACACCGGACATGTCCGGCCTGTCCGCCGGACCTGGGAGCCTAAGCCCGCGACAACGCCCGTCGTATCCTGGCAGGAGCAGGCCGCCCGATTCGTTGCCGAGTGCGCCGCAAATATGACGCCCGGTTCCGAGGGCTTGGCCTATGCCGAGGGTCGGGGGCTGACGCCGGACACCGTGCGCCGCCTGGGCGTCGGCTGGAATCCCCAGGACCGCTTTGAGGCCCGCGAGGCGTGGGGCCTGGAACCCGAGTTGAACGACAAGGGCAACCCCCGCCGCGTCTGGCTCCCTGCCGGGCTGGTGGTCCCCTCTCGCCGCAAGTCCGGGCTGGTGGCCGTGAAGGTCCGCCGGTTCGCCTGGACGCCTGAGGATCGACTCCCGAAGTATTGCGCCCTGCCCGGCTCAACCCCTGGCCTCGGCCTGGGCGGCGACCCCGACAAGCCCGTGGTGGTGGTCGAATCCGAGCTTGACGCCGTGCTGATCTGGCAGGAGGCCCGCGACCTGGCCGGAGCCCTGGCCCTGGGGACCGCGACCGGCAAGCCTGACGCCGATGCCGCCGCCTACCTCCGGGCCGCCCCGCGCATCCTTGCAGCCCTGGATTTCGACCGCGCCGGTATCGAGGCGTGGCCCTGGTGGAAAGAGCATTTCCCCAAGGCCGAGCCCTGGCCTTGCCCGGATGGAAAAGACGTGGGGGACATGGCCGGGACGCCGGGACTTGTCCGGTTCTGGATCGAGGCCGCGACCCTGACGCCTGTTGACGTTGCCGTGGGTGAGGCCCTGGACGAACTCGTTGCCCTCTGGCGGCGCGAATGCCCCGAGGATGCCGCCGCGTTCGATGCGGGGACAGCAGAGGCCGCCTGACGCGCTAGACGCGATCCTAGGGCCATTTCTGCGCGAATCGCACACAGATAGACAGGAGTTTTCGCATGAAAAGAACGCCAGCAACCAAGGCCGCCAAAGGGAAAGCCTCCCAGGCCCCCCGGCCACTGCCAAAGCGGCGGCTGAAAACCGCCCAAGACCTGCGCGTGTTCTTGGCCGACGTGACCAACCGCGCAAACCGGGGCGAACTGGACCCGGGGCTTGCCCGCTGTCTCGGCTACCTCGGCCAAGTGCTGGCCGGGGTCATCAGCACAAGCGACCTGGAAAAGCGCCTGGAGGCCCAGGCAAAGGAGAAAACTCGATGAACATCAGGAACCGCCTTGCCCGGCTTGAGCGGGACGCCGAAGACCGCCGCCCCATCGCGCCCGTGATCGTGGCTATCGAACACCTTGACGGCTCGGTGAGCTTCAACGGCAAGGCCTATGCTTCCCAGGCCGAGGCCCGCGCCGCCTGCCCCCACGAAATGCTTGTGGCCCAAGTGGCGGATTGCCGCCGCCCTGAGCCGGAGGTGGATCATGCCGCGTAGCATCGCCGCCCGCGTGGAGGCTCTGGAGGCTGGCCGCGTGGATCGTCGTGTTCCGCGCACGTGGATCGTGCCCGACAACGATGCCGAAATCCACGAGGTGCGGGCCGGGGGGCAGACATTCCGCCGCCTGCCCGGGGAGAGTTGGCCGGACCTCAAGGGCCGTGCCGAAGCCGCGACCACCTGCCCGCTTCTGGTAGCCGTCTCGAAAGAATGGGAAACACTTTAACCATCGGGAATACAAGGAGAAAAGACATGATCAAGATCGAACGAAACAGCACCGGCCCCGTCGCCGTCATCACGGCCCCGGGTGTGAAGGTGGCCCAGCCCCTCCGGGACGCCCCCGAGCGCGACATGGAGCGGACCACCAAGGCCACCGGCCCCTCCCCCTTCGGGAGCATCGCCAGTTCCGGCCTGGGGCTGCCCGAGGGCATGGATTGGCAGCTAGGGCAGATCGTCGCCAACGACACCCAGCTTGAGCGCACGGCCCTGGTTCCGACTTATGCCGCGTGGATGAAAGGCATCCTGGCGGACGTGGCTCCCGGCGTCCAGGCCGCCCTGGCCGTGGCCCGCAACCGCGACCTCAAGGACTCCGTGCGCGAGGCCCGGACGCTGGAAAAGCTCGCTCCCGCCCTGGAAAAGCTCCCGTTTGCCATTGAGAAGGGCCTTGCGCCGCTTCTGGAGCAGGCCGAGCAGTTGACCGGCCTTGCCGTGGCTGCCCTCCTGCCTGAGCCCATCGAGGGGCACGGGCTCATGGTGCGGGAACTGCGGGCTGGTGAAATCCGCCGCCGCGCCCTGGAGATGCCCGAGAACGAGCGCCCCCGCTTTGCCCTGGCCCTCGCGGGCCGTGGTCTGGTGGACGCGCTCCATGCCCTGGACGATGACCCCGGCGGGGTCGGGCTGGTGGCCGAGGAACCCATGCGTCGGGCGCGGGAGGTGCTCATGCGCAAGATCGGCGGGGCCGGATTCCTGGAAGCGTGGCGCGACTCCATCCGTTTTGCCGAGGTGGCCGCCGCCTACGGTGACGCCATCGCCGGGCAGATCATGAGCGCCATGCCCATTCCCAAGCGCGAGAAGGCCCCCACGGACCTCCTGGCCAGCGTCAAGACCATCGTTGCCGGGCACGCTGACCGCGCCCGGTTGAACCCCTGGAACTAGCCCAACCGCAAAGGAGAATTACCATGACCTACGCTGAACGCGCCGCCCTGCTGACCGCCCGCCAGGAAGCCCTGGAGCACTTCGGCCTGAGCACCAACATCGACCTGAGCCGCGCCCCCCTGGCCGAGCATCACAAGGCGTATCGGACGCTGCTCCTGGCCCAAGACATCCGGGATCATGGCTCGATTCAGGGCGAAACCTTGATGAGCATGTTGCCCCCGGCCGAGGCTGACGAAATCGCCCTGGCCGCTGAGTGGGCCGCCGAAGAGTAACCGGGAGCGCCCGCCGGGTTCCCGATGCCCGGCGGTGTTCGGGGGCTGGCCGAGAGGCTGGCCCCTCTTTTTTTGTTCTGCACCGCTATATAATCGCAAATTATTTCAGGATGATTTTTATTATATTTATTTATTTCAATATGTTACAATATTGGGGGCATAATTGGGGGCACAGATAAAAATGTGATTTTGTTTGTATCAAAAATTCAGTGACATAAAACAACAATTCGACTGACACCCTCCCGAGCAGGACGGCAAGGCCCCCATGCGGGGCCTTTTTCGTTTCAAACCGGCCGAGGCATTGGTTTCAAGAGCTTTTTCGCCTCGCGTCGTCCATTTCGCCTTGCGGCTGCACGATTCTTGCTTCGTGCCCCGGGGAGGAAAAACATTCCTCCCCGGAACGACGACGCACGAGCGGCGGGTGTCACCCCGCCGAAAGGAGCAGCCGCATGAACCGCGTGACGAGCGCCATGATCGCCCGCTACCTGCCGGGATTCCTGACCGGCAATTCCGATAACCAGCAGTCTTCGGAGACCAGCGCCGCCGGGGCCGAGGTGGCCGCGCGCAAGTGCATGCAGGAGAATGACAAGAACCGGAACAACGTCCTGACCAAGGATGAGGTGAGCATCTCCGAGGAGGCGTTCAAGCAGTTGGACACCAACGGCGACAACGCCATCGACCGGGAGGAGATGCGGACCTACCTGAGCAAGAACGGCAAGGCCATCCAGACCTACGTCAAGAACTACAAGTCCCTGTCCAAGGACAGCAACATCCTCAATGCGCTCATGGACAACAGCTCCGGGACCAGCGCCGACGCCTCCAAGGCCGCCGCCGAATACATCTCGAAGAACGACAAGAACAAGGACGGCGTCCTGGCCCGCAACGAAACCAAGATGTCCAACGAGGCCTTCACCCGAATCGACACGAACAAGGACGGCGTCATCAGCGCCGCCGAGCTCAGCACCTTCCTGAAGGGCAGCCAGCAGCTCCTGGACGAGATCATGAACCAGAACGAGTCCAGCGGCTCCAGCAGCACCTCCAAGGTCATCTCGGACTACATCTCGAAGAACGACAAGGACAAGGACGGCGCGCTCTCCAAGAGCGAGACCAAGCTGTCCGCCGAGTCGTTCGCCAAGCTCGACACGGACAAGGACGGCAAACTGAGCGCCGCGGAGCTGAAAAAGCTCGTCCAGAGCAACGAGAGCCTGCTGAAGAGCTTCTCCTCGGGCTCCGACTCCACGAGCAGCGCGGACCTGCTCTCCTACCTCATCAAGCAGGGCGTCTAGTCCCGCTCGAACAGGGAGCGATACCGGCCGTAGCCTTCGCGCTCCAAGTCCCGGGCGGGCACGAACCGCAGGGCCGCCGAGTTCATGCAGTAGCGCATGCCCGTGGGCGGCGGGCCGTCCGGGAAGACATGCCCGAGATGGTTGCCGGAGCGCCGCGCCCGCACCTCGGTGCGCGGGGGGAAGAGCGACTCGTCCCGGCGGGTGTCGATGTTCTCCGGCTCCAGAGGACCGCTGAAGCTGGGCCAGCCCGTGCCGGAGTCGTACTTGTCCCGCGAGGCGAAGAGCGGCGCGCCGTCCAGCACGTCCACATATATCCCCGGTTCCTTGCGGTCCCAGTGCTCGTTGGCGAAGGGCGGTTCGGTGCCCTGCTCCCGGGTCACGTGGTGCTGCAGGGGCGTGAGCCGGACCCGCGCCGCCGCCTCCGGCGATGCGGCTCTCTCGGCCGACAACGGCTCCACGTCGCCCCAGGCCGCCTTCAAAAAGCGGTCTCGGCCCGAGCCTTCCCGATAGTGGGCATAGTGAGCGGGATTGCGGCGGCAGAATTTCTGATGCGTGTCCTCGGCCGGGAAAAAGGTCGTGAGCGGCCGGATGTCCACGGCAGGCGCGGCCCGAAACCGGTCCGAATCCTCCAGCCGCTTTCGCGAGGCCTCGGCCCGCCGCCGCTGTTCCTCGTCATGGTGGAAGATCACCGGCGCATATTGGCTGCCCCGGTCCACGAACTGCCCGTCGCCGTCCGTGGGGTCGATGTGCCGCCAAAACCAATCCAGCAGGCGCTCGTAGGACACTTGGCCCGGGTCGTAGACCACCTGCACGGCCTCTACATGGCCGGTGCGGCCGGTGGCCACCAGTTCGTAGCGCGCCTCTTCGGCCGAGCCGCCGGCATAGCCTGGCGTCACGGAGATCACCCCGGGAAGCTTGAGGAAATCCGCCTCGGTGCACCAGAAGCACCCCCCGGCGAAAGTGGCTGTGTGTTCCTGAACCATGCGCGACCTCCTGCCGCCGCCCTCGGCGCGGCGGCCTCTGGTCCAGGTAACGCCTGACCGCCGGCTGTCAATGCACGCCACAGGGTACGGGGACAGCGGTCGGACGCTCGGGGCCGCCCACAGGACCGCCGGGCGTCGAAAAAGCTGATGTGTCCGTTGATTTTTGACTGAAAAATTTCATCTGATATTTCAATATATAGACTTTATCTAGTCAATTTCTAGAGTTGATATGATGTCAAACGACATTTTGACAAAAGGAGGAAAACAGCTGCCGTGACGCTTAAAAATCGTGTTATTTCAAAGCAATGATGAATCGACTGCGGATTTTCAGGAAAACCAAGACGCTGCGGCGGGGAGAGCCCCATGCCGCGCATGCGGAACGCCGCACAGAAGGATCAGCGCTCCTGGAGCCCCTGGCTCATGGTGTCCAGGAAGGGATCGAGGATGTAGCCGAGCACGCTGCGGGAGCCGATGTGGATGCCCGCCACCACCCGCATGCCCGGGTACAGCTGGTAGCGGTCCGAGCCGCTGGAGAAATGGTCGCTCTCGGTTTCCACCAGCACGCGGTAGTAGGTGGCGCCGTTGGGCAGGCTGAGTGCGTCCGGGCTCACCTGGGTCACATGGCCCTCCAGGAAACCGAAGCGCCGGGCATCGCGGGAGGCCAGCTTGATCACCGCCCGCTGCCCGGGCTGGACGTAGCCGATGTCCGCGATGGGCAGGTGCGCCTCGATGACGAGGGTGTCCCCGGCGGGCACGATGTCCATGATGGTCATGCCCGGCTTGACCACCTCGCCCACGTTCACCACATAGAGGGCCTTGACCGTGCCCGCCACGGGCGAGCGGACCACCGTGCGCTTCAGCTCGTCCGTGTACTTGCGCAGTCGCTGGCTGAACTCCATGAGGTCGGTCTGGGCCTTGCGCAGCGAGGCCTGCACATCCTCGTTGTAGGCGTTCTGGATGCGCTCCCGCTCGCTGCGCGCGGCGGCCAGGGCGGAGTTGGCCCGATCCAGCGCGGCGGAGTCCTCCTCGATCCGGCTCACGAGGTTGGACTCCTCCTGCAGGAAGCTCAGGTGCTTGTACTTGGAGGTGAGCTGATCCTTGAGCAGGGAGGAACTGATGGAAATCTGCTGGCGCAGCAGGTCCAGGCTGTGGCGGGAGTTGCGCAGACGGGCGTTGATCTCCTCCACGTCCTTCTCGCGCTGGCGGATCTTCTCGTCCTGGCCGGTGAGCTCGCTTTCCAGGCGTTTGCGGCGGGAGCGGAAATGGTCCTGGGACTGGCTCACCATCTCCGGGGATTCGCGCCGGATTTCCTCGGGATAGGCGGGTTCGGCGGCCCCCTGCTCCTCGGCCTCCAGGCGGGCGATCTCCACCCGCAGGGAGTTGGTGCGGACCTGCAATTCCTCCACGCTCGTCTCGCTGGGAGTGGTGACCAGCTCCAGCAGGGGCTGGTTCTCGGTCACGTGATCGCCCTCGCGGACCAGCAGCTCCCGGATGATGCCGCCCTCCAGATGCTGGATGCGCTTGACTTTCGAGCGCGGAATGACCTCGCCCTGGGCCTCGCTCACGATGTCCAGCCTGCCCACGATGCTCCAGAGGAACAGGAGCACGCAGCCCGCCCCGCAGAGATAGAAGAAGGTCCGCGTGGCCCGGGAGACGAGCACCGTGTCGTCGCCGGGATCGACCAGGGGGCGGAACAGGTCGGCGATCCTCATGAGGCGGCCTCCCGCTGCGCGGCTCTGGCCGTGCGCAGCACGCTGGGCCTGGGCTTCTCGGAGAGGTCGAGCACCTGGGTGGCGGCCCGCAGAATCTGCGGGTCACGCGTGACCACCACGATGGTCACGCCCGCCTTGGCCAGGATGCCGAGCACACCGTGGACGGCGGCCACGCCCTCGGCGTCCAGGCCCTCGGTGGGCTCGTCGAACACGGCCAGCCGGCCGGCCGGCATCAGGGCCCGGGCCAGGGCCAGGCGTTTGCGGATGCCCGCCGGGAGATCGCGTCCGGCCTCCAGGATGGGCGCGTCCAGACCCTCGGGGCTCAGGTCCAGGTAGCGGCGCAGCCCGGCCAGACGCACCACCTCGTTGAGGCGTTCAGCCGAGGCGTCGGGCATGTTCAGGAGGATGTTTTCGCGGAAGCCGCCGCTCAGGAAGGTGGGGTCCTGGGGCATGTAGAGCACCTGCCTGCGCCACCATTCCAGGGAGAGCTGGCGCAGTTCCACGCCGTCGGCCAGGATCTGGCCGCGCGTGGGGTCCAGGAGCCCGGCCAGCAGCCGGGTCAGGGTGCTCTTGCCCGAGCCGTTGAAGCCGTGGACCACCAGGATGTCGCCGGGGGCCAGGGAGAGATCGAGGGACTCGAAGAGCGGGCCGCTGGCGCCGGGATAGGCGAAGGCCAGGTCGCGCAGCTCGATCCGGCCGGAGAAGGTCCGCAGGGCCGTTCCCGACAGGGACTCGCGCGGCAGACGCTGGAACTCCTCGATCATGCGCAGGCTGTCTTCGGCCTTGTCCAGCAGGAAGGCGGCCTGCATAAAGCTTGAGGCCAGCTGCACCACCTTGGCCGAAAGGATGCTCACGCCGATGAGCCCGCCCACCGAGAGGTCGCCGCGCACGGCCTCCACCGCGCCCACCGCGTAGACGAGCACGCGCAGGAGCATGGCCGCGCCGCCGATGAGCGCCTGGCCCAGGCCGCGCTGGGCCGCGAGCGTGCGCCGCAGGGAGAGCATGACCTCCATCTGGCGGTTCCAGAGCCGCCGCACGAAGGATTCGCCCATGAAGGCCCGCAGGGTGTCGCCGCCGGTGAGCACGGAGGACACCAGGTCGCGGTGGGCCGCCGTGGTGGAGCGCATCTCCCGGAAGGAGGAACGCCCGGCCGTGACGTTCATCCAGCCTCCGGCCAGGGCCGCGGCCGTGGCCAGAATGGTCAGCAGGGCCAGCAGCGGGCTCAGAAGAAACACTGCCAGGATGAAAATGAAGACGAACGGCAGATCCAGGATGGCCGTGATCTGGGTGGCGCTGTAGGCGTTCTGGATGGTCTGGAGGCCGTCCACCATCTCCTGCAGCCGGACGCGGGGAATGCGGTTCAGGGCCGAGAGGCGCACCTGGGTCAGGGCGGAGAGCAGGGACGAGGCCAGATCGCGGTCCGAGCCCACGCTCACGGCCGAGGCCAGGCGCGTGCGCACCGAGGCGAAGGCGAAGCCCAGCCCGGCGGCCAGGAGCGTGCCGCTGGTCAGGGTGATGAGCGTGCCGTCGAAGCCGTAGCCCATGTAGCGGTTCAGGACCTGGATGACGAAGATGGGCGAGGCCAGCGAGAGGACGTTGACGAACAGGGAGGCGGCCAGGATTTCCCAGGCGAGCCGGCGGGAAAGGAAAAGACGTCTGAACAGTTCCTTCATGGCGGGGGACGCTTGGCGGACGCGGTCCGTGTCCGGCCGGGAAGCTCCCTAGCGGGCCACGTTGTCCAGGGACACGTGCCCCATCTGGTACAACAGGGTGTAGCCCGCGAGGGTTTCGTCGATCTCGGTGGCCACGCGCGAACTCACGGCGGAGATGTAGTCGCGCTCGCCCACCAGGATGTCCAGGAGGTTCACCTCGCCGCCCATGGCCTTCTTCTTCTTGATCAGCCCGAGGAACTCCCAGGTGATGTTGGCCTGGTTCTGGTACAGCTCCACGTTCTTGCGCAGGGTCATGAGGTCGACCCAGGCGTTGCGGACGTTTTCCTCCACCGTGCGGCGGCGGTCCAGGAGGCCCTTGCGGGCGGCGGTGATGTCGGCGTTGGCGGCGCGCACGTTCTCGGTGTCGCCCATGCCGGAAAAGATGTTGTAGGTCATGAGCACGCCGGCGCGGTGTTCGTCGCGCAGGCCCTTGTCGCCCTGGTCGTTCTCCTTGCGCAGTGTCTCGCCCACCAACTGGAACTTGGGATAGAAGCTCGCCTGCCGGGATTGGAGGTCGCCCTCGGCCCGGGACACGGAGGACTCCAGCTCCTTGAGCGCGAAGTTGTTCTTCACGGCCGTGTCCAGGGCCGCGTCCAGGCTGTCGGGGATGAGCCCCTTGGGCAGCACCGGCACGTCCATGCCCTGAATCTGGCCATCGTTGGGCTCGAAGCCGAAGACCGAGCGGAACATGTTCTTGGCCGTGGACAGGGCCCGCTCCTGGGTCACGCGGTAGGACTGGGAGCCCGCCAGCTGGGCCTTGACCTGGAGTTCCTCGTAGGACAGGCCCGCGCCCCGGGCCACCAGGGCCTCCTGCATGCCGGAGAGGCGCTTGATGTTGTCCTCGGATTGGATGGCGTATTTCAGGGTTTCGCGGGCGCGGATGGTGGTCAGATAGGCGGTGATGCCGCGGATGAGGACGTCCTGCACGGTCTGGTCGCGCCGGGCCTCCATCTCGCCGGACATGCCGGAGTACATGTCGACGGCGCCGGAAGTGCCGCCGAAGTCGTAGAGCAGCTGGGTGGCGCGCAGGCCCTGGACGTTGCGCCACTTCTCCGTGGTCGCCTGGCCGGGCTTGCTCATCTCCTCGTAGCCGCCCTCGGCCGTGGCGTCCAGGCGCGGATACCAGCCGCTCTTGGCCCGCTCGACCATGTGCTGGGAGGATTCGTAGGAGGCTTCGGCGGCCTTGATGCGGTCATGGGTCGCGGCCAGGTCGCGGAGCAGGGGCCTGAGGGGGAATTTGGGAACGTCCTGGGCCTGGGATGCGGCGGGCAAGGCGAACAAGACGGCCGCGAGGCACGCCACCAA
Source organism: Desulfovibrio aminophilus (assembly GCF_023660105.1). NCBI lineage: Bacteria > Pseudomonadati > Thermodesulfobacteriota > Desulfovibrionia > Desulfovibrionales > Desulfovibrionaceae > Desulfovibrio > Desulfovibrio aminophilus. Next base: position 165,852 of record NZ_JAMHGA010000012.1, on the reverse strand, counting down.
GCACTTCCGAACCAAGAGACGCTTCATCCGACCCCCCGTGCGCTCCGACAGCTTTTCTTACGAAGCTGATTTTTTGGCTCATTATAACAGATAACTAGAAAAATCTACTCCCAATGCGATGAAAAAAAAGATACATCCAGAAACACCGGCCTTCGGCCGGAAAACGCTTTGCAGCATGCTGTCCGGCGCGATCGCGCCACGAGGGGGGAGACATGTCGGCCAAGCCGAAGAAGCGTTTCAAGACGGACAAGCTCATCATTTTTGCTTCCGGCCTCGCCTGCACCTGCCTCATGGCGTTGCTGTTCGTCTTTCGTCCGCCGGTTCTGAATTTCCTGGACTCGAAGATATACGACGTCCTGCTGACGCGCGGCAGCCACAAGGCCGCCACGGACCTGCCGCTCATCGTGGACATCGACGAAAAAAGCCTGGCGGAATACGGCCAGTGGCCCTGGCCGCGCTACCGGGTCGCCCTGCTGCTGGCCAAGATGCAGTCCGCCGGGGCCCTGGCCGTGGGCCTGGACATCCTTTTCGCCGAACCGGACCGGACCTCGCCGCTGGTGCTGCGGGAGCAGCTCAAGAAGGAGCTGCGGGTGGACATCTCCTTCCAGGGCTTGCCGCGGCAGTTGGAGGACAACGACCAGGTCCTGGCCGGGGTTTTGGCCTCGGGCCCGTTCGTGCTCGGCTACAACTTCACCCACGCCGCCACCGGAGTCCCGGCGCATGCCTGCGCCCTCAAGCCCGCGCGCGTGGCCCTGCTCTCCTCCCCCGCCGCGCCCAAGCCCGAGCAATGCCTGCACCAGGCCCGGGAGATGATCTGCCCCTACCCGCCCCTGGCCCAGGCCGCGCCCGCCTGCGGATTCTTCACCACCGCCTCGGATATGGACGGAATCCTGCGCCGCGTGCCCCTGCTCGTGTCCTGGAACGGCAAGCTGTACCCCAGCCTGGCCCTGGCCACGCTCATGCAGGCCGCCGGGATCGGAAACGCGGTGCTCAAGCTCGGCCCGGCCGGGGCCGAATCCCTGCGCGTGGGCCAGGCCGTGATCCCCCTGAACAGCTTGGGCGAAATGTTCGTGCGCTACCAAGGCGGCGCGGGAACCTTCCCCTACGTGAGCGCCGCCGACGTGCTCGCCGACCGGGTAGATCCCGCGAAGCTCAAGGACAGAATCGCGTTCATCGGCACCTCGGCCGCCGGGCTCAAGGATCTGCGGTCCACCCCCTTCGATCCGGTCTATCCCGGCGTGGAGACCCACGCCACCATCGTGGACAACATCCTGGCCAAGGATTTCCTGTCCATCCCGGACTGGGCCCCGGGGGTGGAGTTTCTGTGCATGATCATGGTCGGCCTGCTGACCACCCTGCTGCTCACCTGGGCCCGGGCCGTCTGGTTCACCATCCCCCTGGCGGCCATCGCGGTCGGCCTCTGGCTCGGCGCGGCCCACGCCTTCGACGACCTGCGCATGTACATCTCGCCGCTGTTCTCCTATCTGGCCCTGGCCGCGAACTTCGCCCTGATCACGGCCTTCAAGTTCTGGCGCGAGGAGCGGGCCAAGAAGTTCATCCACGGGGCCTTCTCCCACTACCTGGCTCCGGCGGTCATCTCCCGGATCATGGACAACCCCGACGCCCTGACCCTGGAGGGCGAGGAAAAGGAAGTCACGGTCCTCTTCTCGGACGTGCGCGGCTTCACCACCCTCTCCGAGAAGCTCACGCCCACCCAGGTCACGGAGCTCCTGCACGCCTATCTGACGCCCATGACCCGGCTCATCACCGAGAACTCCGGCACCCTGGACAAGTTCATCGGCGACGCCATCATGGCCTTCTGGAACGCGCCCCTGGACGTGACGGATCACCAGTTCCGGGCCCTCTCGGCCGCCCTGGCCATGTTCGACCGGCTGGAGGAGCTGAACCGCGAATTCGAGCGCACCTACGGATTCGGCATCCAGATCGGCGTGGGCATCCACAGCGGCCGCGTGCGCGTGGGCAACATGGGCTCGGCCGACCTCTTCGACTACACCCTCATCGGCGACAACGTGAACCTCACCTCGCGCCTGGAGAGCCTGACCAAGTACTACGGCCAGCGCATCCTGGTCAGCGACGCCATCCGCGCTGCCTGCGCCGGACGCTTCGCCTTCACGGAGATGGATCGCGTGCGGGTCAAGGGCAAGACCGAACCGGTGACCATCTACACCGTGCACACCCGGGCCCAGGCCGAGGCCCAGTCCGAGGAGCTGGCGGCCTACGGCCACGCCCTGGAGCTCTATCGGGCCGCGCGCTTCGAGGAGGCGGAAGCGGCTTTCGCGGACTGCATCGCCCGCTTCGGGGACAAGGTGCTCTACGGCATGTACAAGGAGCGTTGCGAGACGCTGCGCGCCCATCCGCCCGGCGAGGGCTGGGACGGCGTGTACACGCACAAGACCAAGTAGCCCCTCGCCCGGCCGCGGCAACGCGCGGCCCCTAAAGAACGGCGGCCTTCGCGCCGATAAGACGCGCGAGGACACCGTACAAGCGAGGTGGAGCATGGCCCCGAGTCTTACCGGCGGCATGGAGTTCAAACGGGCCCTGGACCTGGCCCGCCACGGCGATCTGGAGGGAGCCCGGGCGATTCTCGGACGGCTTCAGGTGGATTATCTGCGGCTGTGCGAGGAGAACGACGCGCTGCGCCGGCAGATGGCCGAGGTGGCCCGGGTGCTGGACATGGCCGAAAACATGGAGTTCGACGGCCAGAAATACTGGCTCCTGGAGGACTTCAAGAAAAAAGGCCCGTTCTGCCAAGTCTGCTACGACCGCGAGGCCCTGCTCGTGCGTCTGCAGGAGCACGACAAGCACTGGCACTGCCAGGGCTGCGGCAACCTCTTCCTCAAGCGCCGGGCCGCGAACGCGGGCAAGACCGGCCTCCGCTCCGTCCTGGGCAAGACCATTCCCCTCTTCGGCGATTGATCAGGGGGCGGCGCTCCCGCCCCCACTCCCGTCTACGGAGCGAAGCGCGTGCCGAACAGCATGGTCCGGCGCAGCCAGAACTCCAGCTCTCCGCGCGCATCGAAATGGGCCACGGCATAGGCCAGGCCGTTGGGATTCATGTCCGGCAGGAAGATGTCCAGGACCACGTCCCGTCCGGCCTGGCGTTTCTGCCGCCAGATGCTGCGGGAGAAATCCTTCAGGTTTTCCACATCGGGCAGCACGGTCACGTCGAGGAAAATCTTGATTTCGATGACCGCCACGTCGCCCACGCGATCTTCCTCCGTGTCCAGGATCTTGTAGCGGAACCCGTGCAGGGTGCTGTCCGCCACGGGGGTTTCCGGCCGCCGGGGCGTGAACGGGTTGACCAGATCCTTGGGCACGGGAGGCTGGGCGGAGGTGGCCGGAGCGGAGGCCTTGGCCGGGACCGCCGGGGAAACGGCGGCGGGCGCGGGAGCCGGAGTCAGGTCAGGGCCGGCCGGCCTGGGGGGCGTTTCCACGGGAACCGGAGCGGCCGCCTGGGGAGCGGTCCGGGGCGTTTCCGCCGGAGGCGGAGTCCGGCCTTCGATTTCGTCGCGCCGGGCGTAGCCCCACACCTTGGCCGGATCCGGGGACGCCTCCGAGGGCGCGAAGACCGCGTACCAGTCCCGGCTCACGGGCTCCACGCGCACCGGCGTGCCCGGCTCCAGGGTGCGCGCGTGTCCCGCATGGACCGAGGGGCCGCGCGAGAGGGCCACCCGGGTCTTGGTGTTGAGCGCCTGGCCCCATTCCGTCTGCCCGGTGAGCGCGGCGGGCGGCGGCGCGGGCTCCAGGCGGGGCTCGTCGGTCCTGGGCGCGGGCGCCGAAACCGGAGCCTCCCGCGCCGGTTCGGCCGGGGCGAGGTTCGCCTTTTTCCCGGCGGGCAGCAGGAAGCGGGCCTTGGAATAGCCGATGGCCCGGGATTCGTCGCGCACCGGGGCGTCGGGCGGAAAGACCGCGACCCATTCGTCGCGAAGGAAATCCACCTTGACCAGCTCGCCCGCCTTGAGCGTGCGCACGTGCTCGGAGCCGAGGTCGCGCCGGGCGCGCACGGCCAACTGGCGGTCGGCGTAGCGCAGTTCCCCCCAGGAGCCGGTGGCGCGGTGGGCGGCCGGGCTCGGGGATTCGGACAGGACCGGAGCCTGGACCATCGGAGCGGGGGACGCCTCGGGGGAAGGCGCGGGAAGCGGCCGGACCTCGGCCTGGGGCGGCTGCGCGGCCGCCGGAAGGGCTTTGGACCCGGCGGCGGGAGGCGCGGGCGGGCGGGCCGAAGCGGCTGTCGCCGGGGCGGGCTTGAAGAATCCGGCCCGAGCGTAGCCGATGGCCTTGGACTCGTCGCGGGTCTTTTCCGCGGGCCGGAAGACCGCGTACCAGCCGTCGCGGAGGAAATCCACGCGCACGACCTCGCCGGGCATGAGCACGTCGCGCGAGGGCGACGTGAGGTCGCGGGACTGCCGCAGGTTCACCGGGCTCACCGGCGTCGCCGTCTCGCCCCATTCCTGCGCTCCCGCCGGAAGGGCCAGGAGCAGGACGGCCAGCAGGGCCGGCAGGCTTCTTCGGATCATTTCTTCTTCGGCGGCGTCTGGTCTCCGGCCTGGTCCAGGGCGCGCAGGACCTGGTCGGTGATGTCCATGGACGGATCGACGTAGCCGATGGCCTCGGGATCGGTGAGGATCATGGTGAAGCCCTGGCGCACGGCGATCTGGCGCATGATCGCGTCGGCCTTCTGCATGACGTAGCGGGCCAGGCGCTGCTCCTCGACCCGCACCTCCTCGTTGCTCTCCTGGATGAGGCGGTCCTGCTGCTGGAGCTTCTGGCGCAGGGCGTCGGCCTTGCGGCGGCCCTCGTCCTCGGGCAGGTTCCCGGCCTTCAGCTCGTTCTGCAGAGCCTGGATCTCCTGGGTCGCGGAGCGGATGCGGCGGTCCTTCTCCTGGGCGAAGCGGCTCAGGTCTTCCTGGGCCGTCTTGCCCACCTTGGACTCATTGAGAATCCGCTGGGGATGGAGGAAACCCACCTTGCCCTGCTGGGCGTGGGCCGGAACGGCCAGGACCAGGGCCAGGACCAGCCCGAAAACAGCGGCGCGGAATGCGGTCATGCGAACCCCTGTTGCAAACGGTTGGCGGAAAAGATAGCCGCTTTGCCCCGCACTGTCGAGGCCGCGCGGCCGGGCCGGAGTCCGGCTCAGAGCATGTTCACCGGGTCCAGGTCCAGATCCAGGCGGAGGTGTCGGGGCGAGGGGTTGTCGCGGTGCAGGCGCGCGAACAGGGCGCGGATGGCGGGCCAGTCCGAGGCCTTGAGCAGGCAGTGGTAGCGCTTGCGCCCGCGCAGACGGGCCAGAGGGGCCGGGGCCGGGCCCAGGGCCGTGACGGACAGGGCCCGGGCCGCCTCGCGCAAGGCCTTGCCGAAGACCGCGACCGCCGCCCCGCCCTCCTCCCAGTCCGCCGGGAAGCTCAGGCGCAGCAGGGCCAGCTTGACGAAGGGCGGATAGCGGTACTTCTCCCGCAGGGCGATCTCGCGCTCATAGAAGCCCTGGTAGTCGCCCTCGACGACGAATTTCCAGAAGGGCAGCCCGGGATTGCGGGTCTGGATGAGCACCTCGCCGGGCCGCTCTCCCCGTCCGGCCCGGCCCGAAACCTGGACCATGAGCTGGAAGGCCCGCTCCGCGGCGCGGTAGTCCGGCAGGTTCAGGCCCAGGTCCGCGTTCACGGCCACCACCAGGGTCACGTCCGGGAAATGGTGGCCCTTGGCCAACATCTGGGTGCCCACCAAGACCTGGGCCTCGCCCTTGGCGAAGCGGCCCAGGATGTCCTCCAGGCGTTCCTGGCGGCGGGCGCTGTCCCGGTCCAGGCGCAGGATGCGCCCGGAGTCGGGCACGAGCGCGCGCAGCTGTTCCTCCAGCCGCTCGGTGCCCTCGCCCAGGGGCAGGAAATTCCCGGTCCCGCAGCCCGGGCAGAGCATGGGCCAGGACAGGGTGTGGCCGCAGTAGTGGCAGACCAGCCGCCCGCTGCGCTTGTGCCAGGTCAGGCCCACGTGGCAGTCCGGGCAGCGCACGGTCTGGCCGCAGTCCAGGCAGTACATGAGCGGCGCGTAGCCCCGGCGGTTGAGCAGGATCATGGCCTGCTCCCCGGCGGCCAGGGTCTCGCGCAGCCGTTCCTGTGCCTCGTCGGCCAGCGGGGTTTCCGGGTCGCGCAGGTTCGTGATGTCGAGCACGCGCACCGACGGCAGGGTTCCGCCCCCGGCGCGGCGGGTCATGCGCACCAGGGGGATGCGGCCCGCCCCGGCGGCGTGGAAGGTCTTCAAATCCGGGGTGGCCGAGCCGAGCACCAGGAGCCCGCCCTGGCCGCCCACCCGGAAGTGGGCCACTTCCTTGGCCTGGTAGGAAAGGCGCTCCTCCTGCTTGAAGGACTCGTCGTGCTCCTCGTCCAGGACCACCATGCCCAGCTTGCGCACGGGCAGGAACAGGGCCGAGCGCGTCCCCACCACCAGGGCCGGGCGCGTGCCGTGGCCCAGGCGCAGAAAGGAGGCCTCGCGCCGGGCCGGGGACTGGTAGCCGTGGTAGAAGACCCGTTCCGCGTCCGGGAAGCGCGCCGAGACCGCGCGCCAGAGGGCGCAGGCCAGGGCCACCTCCGGGGCCAGGAGAATGGCCGAGCGGCCGGACTCCAGGCAGCGCGCGGCCAGTTCGAGGTAGACGTGGGTCTTGCCCGAGCCCGTGACCCCGTGCACGAGGACGCTCTCGGGCCGGGACGAATCCAGGGCCTCGCGCAGCACGGCCAGGGCCGCCTCCTGTTCTCCGGTGTTGGCCAGCTCCCCGCCGTTCACGGCGCAGGCCCCGGCCTCGGATTCAAAGGGATCGTCCTCGCCAACGGCATAGGACACGCGCACGAGTTCGGCCTTGGCCAGGGCCTGGGCCAGGGCGGGCGCGCCCGGTCCCAGGGCGCGGGCCAGGGCCTCCAGGCTCTGCGATCCCTCGGTCAGAAGAAAATCGAGCAGTTCGATGCGCTTCCTGGCGTTGGGCCGCACCGGCCAAGGCGGGTCGCAGGCCAGGGAGACCTGGCGTTCGCGGGCCTCCTTGGCCGGATGCACGCGCACGCGCATGTTCCCGGCCAGCCAGACGTCCATGAGCGCCATGCGGTCCGCCTCGCCCAGGCCGCCCAGGGCCCGGGGCGGGAGCCCGGCCGGGAAGCGCCCGCCGACGCGGTCGGCCAGGGCGAAGGTCAGCTGGGAGGTGCGCAGGCCGCGCGGCAGCACGGCCTCCAGGATGCGACCCAGGGGCGCCATCTGGCGCGCGGCCAGGTTCCTGGCCATGTCCATCCAGGCCGCGTCCAGCAGGGGCTCGCGGTCCAAGGGCCAGAGCAGTTCCTTGAGCGCCACGCCCTCGGGCGCGGCTTGCTCCGGGCCCTCGATCACGGCGGCGCGCACGCCCCGGCCCACGGGCGCGAGAACCCGCTGGCCCGGCCAGGGTTCGGGAAACCAGGCCGGCCGTGCATAGGTCAAGGCCGCGTAGGGGGGGCTCGTGAGAATGGCCCGCCAGAGTGTGCGCATGATGTCCATTGGGTTGCCGCTAGTGGTTAGCCCAGGCCGAGGGCGAAAAAAAGCCCCCGGGGAACGCCCCGGGGGCCGTGATTCCCGCGCCCGCCGCTCAGCAGGGCATGAGCTCGCGCAGCCGCCGCACCAGGGGTTCGCGCAGTTCCTCGTCGTGCAGGGCGAAGTAGATGTTGGCCGTGAGGTACTCGACCCAGTCGCCCGCGTCGAACCGCTGGCCCCGCAGCCGCACGGCCAGGAGCTTCTTGTCGTCGGCCAAGCCCTGGAGGGCGTCGGTGAGCTGGATCTCGCCGCCCACGCCGGGCTTCACGTGCTCCAGGTGGTGGAAGATCTCCGGCAGGAGCACGTAGCGGCCCACGATGGCCAGGCGCGAGGGAGCGGCGCCGATGGCGGGCTTCTCCACCAGGTTGCGCACCCGGTACATGCCCGGGGCGTATTCCTCGCCCTGGATGATGCCGTAGCGGTTCACCTTGTCCTCGGGCACCTCGATGACCCCGACCACGGCCATGTTCTCGCTCTTGGCCGCGTCCAGGAGCTGGCTGATGCCGGAGTGCATGCCGAACATGAGATCGTCGCCCACCATGACCGCGAAGGGGTCGTTCTTGCAGACCTCCTTGGCGCAGAGCACGGCGTGGCCCAGGCCCAGCTGCTTCTTCTGGCGCACGGAGATGATGTTCACCATCTCGGCCACGGCCCGGACCTCCTTGAGGATGTCCAGCTTGCCCGCGCGCTCCAGGGTGTCCTCCAGGGACGGGTTGTAGTCGAAATGGTCCTCGATGATCTTCTTGTACTGGTTGTTGATGAAGACCACGTCGGTGAGCCCGGCGTTCATGGCCTCCTCGACCACGTACTGGACCACGGGCTTCTTGAAGATGGGCAGCATCTCCTTGGGGATGTTCTTGGTCGCTGGGAGAGACCGGGTGCCCCACCCGGCCACCGGGATGACGACCTTGGTGATCTGCATGCCGCCCATCCTCCTGTCCCGCGCGGGTCAGCGCAGGTGTTTTTCCAAGAGTTCCGCCAATTCTCCGGCGTATTGATCGACCTTGTCCTGGTTCTCGCCCTCGACCATGACCCGCGCCAGGGGCTCGGTGCCCGAGTAGCGCAGCAGGACCCGGCCCTTGCCCGCCATGTCCCGCTCCACGGCCTCAACGGCCTTGGCGATGGCCGGGACCTCGTCGAAGGGCGTCTTCTTGACCACCCGCACGTTCTTCAGCACCTGCGGGAAGGGTTCGAGAAGATGCGCCAGTTCTGACAAGAGCTTACCCGTGTCGCGCATGATCCGCAAGAGTTGCAGCGCCGCCAGCAGGCCGTCGCCCGTGGTGCTGAACTCGCGGAAGATGAGGTGGCCGGACTGCTCGCCGCCGAGCATGGCGTTCTCGCGGCGCATGGCCTCGACCACATAGCGGTCGCCCACCGGCGTGCGCATGAGCTGTCCGCCATTGTCCTTCATGAAGATTTCCAGGGCCATGTTGCTCATGACCGTGGCCACCAGGAGATTCTTGTTCAGCTTCTCCTGCTCCATGAGGTCCAGGGCGCAGAGGGCCATGATCTGGTCGCCGTCCAGGATGCGGCCCTTCTCGTCCACCACGATGAGCCGGTCGGCGTCGCCGTCCAGGGCCAGGCCGATGTCCGCCCCCTCGTCCTGGACGATGTCGGCCACCACCTGGGGATGCAGGGAGCCGCAGCGGTCGTTGATGTTCAGGCCGTTGGGCTTGACGCCCACGCTGATGACCTCCGCGCCCAGCTCCTCCAGGACCAGGGGGGCCACGGAATAGGCCGCGCCGTGGGCGCAGTCCACCACGATCTTGAAGCCGTCCAGGGTCAGGACCTCGGAGAAGCTGTGCTTCAGGTAGACCACGTAGCGTCCCCGGCTGTCCTGGATCTTGTGGGCGCGGCCCACCTTGTCCGCCGGAGGGAAGTCCCAGGCCGGGTTCTCGGCCAGGACCATCGCGGAGATCTCGTCCTCCACGTCGTCCGGCAGCTTGAAGCCGTGGCGGTCGAAGAACTTGATGCCGTTGTCCATGAAGGGGTTGTGCGAGGCCGAGATGACCACGCCCAGGTCCGCGCGCATGTTGCGGGTCAGGAAGCTGATGGCCGGGGTCGGCAGGGGGCCGACCAGGAAGACGTCCATGCCCGTGGCGCAGAAGCCCGAGGTCAGGGCGGTCTCGAAGATGTAGCCCGAGAGCCGGGTGTCCTTGCCGATGACCACGCGGTGCATGCGCGCGCCGTCGCGGAAGTATTGGCCCGCGGCCAGTCCCAGACGCAGGGCGATCTCGGGGGTCATGGGGAAGGAATTCACTTCCCCGCGCAATCCGTCGGTGCCGAAAAGACGCTTCGTGCTCAATGCCGTTCCTCTCGAAGCCGCCGTGGGCGGCGCATGGTTTTACTTGGGGATGGTCACGGACACGGCCTCGGGGTCGCGCTTGAGCACGCGCACCTTGTCCGGCAGACCGCGCACCTGATAGCTCAGCTCATGCTTTCCGGGCCGGAGCCCGGGGTCCACGAGCATGGCCGCGTGGATGTCCTTCTTGAATTCCTGGCCGCGCAGCAGGGTCTGCGGGCCCTCCACCAGGAGCCGCACGGAGTCGCGCGAGGGCCGGACCTTCAGGCCGGGCGCGGCGCGGACGTCCAGGGGGACCTTGATCCAGAGCTCCTTGGTCTTGACCCCGAAGGCCAGGATCATGCGCACCAGGCCCGGATCGGCCGAGACTTCCGGCGGCAGCGACAGGGAGACGTTCTCGTCCCAGACCTCGGGCGGGTTCTCGTCGTAGCTGACCACGGCCGTGGCCTTGGCCTGGGTCAGCCGCTTGAGCACTCCCTCGGGGCCGCGCAGCGTGACCTGGTCCGGCACCACCTTCTTGGACAGGAGGCGGTAGTCGGCGGGCACCTGGCCGGACCACTCCGCGCTCACGGGCACGGTCTTCTCGGCCATGCGGTCCACGGTGAGGACCACCTGGTTGGGCCGGATCTCCACCACCTCGAAGGCCCGCGAGAACGGCATGCGCTCCGCGTCGATGTCGATGAGGTTCTCGCCGACCTTGAGCTGGCGCACGTCCAGCGGATAGCTCAAACGCTTGGCGTCCAGGCCCCGGACCAGTCCCTTGGGGCCCCGGACCCGCACCTCGATGGTGCTGACCATGCCCTTGCGGATGGTCAGGCCGCTGGGCGGGTTGGTCATCTCCACGTTCATGGCGACCCAGACCTCGACCTTTTCCCGGCCGGTGACGAGATACCAGGTGGACACGGCCAGAAACACGGCCAGCAGGATGTATTGCCAGTTCTTGCGCATCTCAGCGCTCCAGCACGGTCTTCAGGACGCGGCGCAGGCGCACCTCGTCCAGACTGGTGGTCAGGCGGCCGCCGATGGCCACGGACACGGCTCCGCGCTCCTCGGAGACCACCACGGTCACGGCGTCGGACTCCTCGCTGATGCCCAGGGCCGCGCGGTGGCGGGTGCCGAACACGGTCTGGCCCTTGAACTTGGAGCTCAGGGGCAGGATGCAGGCCGCTGCCGCCAGACGGCCCTTGCGCACGATGACCGCGCCGTCGTGCAGGGGCGTGTCGTAGTGGAAGATGGTCAGCAGCAGCTCCTTGCTCAGGCGGGAGTCCACCTCCACCCCGCGCTCCACGATGTCGCCCAGGGGCATGGTGCGCTCCAGGACGATGATCGCGCCCATCTTGATCCGCGACATGGTCATCACGGACTGCACGAGCTGCTCCAGGGTCTCCTCGCGCAGGTCGGGCTTGCGCCAGAACGGACCGGCGCCCACCTGGGCCAGGGCCTTCTTGATGTCGCTCTGGAAGAGGATGATGACCACCAGGAAGATGGAGCCCAGGAAGTTGGTCAAGAGCCAGTTCAGCGTGTACAGGCCGAACACGTCCGAGAGGTGGAAGACGAAGAGCACCAGGACCAGGCCGTAGATCACGGCCACGGCCCGGGTGCCGCGCACGAGAAGGATGAGGTAGTAATAAATGAGCGCGACGATCCCGATGTCCAGGATCTCGCGCAGGGGCAGGGTCAGTCCTTCGAATTCCATAACATCCCGCCGTGATGACTTAGGCCATCGCCGCCGCCAGGCTCAAGGTCCGAACGGTCTCCGCCACGTCGTGCACGCGATGCACGGCCACGCCCTTGGTCGCCAGGATGGCCGTGGCCGCCTGGGTCGCGGTCCCGCGCCGCCCGTTCTCCAGCCCGAGCAGGGCCTGGAACATGGACTTGTTGGACAGGCCCACGTAGAGCGGCCGCCCCAGGCTCTCGAACCGCCCGATCTCCCTGAGGAGGCGCAGGTTGTGCTCAAGGGTCTTGCCGAAGCCGATGCCCGGGTCGAGCACGATGCGGTCTTCCGGCAGGCCGCGTGCGCACAGATATTGCAACCGTTCCTCGAAAAACGCCAGCACTTCCTCCACCACGTCGTCGTAGGAAGGGGCCCGCTGCATGTCCCGGGGCCGCCCCTGGGCGTGCATGAGCACGTAGCCGGGCTTTTCCTGGGCCAGCACGTCGGCCAGGCCCTCGTCGAAACGGCAGGCCGAAATGTCGTTCACGATGTCGGCCCCGGCGGCCAGGGCCCCGGCCGCCACCCGGGCCTTGAAGGTGTCCACGGACAGGACCGGGTATTCCCCGCCGCAGCCGGACAGCGGCGCGCGGGGCAGCCGGGCGAGCTCCGCGATCACCGGCAGCACGCGGCGCAACTCCTCCTCCTCGGAGACGTCGGCCGCGCCGGGCCGGGTGCTCTCCCCGCCCACGTCCAGGATGTGCGCGCCCTGGGCCGCCAGCTCCCGGCCGTGCTCGATCGCCGCGCCGGGATCGAACCAGCGGCCGCCGTCGTGAAAGGAATCCGGCGTCACGTTCACGATGCCGGCGATGAAAAAGGGGGCCGGTCCCAAGACCTTGCCCCCCTTGATGATCCACGTGTTGTCCCGCATGAGCCGCAGCAGCCCCTATTGCACCTTTTTACCGTCGTCGCCCTCGTCCTCTTCCAGGGAGAAGTCGTCGGAGTCTCCCGCCGCTGGCTTGGCCTCGGCGCGGGGCACGTAGCCCTGGCCGGAGCCGGAGGACGCGGAGCCGCCGCCGGGGCGCTCCGCGTTCATAGGAGGGAGCGGCTCTCCCTTGATGAGCAGGTCGATGTCGTCGCCGGAGATGGTCTCGCGCTCGAGCAGGGCCTCGGCGATGCGGTCCAGGGCCTCGCGATTCTCGCTGAGCAGCCCGCGGGCCTTTTCATGGGCCTGGTCCATGATCGAACGGACCTCGTCGTCGATGGCCCGGGCCGTGTCCTCGGAATAGTTCTTGTGCTGGATGAGCTCGCGGCCCAGGAAGATCTGCTCCCCGCCGTCGCCGAAGGACAGGGGGCCGATCTTGTCGCTCATGCCCCACTGGCAGACCATCTTGCGGGCCGTCTTGGTGGCCCGGTCGATGTCGTTGCTCGCGCCGGTGGTCTTCTGGTTCAGGACGATCTCCTCGGCCACCCGGCCGCCGAGCATCATGGCCAGCTGGTTGTCCAGGAATTCCTTGGAGTAGTTGTGGCGGTCGTCCACGGGCAGCTGCATGGTCACGCCCAGGGCCATGCCCCGGGGAATGATCGAGACCTTGTGCACCGGGTCCGTGCCGGGCAGGAGCTTGGCCACCAGGGCGTGGCCCGCCTCGTGGTAGGCCGTGGTCTTCTTCTCCTCGTCGGAGAGGATGACGCTGCGGCGCTCCTTGCCCATGAGCACCTTGTCCTTGGCCTCCTCGAAGTCGGCCATGCGGACGTGCTCCTGGTTCATCTTGGCCGCGTGCAGGGCGGCCTCGTTGACGAGGTTCTCCAGGTCCGCGCCGGAGAAGCCGGGCGTGCCCCGGGCCAGGACCTCCAGGTCCACCTCCCCGGCCAGGGGCACCTTGCGGGTGTGCACATGGAGGATGCGCTTGCGGCCGCGCACATCCGGGGTCGGCACCACCACCTGGCGGTCGAAGCGGCCGGGCCGCAGGAGCGCGGGGTCGAGCACGTCCGGGCGGTTGGTGGCGGCCACCAGGATCACGCCCTCGTTGGACTCGAAGCCGTCCATCTCCACGAGGAGCTGGTTCAGGGTCTGCTCGCGCTCGTCGTGGCCGCCGCCCAGGCCCGCGCCGCGCTGGCGGCCAACGGCGTCGATCTCGTCGATGAAGATGAGGCAGGGGGCGTTCTTCTTGCCCTGCACGAAGAGGTCGCGCACGCGGGCCGCGCCCACGCCCACGAACATCTCCACGAAGTCGGAGCCGGAAATGGAGAAGAAGGGCACCCCGGCCTCGCCGGCGACTGCCCGGGCCAGGAGCGTCTTGCCCGTGCCGGGAGGGCCCACCAGGAGCACGCCCTTGGGGATGCGCCCGCCGAGGCGGGTGAATTTCTTGGGCTCGCGCAGGAAGTCCACGATCTCCTGCAGCTCCTCCTTGGCCTCGTCCACGCCGGCCACGTCCTCGAAGGTCACCTTGGCGCTCTGCTCGTTGATGAGCCGGGCGCGTGAGCGGCCGAAGGACATGGCCCCCCGTCCGCCGCTGCCGCCGCCCTGCATCTGGCGCATGAAGAAGACCCAGACGCCGATGAGCAGGAGCATGGGGAACCAGGAGACCAGGAGGGTCATGTACCAGGGGGCCTCTTCCTGGGGCTCGGCGGTGACCTCGACCTTGTTCTTGATCAGGGTCGCCACCAGGGTCGGGTCCTCGGGGGCGAAGGTCGAGAAGCGCTTGTCGCCGCCCATGGAGCCGGTGATCTTCTGGCCCTGGATCTTGACCGAGAGGATCTCGCCGGTGTTCACCTTGGAGATGAACTCGCTGTACGACAGCTTGTGCTGCGGCTGCGGCGCCTGATTGAAGAGATTGAAGAGGACCACCATCATGAGCGCGATGGTGATCCAGATGAAGAGGTTCTTGGCGAAATTATTCAAACGGTGTTCCTCCGCAAGGTCGGGACGGGCCCACCCGGGACGCGGTTGACGGCGGGCATGAATGCCACTTTAAGTCCGCGAGAAAAAAAATCAAGGGGACCGGACGCATTTCCCGCCCTTGCCCTGCCCCCTTTTCCTTGCTACTTACGCGGGATTCGAAATCAACGGAAGCGTTTCGTCACCGGTGTGGCGCGTGGGCTTCAAACCCATTGCGAGACTCATCCTCTCGGGCAGGTTCGACTCCTGTACGCTTCCGCCACTCCCCCGGCTACATCGCGTATCCCAGCTGCTTGAGAATCCGCATGGACTTGTCCGAAAGGACATAGCCCTTCTCGTATTTCACGCTCTTGCCCTTGACCTTGATCTGAAAGATGTATCCGGCGTCATAGAGGTAGTCGATGACGGCCTTGTCATAGTCGTCCATGATGTCCTTGGGAGCCATGCCGCCGAACTTGCTGGTCTTGGAAAAGTGGTAGACGTCCACCAGGGCGTCGAGGTGCTCCTTTTCCAGCTGGTCCAGGGCCACGTCCTCCTCTTGCTTGACCTTGTCCCAATCGCGCTCCGAGAAGTCCACGCCGAGCTTCTTGAGCTCTTCCTTGGCGTGCTCGGCGATGCGGTAGCCCGTGGGATTGGAGCCGCAACGGGTGAAGATGACGCCCTCCTCCACGATGCCGTTCTCCTGGAGCGACTCGAGAATGGCGTCGTCGAACATGAAGCACTCCTTGCGGGGCAGGAGCCCGTGGTAGCGCTTGATGCGCGAGAAGCGCTCGATGTCCTTGAGCAGTTGGATGTGCTTTTCCGTCAGGATCACGGAGCCTCCTCCTCGATGGCCCGGAGCCAGTCCGACAGCTCGTCGATCTGGTGGAGCACGGAATCCGGCCCGGTGCCGCCGGGAGTGGTTCGGCGGGCCACGGCGGTCTCGTGGCGCAAGGCCTCGAAGACGTCCTCGCCGATGAGCGGCGAGAAGACGCGCAGATCTTCCAGGCTCAAATCCTCCAGGCCGCGGCCGCGCGATTCGGCCAGGGCCACGGCCGAACCCGCCGCGTGGTGGGCCTCCCGGAAGGGCAGGCCCCGGGCGGCCAGGTAGTCGGCCAGCTCGGTGGCGTTGAGGAAGCCCCGGGACAAGGCGCGGCTCATGGCCTCGGGCACGAAGGCCATCTCGGCCAGCATGTCGGCCATGATGGACACGGAGGCCGAGACCGTGCGGTCGGCGTCCAGGAAGGGCTCCTTGTCCTCCTGCATGTCCCGGTTGTAGGCCAGGGGCAGGCCCTTCATGATGGTCAGCAGGGACACCAGGGAGCCGTAGACCCGGCCGGTCTTGCCGCGCATGAGTTCGCAGACGTCCGGGTTCTTCTTCTGGGGCATGATCGAGGAGCCCGTGGAATAGGCGTCCGGCAGGCGCACGTAGCCGAAGGCCGGATTGGCCCAGAGGATGAGCTCCTCGCAGAGACGCGAGAGGTGCATCATCACCAGGCTGCCGCCGAACAGGGCCTCCAGGGCGAAGTCGCGGTCCGAGACCGCGTCCATGCTGTTGCCGAAGACCCCGGACAGGCCGAGCTCCCCGGCCACGGAGGCCGGGTCCAGGGGATAGGTGGTTCCGGCCAGGGCCGCCGCGCCCAGGGGGGAGACGCGGATGCGCTCCTGGGCCGACTCCAGCCGCTCGATGTCGCGGCGGAACATCCAGGCGTAGGCCAGGAGGTGCTGGGCCAGGGACACGGGCTGGGCGGGCTGGAGATGGGTGCAGCCGGGCAGGAGCGTCTCCACGTGCTCCGAGGCCCGCGTCACGAGCACCTCCACCAGCAGGGCCAGCTCCCGGGTCCAGGCCGACACGCGGCCGGAGACGAAGAGCCGGAAGTCCAGGGCCACCTGGTCGTTGCGCGAGCGGCCGGTGTGGAGTTTTCCGCCCACCGGGCCGACGAGCTCTGTCAGGCGGCGCTCGACGTTCATGTGCACATCTTCCAGGGCCACGTCCCAAGCGAAGGTCCCGGCCTCGATCTCGGCCAGCACAGCGTCCAGGCCGGAAACCAGGGTTTCGGCCTCCCCGGCCGTGAGCAGGCCCTGGCGGGCCAGCATGCGGGCGTGGGCCTTGGACCCGGCGATGTCCACCGCGTACAGATGGCGGTCAAAGGACACCGACTGGGTGTACTCCTCCACCGAGGCGTCGGTGGCGGCCTGGAACCGGCCGCCCCACATCTTCTTCCCGCTCATGCCCCGCTCCCGCCTAGCGCTTGCCGGACATCCGGCCCTTGAGCCGCAGGCCCACCAGCCGGATGAAACCGCGCGCGTCGGCCTGATCGTAGACTTCGTCTTCCTCGAAGGTGGCCAGCTTCATGTCGTAGAGCGAATACGGCGACTTGCGGCCCAGGGGGATGACGTTGCCCTTGTAAAGCTTCAGGCGCACCGTGCCGGTGACGCGCTCCTGGCTTTTGTCGATCAAGGCCTGCAGGGCCTCGCGCTCGGGCGAGTACCAGTAGCCGTAGTAGACCATCTCGGCGTAGCGCGGGATGAGGCCGTCGCGCAGGTGCATGACCTCGCGGTCCAGGCAGATGCCCTCCAGGTCGCGGTGCGCCATGTGGATGATGGTTCCGCCGGGCGTCTCGTAGACCCCGCGCGACTTCATGCCCACGAAGCGGTTCTCGACCATGTCCACTCGGCCCACGCCGTGGCGGCCGCCCAGCTCGTTCAGCTTGGCCACCAGCTTGGCCGGGGAGAGCTTCTTGCCGTTCACGGCCACGGGATCGCCCGCCTCGAAGTCGATGGTCACGACCTCGGGCTTGTTCGGGGCCTTCTCCACGGGCACGCAGTAGCGGTGGCAGTCCTTGTGCGGCTCGTTCCAGGGGTCTTCCAGCTCGCCGCCCTCGAAGCTCACGTGCAGGAGGTTGGCGTCCATGCTCCAGGGCTTCTTCTTGGTCACGGGCACCGGAATGCCGTGCTCCTTGGCGAAGTTCACCAGGTCCGTGCGCGACTTGAGGTCCCACTCGCGCCAGGGCGCGATGGTCTTCAGCCGGGGATCCAGGGCCATGGTGGTCAGCTCGAAGCGCACCTGGTCGTTGCCCTTGCCCGTGGCGCCGTGGGACACGGCCTGCGCGCCCTCGGCCTGGGCGATCTCGACCATGCGCTTGGCGATGAGCGGCCGGGCGATGGAGGTGCCCAGCAGGTAGCGGCCCTCGTACACCGCGCCGGAGCGGAACATGGGGAAGAGGAAGTCGCGGGCGTATTCCTCGCGCAGATCCTCGACGTAGGCCTTGGAGGCCCCGGTGGACAGGGCCTTGGCCTCCACGCCGGAGAGATCCTCGTCCTGGCCCAGGTCGGCGGTGAAGGTCACCACCTCGCAGCCGTAGGCCACGCGGAGCCACTTGAGGATGATGGAGGTGTCCAGGCCGCCGGAATAGGCCAGCACGACCTTCTTGATCTTCTTGGGCTTGGCCGCCTTGGCGGCGGGCTTGGCAGCGGTCTTGCTCATCTCGGTGTTCTCCCTAGATGGTCTCGAAAACCCATTCCAGGACCGCCTTCTGCATGTGCAGGCGGTTCTCGGCCTGGTCGAAGACGATGGAGGCCGGGCCTTCCAGCACCGCCTCGCTGATTTCCTCGCCGCGATGCGCGGGCAGGCAGTGCATGACCTTGCAGGCGGGCTTGGCCAGGGCCAGCAGGCGGTCGTCCAGCTGGAACCCGGCGAAGGCCCGTTCGCGCTCGCGCTGCTCCTGCTCCTGGCCCATGCTGGCCCAGACGTCGGTGTTGAGATAGTCCGCGTCGCGGGCCGCCTCCTCGGGATTCCGGGTGAGCGTCACGCGCGCGCCCCGCTCCCGGGCCTGGGCCACGATGGCCGGATCGGGGTCGTAGCCCGCCGGGCAGGCCAGGACCAGATCGAAGCCATAGAGCGCGGCCGCGTCGATGAAGGAATGGGCCATGTTGTTGCCGTCGCCGATCCAGGCCACGCGCAGGGAGTCCATATCCGGCGTGCGCTCGTACATGCTGAGCATGTCGGAGAGCACCTGGCAGGGATGGTGCGCGTCGGACAGGGCGTTGACCACCGGGATGGAGCTGAACTGAACGAGGGTCTCCAGCTTCTCCTGGCCGTAGGTCCGCACCACCAGGCCGTCGGCGTAGCGGGACAGGCAGCGGGCGGTGTCCTTGAGCGGCTCGCTGCGGCCGAGCTGGGACTCCACCGGGGTCATGAAGATGGTCTGTCCGGACAGATGGCGCACGGCCACCTCGAAGGACACGCGGGTGCGGGTGGAGGACTTTTCGAAGATGAGGATGACCATGCGGCCGTCCAGGGTCTTCGTGCGGATATTGCCGTCCTTGAGTTCCTTGGCCCGGCGCAGGATGGTCCAGGCGTCCTCGCGGTTCAAATCCGCGATGCGCAACAGATGTCTGGGCATGCTTACTCCTTCACCGGTCGTGGCTTTGTCCGACCGGGAAAGCGGGCATATTGCCCCACGCGTAATGGATTGTAAAGTGCGCGCGCCCGGCGGTTCAGACCCGGGTGGCGTCCACGGCGTGCTCGGTGAGGGCGTCCATCTCCGGGCCGTGGTCGAAGCCCGCCAGATGCAGCAGGGCGTGGGCCAGGAGCCGGGCCAAGTGCCGCGCGGGCTCCTGGCCGTAGAGCCGGGCCTCGCGCAGGCAGGTGGGCACGGAGAGCACGATCTCGCCCAGGCCGCCCTCCCCTCCCGACTCGAAGGCCAGGACGTTGGTGGGGCCGGGACAGCCCAGGTGCCGGAAGTTCAACTCGGCCATCTCGCGGTCGTCCACCAGGGCCAGGGAAAAGTCACCGTCGATGCCCAGGGCTCCGGTCAGGTCGGCCAGCAGCCCATCCAGCTCGCGGCGCGACAGGGGCAGGCGCGGGTCCGGGACGAGGCGGCGCTCAACCACGGCCATGGCGCTTCTTCTCCGCCCGCTCCCGGGCCTGATCATGCTGGTCGTAGGCCTGCACGATGCGGCCCACCAGGGGATGGCGGATGACGTCCTCCTCGGTGAAGCGGATGAAGGCGATGCCGGTCACCGAGGCGAGGATTTCCGCGGCCTGGACGAGCCCCGAGCGGCTGCCCGAGGGCAGGTCGATCTGGGTCACGTCGCCGGTGACCACGGCCCGCGAGCCGAAGCCCAGGCGGGTGAGGAACATCTTCATCTGCTCCGGGGTGGTGTTCTGGGCCTCGTCCAGGATCACGAAGGCGTCGTTCAGGGTGCGGCCGCGCATGAAGGCCAGGGGGGCCACCTCGATGATCCCGGTGTCGAGCATCTCCTGCACCTTGCGGAAGTCGAGCATGTCGTGCAGGGCGTCGTAGAGCGGGCGCAGGTAGGGGTTGACCTTCTCCACCAGGTCCCCGGGCAGGAAGCCGAGCTTTTCGCCCGCCTCCACGGCCGGACGCGTGAGCACGATGCGCTTGACCTCGCGGCGGGTCAGGGCGGCCACGGCCGTGGCCACGGCCAGATAGGTCTTGCCCGTGCCCGCCGGGCCGATGGCCATGACGAGGTCGTTCTCGCGGATGGCCGTGAGGTAGTCGCGCTGGGTCACCGTGCGCGGGGTGATGGTCTTCTTGGGCGAGGCCGTGTAGACGCTGTCGCGGAAGACCCGGGAGAGATCCGTGCGCGGGTCGCGGGCGAGCATGCGGCAGGCGCAGTCCACGTCCTGCGGATGCACGGGGCGGCCCTGCTGGATCAGGCCGTAGAGCTGGGTCAGCACGGATTCGGCCAGGTCCAGGCGGTCTTCGGTCTCGGCCGTGAGGGTCAACCGTCCTCCCCGGCTCTCGATGGCCGTGGAGGTCCGCTCGGCCACGAGCTGCAAATTGGCGTTCTGGGGCCCGAAAAGCTGCCCGGCCAGCACCGCGTCGTCGAAGTCCAGGGTGCGGACCGCGCCCTTTCTGCGCTTGTTCATGTTCCTCCTAGCGCCGTCCGGCCCGCATCCAGGCGCAGGCCCGGCGCTCCAGCAAGTCGGCGGCCTCGTACAAGGCCGCGCCCATGAGGCTCATGCCCAGGATGCCGGTGAACATGGCCACGTAGTCCATGCGGCCCCAGGCGTCCATGATGCAATAGCCCAGGCCGCTCGTGGTGGCAAACGACTCCACGAAGAACAAAACCGCCACCGAAACCCCCGTGCCCAGGCGCAGGGCCGTGAATCCGTGCGGCAAGGCCGCCGGAAGCAGCACCTCGCGCAAAATGTCCAGCTTGCCGCCGCCCAGGGAGCGCACCGAGTCCACGTACTTGGGATGCACCGCGCGGACCCCGTCGCGGGTGGTCACCAGGACCTGGTAGCCGAGGATCAGGACGATGATCGCCACCTTGGCCGCGTCGCCCAGGCCCAGGAGCACGAGGAGCACGGGCAGGAGCACGATCTTGGGCACCGGATAGGTGAGCAGCACGAAGGGCCCCAGCAGGGCGTCGGCCCGGCGCGAGCCGCCCATGACCAGCCCCAGGGGAAAGGCCAGGGCGAAGGCCAGGAGCATGCCCAGGCCCGCGCGGATGAAGCTGGCCCGGAAATGGCCCCAGAACTCCGCCGTGCCCAGGGCGCGAAGAAAGGCTCCGCCCGCCTCCAGGGGCGGCGGCAGCACGGCCGACCCCAGCGAGGAGGACAGCGCCTGCCAGAGGAGCCCCAGGACCAGGACCACCAGCCCGTAGCTCAACAGCCTGCGCAGAAGGCCGCTCACCACAGCTCCTCCACGCTCCGGCGCAGATCGCGCACGAGCTCGAAATAGCCGTCCCGCTCCCGGTAGCGGGCGTCGCCGAACCCGGGGTTGTCGAAACTCGCGGCCACTCCGGCGGGCCGCCCGGCCAGGACCAGGATGCGGCGACCCAGGAAGGCGGCCTCCTCCAGGCTGTGGGTCACGAGCACGTAGGGCACGCGCCGCCTGCTCCAGACGTCCAGGAGCGTGTGCTGGAGCTTTTCCCGGGTCAGGGCGTCCAGGGAGGAAAAGGGCTCGTCCAGGAGCAGGAGCCGGGGGCGGCCCACGAAGGCACGGGCGATGGCCACCCGCTGCTTCTCGCCGCCGGAGAGCGTTCCCGGCCAGTCGCGTTCGCGTCCCGCCATGCCCAGCTCGGCCAGCTGCCCGCGCGCCCGCTCCAGGCGCTCGGCCCGGGACACGCCGCGCAGCTTGAGGCCCAGGGCCACGTTCCCGATGACGCTCTTCCAGGGCAGCAGGCCGTAGTCCTGGAGGATGATCGACACGTCCGGCCTCGGGCCGTCCACCGGCGCGCCGTCCAGGAGCACCTCTCCCTCGTCCGGCCGGGCCAGGCCGCAGAGGATGTACAGGAGCGTGGTCTTGCCGCAGCCCGAGGGGCCCACCACGGCCAGGGTCTCGTCCGCCGCCAGGGACAGGGAGACGTCGCGCAGGATGTCGCCCTCGGCGGCGTAGATTTTGCGGATGCCCCTGGCTTCGAGCATGGGTCAGGGGACGGCGACGGCGCGCTCGTAGGGGATGCGCTCCCGCAGCAGGCCGTGGCCGAGCATCCAGTCCTGGAACTCCTCCAACTCGGCGCGGGTGGGCGGCGCGGGCGCGGGATAGGGCGGCACCGGAAAGCGGTCCGCCAGGGGGGCCGGAACCGCGCAGGACGCGACCATGAGGTTCCGATAGGACTCCGGGTCGCGGGCCAGCCGCTCCAGGGCCTCGGCATAGGCCGCGCGGAAGGCCGGGAAGCTCGGCCGCAGGCGTTCGTGCAGGCAGACCACGGTCAGGGGCAGGTCCAGATTCTCGTCCGTGGCCGCGATCGAGCCGCCCTTGAGCACGTTCAGGGAGACCAGGGGCTCGGGCAGGAGCGCCAGGTCGATCTGGCCGGTGGCCAGCATCTGCAGCCGCAGCGGGAATTTCTTGATCTCCACCCGCCGGAAGTAGTCCCGGGGCAGCCGGCGGCGGACCTCCAGGCGATCCAGGAGGTACTCGATGATCGTGGAGTTGGAGATGCCCACGCTGGCGCCCTGGAGATCCTCCAGCGCCGCGCCCTTGCGGCCCGGCGTGGTCACCAGGGCGAACATGGGATGGCCCGGGGTGGTGCGGTAGGACACGAGCAGGGCGGGCATGGGCACGCCCGAGCGCAGCAGCAGGAGCGCGGCCACGAGGTCGCCGAAATAGCCGTCGATCCGCCCGGCCTGGGCGGCCATGTCCCGCTCCAGGGCGCTCTGGAAGGGCACCAGCTCGACGTCCAGGCCATGCGCCCGAAACAGGCCGTCGCGCGCGGCCGCCTGCAAGGGCAGCGCGTCCAGCACCGGCAGCACGCCGATGCGCACGGTCTCGGCCCGGGCCGGAAGCCCGGCGCACAAGACCACGGCCAGCGCCGTCCCGGCGAGAAGAATGCCCGCGATGATTCTCCGCATCCGCCGTGCTTACGTCTTTCCGCTTTTCCCGGCAAGTGCCGGACGCGGGGAAGCGCCTCGTGCTCGGAGCCCCGGGGCGCGGACATGCGCGCTTTCCGGGCGGAGGGTCAGCGCCGGGCCAGGGTGTTGTGGGCCTGGAGGATGGACTCGCGCCAGCGCAGCCGTTCCAGGGATAGGGAAATGATGGTGGGCGTGGACTTGCCCTCGAACTCGCCCCGGCCGGAAAGCGCCTTGACCTCCTCGGCGGCCAGGGGGCCGAGATGGGCCAGGAGGAGCTGGACCACGTGCAGGGGAGCCAGGCCGAGCCCGCTTACGCCGCCGCGCTCGAAGCCCTCCATGCGTTCCAGCAGGGCCGCGTCCAGCTCGCCCGCCTCGCCGCCCTCGGCGATGGCGGCATTGCGCAGCACCGGCAGGACCCGGGCCAGGGGCATGGCCCGCAGCTGCCGGAGCAGCCCGCGCATGTGCTCCAGGATGCCCGCGGCCTCCTCGCCCACCACCCGGACGGTGAGGTTCTGGCTGGCCCGCTCGAAGCGGCGCAGCACGTCGGCCATGGACAGGCGCAATCCCTCGCGGGCCTTGAACAGCTCGGCCAGGGCGTCGTTGAGCGGCTTGACCAGCTGGAAGATTTCCCGCTTGGCGGCCTTGGATTCCAGGACCGCGTTGAGGAAGAAGAGCGCCTTGTCCGTGCCCCCCAGAATGTCGTCCAGGCCCAGTTCCTGATTCCGCAGGCGTTCCAGGGTGTTGATGTCGTCCAGCAGCTCCAGGGCGCTGATGCGCTTGCGGTCCATGGACAGGGCCGCGCGCAGGGCCTGCACGTAGTTCTCACCCAGGGCGGCGGCGACCCCGCGCAGGGAGGCCTCGTCGCGCTGCCGGGCGGCCTGCTCCATCAGCTTCAGGCGGTTGGAGAAGTCCTTGAGCAGGGCCCGGCACTTGAGCGCCCGGGCATCGCCCTCGGCCACCACGGTGGTGTGGGCGCAGATGTCGATGACCGCGCGCATCTTCTCCAGACCGGCCCGCAGCGCGGCGGGCTGGGAATCCAGGAAGCCCTTGCCCAGGCCGCCCAGTTGGCAGACGCGGATAAGCAGGGCCAGAATCTCCGGCCGGGGATCCTGGGACGTTTCGGTCCTGGCCCTGGACGGCGCGGCGGCGCTCCGGCGCGGGGGCACGGCGTTCTTGTTGAAGCGCCGCACCACGGAATGCTCCCAGTTCACCCGGCGCTGGAGGAAGCGCACGAAGTCCAAGGGCTGCGACGTCTTGAGCCGGGCCAGGATGACGCGCACGCCCACGTCCTCGTCCCGCTCCCCGCCCAACAGGCTCTCGCGGACCCGCAGCAGGTTCTCGAGCATGGGCGACTGGAAATTGGCCAGCACCAGGTTGAGCAGATACTCTGGGGACTGCGCCAGGGAGTCCAGGGAACCCCTGAAGCGGTCCATCTCGCCGAGCAGGCGCAGGTCGGCATCGCCTTCGGCGGCATAGCCGGAGGCCTGCATGGCCCGCTGCACCGAGCGGAGCATGGCCTTGGGCGACACCTCGCCCAGGCGGGCCAGCTCGAACTCCAGGTCCTCCACCGCGGCCACGCCCTCTCCGCCGCGCGCCTTGAGCGCCGCCAGGGTGTCCACGGGCCAGCGCAGGATGTCCTGCAGCCGCACGTCTCCCGCCGCGCCCACGGCGGCCAGGGCGGCGTCGAAGGCTTCGATGAAGTCGTCCAGCGCCGAGCGGACCGCCGCGCGCCCCTCGTCCGAGCGCAGGGCGTCGAGGAAGAACAGGGCCGCCCGCGTGGGATGGCGGAACAGCCCGTCCACGCTCACTTCCTCGGCCGAAAGCGCGGCCAGGATTTCCAGGTCGTTCTGGAGATGGGCCTCCGGCCGCTTCTCGCGCGGCAGGGCGTTGACGGCGTGCACCCGGGCGGCCAGGCGGTCCGAGAGCACGTCGAGCATGATCAGGATGTTCGGGGCGTCGGGGTTGGGGCCGTAGACGTTCTTCTCCAGGTCGCGGAGGATGCCCTCCACCTCGGAAAGGGCTTCCGCCTCCGGCGCGGCCGAGGCGTCGGTTCCGAGAAATTCGAGGTAGCGGAGCATCTTGCGGATGTCGTGGCCGATCTTCTTGGTGTTCTTGAGCACGAAGTCCGCGCCCAGGCCCGAAAGCTTGCAGAAGCGCTCCAGCCGGGCCGAGACCTGGTTCAGGATCTCCTGGCCCAGTTCGCTGGCCCGCACAGGCTCCCAGGCGTTGAACTCCCAGACATACTGGCGTCCGGAATCCACGTTGCGCAGGACGAACACCGCCGCGCCGCCCTCGCGCTCCTCGCTCAGGGTGAAGGCGCCCTCCTCCATGCGCAGCCGGGAGCGCTCCCCGACTCCCCAGGCCGCCAGGCGCTGGGGCGCGGCGCGCAGGTCCTCGACCTTCCTCGGCCAGGACAGGGCGAGGTCGCCTCCGCGTTCGATGCCCGGCGGCTCCTCGCGCAGGATGTCCTGGTGGACCACCAGGTCGCCGTCCACGCGCAGGGAATGGGTGAAGGAACGGGTGCGCACGCGGGCGTTGCGGGCCATGAGGGCGCCGCGCACCTCGCGGATGTCGGGGATGATGAAGAGGGTCTTGACGTCGTCGGCCAGGATCAGGTCGCCGAGCCAGACCCCCTGGCGGTAGAGGATGCCGACCTGCTTGGTCTCCGGGTCCTCGCCCACGCGGGTCTTGGCCGAGAGCATGTCCAGGAAGGCGCGCCAACGATCGGCCGCCTCCGGGGTGTCGGGCACTCCGGCTCCCGGCAGGAAGGGCACCACATAGGCGTGGGACCTGGTTTCTATCGCGAGCTGTTCGAGCTGGCGTTCGTTCGTCATGCGTGCATGCGCGTGGGGAGGCGTCTCCCCTGCCTTTCTGAAAACCGGCGGCGCCGGTCCCCGTTCCCTTCGTCAAGGCGATGTCGCACCAGGCCGCGTCTCCAGGACACGGCGCGGCCACCCGCCTACTGGTTTTCCGTGGCCTTGGTCAAGAGCGTCACGTTGCTTTTCGTGAAAAACCCATCGAATCCGTCGTAGCGTTCGATGTATTCGTTGACCAGGAGCGTCCGCTTCGAGGGCCGGGAAAAGGTCTGTCTGAGGCCCTCCCCGGGCGAGCCCACCAGCTCCGAGAGAAATTCCATGCCGTCGGCCTTGAGGGCCGAGAACACCGGACGGATGTCGCGGCAATGGAAGGCCATGTGGTGCACCCGGCGGCCGTAGTTGTGGATGTACTGCTCGGTGGGCCCGGACGAACCGTCCTCGGAATAGGGCTCGATGCCGGAGGTGAAGACCATGGCGAAGCCGCCGCCGGGCATGCGGGCCACGTTGGTGATGGAGTTGAGCGACTCCACGTGGACCGCGAAATCAAAATGATAGCCGGTCAGGCCCATGAACTCCAGGATGGCCGGATCGCGATCCCGGGCATGGACCCGGGTGGCCGTGTGGTCCAGTTCGAGGATGTCCTTGAGGTGCGCCTTGTCCGGCTTCTCCAGGGGCAGATCCAGGTCCGCGCAGCCGTCGCCGCGATACCGGCCGGGGGTTCCCTTCCACTGCACCAGCCCGATGGAATTCCCGGTATACGCCGAGGGCCTGGTCTGGATGAACAGAAAGGCCGATGTCTCCAGAGGTTCCGGGGTCAGGAACGCCACTCCGCGCTCTTTCTGGATCGCCGCGTAGCGGCGCACGTCCCCGCAACGGAAGATGAAGGTCTCCAGCCGGGTGTCGGGCAGGTGCCCGGACTTGGGGCCGTAGTTGTAGGAACGGAAGGGATTGTCCCGGAGCGGGCCCGCGCGCAGGATCACGTCGGCCGAGCCGGGCAGGCGCAACAGGCAGCAGCGCTCCCCGGCCTGATCGAAGGCGTCGGCCAAGGCGTGGCCGGTCCGTTCCAGGAACTCCCGGGCGGCCGGAACCAGATCGCCGGGCTCCACGCGAATGCTCACGGCCTCCAGGCCGCCGACCAGCCCTTCCAGGCCCAGGCGGCGGCGTTCCTTCAGAACTTCCTCCGCACCCGCGCGCAGCGTGTCGTCGTCATTGCGGAACGTGGACATGGCAGGACTCCCCGGGGCCGACGCCCCTGTGGCTGCGAAACAAAACCCCTTCGGCGGGCCCCATCGGAGCAAGGTGCATGGCGGAGGAACCGGCGTCAAGACAATCAGCGACGCGCCGCGATCTTTCTAACGCCCACCCCGGGTCATGCGGCCCGCCGGGTCTCATTGACGCGGTGTGCCGTTGACGGATAAGCATACCACAGGAAGGCAGCCATGTCCCGAGCACCTGGAGAGAACCCGACATGACGACGCACGGCGACGACGTCCTCGACATCTTCGTGGAGGAAAGCCGGGAACGCTTGGCGTCCATCGAACGCGGCCTGCTGGCCCTGGAAAGGGAAGGCCGCGACGCGGACGAGGCCATGATCCACGGCATTTTCCGCGAAGCCCACTCGGTCAAGGCCGGGGCCAACCTGCTCCACCTGCGCAACATCGAGGGCCTGGCCCACAAGTTGGAGAACATCCTGGAGCGCATGCGCAAGCGGGAGCTGGCTCCCACCGGCCGCATCATCTCCATCCTGCTGGAAGGGCTGGACGCCATGCGCGACATGGTGGAGGACGTCGAGGAGAGCGAATCCCGCGACGTCTCGGAGCTGCTGGAGCGTCTGGGCAGGGTCGCCGGACTGCGCGCCGGGGCTCAGCGCGCATAGCCCCACTGCACGAGCCTGCTGTAGGCGTACTGGGCCTGCTGGCCGGAGCCGCCGTTGCGCAGGTAGCGCTTGTACAGGGTGGCCGCGTCGCGGAAGCGGCCCTGCTTCTCGCGGCAGTAGCCGCGCAGGAAATTCAGCCCGTTGTTGCCCGGGAAAATCCGGTCGTATTCCCCGAAATCCACATAGGCCTGCTCATATTCGCCCGAGGCCAGGGCGATCTGTCCGCCCACCAGCACGGCCTGGGCCTCGCCGGGATAGCTCTGACGGGCCAGACGCGCGAACTGGCGCGCATCGGCCCAGCGCTCCATGGCCGCCTGGCACTTGGCCATCATGAGCAGCCCGGCGTAATCGCCAGGTTCCGCGGCCAGGGCCGCGTCATAGGCCTGGGCCGCCTCGCCGTAGTTCTTCTTGGCCATGTACTTGTCGCCGTCCTGCATGGCCCGGATGGCTCCGGCCTGTTTCCGCAGGGAGGCTGTATTGTCCATGTAGCGGGCTTCCAGGAACGGCAGGTCGCGCGCCTGGGCGTACTGGGTCTCGGCCCGCTGGATCGCGTCGGCCCGGCGCTCCTCGCTCATGGGGTGGGTGGCGAAGAGGGTTTCCAGGGCGCTCGGCCGAGCCTTGTGCTGGGCCATG
This sequence comes from Desulfovibrio aminophilus, assembly GCF_023660105.1. NCBI lineage: Bacteria > Pseudomonadati > Thermodesulfobacteriota > Desulfovibrionia > Desulfovibrionales > Desulfovibrionaceae > Desulfovibrio > Desulfovibrio aminophilus. Next base: position 137,810 of record NZ_JAMHGA010000012.1, on the reverse strand, counting down.
AGGAATTCCATGAGCTGGACCTCGCCCCAGGGGTTGTAGCCCGCCCGCACCATGTACTCCATGCCCAGTTCGTCGGCCTGGCGCTCGTCGTCGCGGCTGTAGCTGGCCAGCATGGCGCTCATGCCGAGTCCCCCGAGCCCCTGGACCACCTGGCCCAGGGCCCCGCCCCCGGCGACGGCCCCGGCCCCGCCCAACAAAAGCTGGGCCAGGGCGCCCTGGCTCATGCGCGCGGCCGTGTGCCGGGCGTTCACGTGCCCGGTCTCGTGCCCCAGCAAGGCCGCCAGCTGGGCCTCGTTGCGCAGGCCCACGAGGATGCCCCGGGTGCAGACGATGCTCCCGCCCGGAAAGGCGTAGGCGTTGACGTAGGTGGCGTTGACCACCTGGTAGGCGTAGGGCATGTCCGGCCGGTGGGAGCGGGCGGACAGGGCCTGGCCCACGGAGTTCACATAGGCGTTCAGGGCCTTGTCCCGGGCCACGCCGTAGTCGTTGGAATACTGGCGGGGGGCGTACTGCCGGTCGATCTGGACCTCGTCGTCCTTGCCGATGAGCATGAGCTGCGACCGGCCGGTGACGGGATTCACGGCGCAGCCCGCCAGCAGCCCGGCGGCGGCGATCCCGCCCAGGCGCAGAAAGTCGCGGCGGCTCATGCCGCCGGCCATATTCCCCGAAAGTTTCCGTCGCCGCACGGCCTTACTCCCCCTTCTCTCCCAGGAGCATGTCCACGCGCTGCAATTCGGCGATGGGCGTGTTCCGGGCCACTTCGTCGGCCACCGCGTCCATGAACTGCTCCAGGGTCATGGTGTAGATGTCCAGGGAGGCGTCGCGCAGCTTGAAATAGGCGTCCAGGAAGCGGGCCAGCTCGGGCTCGCGCAGGAGCTTGGCGATGTCCTTGTGCGATTCCGCCGAGGTGAAGGGCTTGTTCCGCCCGGCCAGAAGAAAGAGGTCCAGGCGGGTGGCCCCGTCGGTGATCACGCCCAGGAGGTTGAAGGTGGACAGGCGGGAGACGAACTCCTCGTCCACGCCCGGGAATTCCAGCAGCTCGGCCTTGGGATAGAAACCGCAGAACACGGCCTCGCCGTCCTCGTAGAGGGTGTGGCGGAAGACCTTCTCGCCCCGCACCTGGCGGGCGGCGCGCACGGTTTCATAGAGGTCCAGGGCGAAAGCCTCCCTCAGTCGTTCGATGACTCGGCGGTCCATGTCGTTCCTCGCTAGATGATGCCGTGCAGCGGCCCTCCGGGGGCCCCCAGCTCGTCCACGCGCCGCTCCACCTCCGGGTCGGACGCCAGCGGCGGGGCGTGATAGGTCTTGAGCCGGGCGTCCATGACCAGGGGGCCGTCACAGCCCCAATGCTTGCAATGCGTGAAGGCGCGGACTCCGTAGAGGTCCGTGGCCGGGTCCGAGCGGGTGAAGGCGACCCAGAGGAAATTCTCCCAGGAGGCGGCGGTGAAGGCCGCGTCGTCGGCCAGGACCACCAGCGGGAAGCCGGAGAGGTCTCCGGCCTGCTCCAGGGCTCGGCAAAGCTCCTCCAGCCGGGGGTCCTGGCTGTCGCGCCCGCGGTCGTGGGGCGGTCCATGGAGCACCAGGATGCCCGGGGACTGGACCCGGACCCCGCCGAAGCCCTCAGGCAGGGGCAGCTCCCGCTCCAGCCTGGCGGACAGCGTGCGCCGGGATCTGCCCGCCGCGGCCAGGATCGCCTTGGAACCCTGGTTCAGGCTGATGCCGGAATAGTCCAGGGTGTCCATGGTGGTGCGGGTGATGAAGTGCAGGTCGCGGGTCAGGTCCAGGCGCTCCAGGAGGTGCCGGAAGAATCCCGGGATGTCCTTGGCCGAGAGCCGGTCGTCGTCCTCGCGGGCGGCGATGAGCACATACTTGGACAGCGAGGTCTGGGTGGCGCCCAAAAGGTTCATGGCGCAGGTCAGGAGTTCCTGGGGCTGGCGGTCGCGGGCATAGGGCACGTAGCGCTCGCTGCCCACGGCCAGGAGCAGCGGGTGGACCCCGGCGGCGTCCACGGCGTGGACCTCGTGGACCCCGGAGAAGACCGTGGGCACCAGCGCGCCGGTCAGCTCGTGGATGAAGGTCCCGAAGACCGTGTCCTCCTGGGGCGGGCGGCCCACGGTGGTGAAGGGCCAGACCGCGTCCTTGCGGTGCAGGACCCTGTCCACGCGCATCACCGGGAAGTCGTGGGCCAGGCTGTAGTAGCCCAGGTGGTCGCCGAAGGGCCCCTCGGGCAGCTGCCAGTCCGGGTCCACGCTGCCGCAGATGCAGAAATCGGCCTCCGAGGGGATGGGCAGGCAGCCCTCGGGCGTGACCATGGGGATGCGGTGCCCGGCCAGCACCCCGGCGAAGAACAACTCGGGCAATCCCTCGGGCAGGGGCATGACTGCCGCCAGGGCCATGGCCGGAGGGCCGCCCACGAAGACGTTCACGCGCAGGGGTTCGCCCCGGCGGATGGCCTCGGCATGGTGCGGGCCGATGCCCCGGTGGATCTGATAGTGCAGGCCCACCTCCTCGTCCTCGCGGTAGCGGTTGCCGGAGAGCTGGACCCGGTACATGCCCAGGTTGGAGTCGCGGAAGCCCGGGCGGGCCGGGTTCTCGGTGTAGACCTGGGGCAGCGTGACGTAGGGTCCGCCGTCGTTGGGCCAGGACACGAGTCGCGGCAGGCTGGAGATGGTGGTTCCGCACTCCAGGATCGGACCAGAGGCCACCCGGCGCGGCTGGGTGTGCCAGAGCGCCCTGGGGGCCCCCAGGTATTTCAGAGGGTGCTTCAGCCCTTCCAGGGGATCGATCTTGAGCCGGAACAGGTTCTCCAGGGTCCGCAGGGTGTCCCGGAAGATGAAGTGCGCGCGTTCCAGGGTGCCGAACAGGTTGGCGGCCATGGGGAAGGCGCAGTCCTTCACGCGGGTGAACAGCAGGGCCGGGCCCCGGGCCTGGAAGACGCGGCGCTGGATGGCTCCGGCCAGCAGCCGGGCGTCCACTTCCACGTCGATGCGCCTGAGCTGGCCCACCCGTTCCAGGTCGTCCAGACAGGCGCGCAGATTGCGATGTCCCATGCGTGTGCTCCAGACACTCGTCCTACACCGGAACCCGGGGGCATGGGAAGCCCGACCGTGGTCCCTGAACACGGCGCGGGCCCCGGACGCCTGTTGGCGCCCGGGGCCCGCGTATCATGCCGCGCGGTGGCTAGTGGTCGTTCTGCCCGTGCACCCTGGTGCCCAGGGTGATCTCCCGCCAGATTTCCTTCATGGTGTAGTAGCGCTCCCGGCGGCGGTCCGCGTAGCCGGTGTGCAGCAGTTCGTGGGCCAAGTGGGAGTTGGGCCGTTCGAGGAAGTCCTCGTAGAGCTTCTTGATGAACGGATTGTTGTGCGACTGGCGCACCCCGCAGCCCCGGTCTATGGCGAACAGGGCCTGCCGCCGGGCCTGGGCGTGGGGCTGGTAGGCCCGCTTCACGCGCGGTTGGCCGCCGCCGTCCATACACCCGCCCGGGCAGGCCATGACCTCGATGAAGGCATGGTCCGAGCGTCCGGCCAGCACATCCTCGACCATGCGCGCGGCGCCCTTCAGGCCGTGGACCACGGCCACCTTCAGGCTGCCTCCCTCGGGGCCCAGGTCGAGCACGGCCTCGCGGACGTTCTCATAGCCCCGCAACGGGGCCAGTTCGATGGTCTCCAGTTCCCGGCCGTTGAGCACGTGGTAGACCGTGCGCACGGCCGCCTCCATGACCCCGCCGGTGGTGCCGAAGATGGCCCCGGCTCCGGAATAGGCCCCCATGAGCGGGTTGTCGAAGCCGGATTCGGGCAGGCGGTTCAGGTCCAGGCCGCGCATGCGCATGAGCTCGGCGAACTCCCGGGTGGTCAGGACCACGTCCACGTCCGGCGTGCCGTCCGTGAAGAGCGCGGGGCGCACGGCCTCGTCCTTCTTGGCCGTGCAGGGCATGATCGAGAGCACCCGCACGCGCTCGCGGCCCAGGCCCAGGTTGCGGGCCAGATAGGTCTTGGCCAGCGCGCCCAGGCACTGCTGGGGCGAACGGGTGCTGGAGATGCGCGGCAGCAGTTCGGGATGCCGGGTCTCGGCGAAATTGATCCAGGCCGGGCAACAGGAAGTGAACAGGGGCAGCGGTCCGCTCCCTTGCAGGCGGCCGAGCAGCTCGGCGCCCTCCTCCATGATGACCAGGTCGGCGGCGAAATTGGTGTCCAGGACCACGTCCGCGCCCAGAGCCCGCAGGGCGGAGATGATCCGGCCCTCCACGTTGGCCCCCGGCGCGAGGCCGAACTCCTCGCCCAGGCCCACGCGCACGGCCGGGGCGAACTGGGCCACGACCACGGTGTCCGGGTCGGCCAGCATGTCCGCCGCGCGGCCCGTGTCGTCCTTGGCCGACAGGGCCCCCACCGGGCAGACCAGGGTGCACTGGCCGCAGGACACGCAGCCGGGTTCCGGGCGGCTCTGGCCGTCGCGCAGGTTGATCTCGCAGGTCAGCCCCTCCCCGGCCACCACCAGGGCGTCCACGCCCTGGACGTTGCGGCACACGGCCAGACAGCGCAGGCAGCGCACGCACTTGCCCATGTCGCGGGTCACGGCCGTGGCGGCCAGGTTGCGGGTGCGTCCGCCGCCGGGCTGTTCCAGGCCCGGGCGCTCCCGCTCGATGCCCACCACCCGGGCCAGGTCGAGCAGCTCGCAGTCGCCCCGCCGGGCGCAGGAGGCGCAGTCCTGGTCGTGGTCGGCCAGGAGCAGCTCCACCTGGAGCCGCCGCATGCGCCGCAGTTCCTTGGTGTTGGTGGACACGAGCATGTCCTCCTGCATAGGCGTGTTGCAGGAGGTCACGACCACCGGCGCGGCGTCCGGGGTCCGGCGCATCTCCACCAGGCAGACCCGGCAGGTGCCGGGGGTGTGGTTGATGTCGGCCAGTTCGCAGAGCGTGGGGATGAAGACGCCGTTGTTCCGGGCCGCCTCGAGGATGCTCTGGCCGTCCTCGAAAAGCACTTCCCTGCCGTCGATGTGCGCGCGCATGGCCGTCCTCCTAGTAGCTGCCCTGGGGGATGGGCGATTCCGTGACCAGGGAATAGATGCGGTAGCAGCGCAGACAGCGCCCGGCCTCGCGGTAGGCCTCCTCCTGTCCTATGGGGCGCTCCACCTCCTCGAACAGCTCGCGGCGCTCGGCCGGGTCCAGTTCCTGGCCCCGGATGCGGTAGAGGTGCTTCACCGGGGCGTCCGTCCACTCGTGCGAGCGGACCATGAAATCGTTGATGAGCTTGCGCATCCGGCTGCGGGCGAAGAAGCGCACCCGGCCGTGGGTCAGGTAGTCGTCGATGGCTCGGGAGGCCTTGAGGCCGTTGGCCATGGCGTGGATCAGGGTCGAGGGGCCGAGCACGCAGTCGCCGCCCGCGAACACGCCCTGCCGGGCCGTGGCCAGGGTCATGGGGTCGGTCTCCAGGCAGCCGCGCTTGTCGATGACCACGCCGTCGCCGGGGCTGATGGAGGCGCTGTCCATCTGCTGGCCCACGGCGGAGATGAGCAGGTCGCAGGGCAGCACGCGTTCCGTGCCGGGCACGGGGTCCACCCCGCGCCGCCCCCGGCCGTCGTTCTCCACCAGGCGCATCTCGATGAGCTCCACGCCGATGACCCGGCCGTCCTCGGAGAGCACCCGCGTGGGGTTTGTCAGGAAATGGAAGATCACGCCCTCCTGCTCGGCGGCCTCGATCTCCTCGTGGTCCGCGGGCATCTCCTCGCGACCCCGACGGTAGACCAGGTGCACGGCCTTGGCGCCCAGGCGCAGGGCCGAGCGCACGCAGTCCATGGCCACGTTGCCGCCGCCCACGGCCACCACGGTCCGGCCCGCCAGGCTCATGGGCCGCTGGCCCTCCACGTGGTCGTGCACGTCGAGCAGGAAGTCCACGCCCGAGCGGCAGCCCTGGGAGCAGTGCTCGCCCTTGACCCCCAGGGCGCGTCCCGTGGAGCAGCCCAGGGCCAGGAACACGGCCTTGTAGCCCTGACCGAAGAGATCGTCGAGGGTGAAGTCCCGGCCCATGCGGCGGTTGTAGAAGATGCGGCCGCCCAGGTCCTCCACGATGCGCACCTCGGACTTGAGCACGGACTTGGGCAGGCGGTAGCTGGGGATGCCGCAGGCGGCCATGCCCCCGGCCTCCTCGCGGGCCTCCAGCACGTCCACTGGGTAGCCCTTGAGCAGGAGGTGGTAGGCGCAGGAGATGCCCGCCGGACCGGCCCCCACCACGGCCACCCGGAGATGCGGCGGCTTCTCCTTCTCGATGAGGTCGCGGGTGAACCAGTGCTCGGAAAGATGGTGCTCGTGGTCGGCCACGTAGCGCTTGAGGGTCTTGATGCCCACGGGCTCGTCCACCAGGCCCCGGCGGCAGGCCTGCTCGCAGAAGCGCACGCAGACCCGGCCGCAGGTGGCGGCCATGGGGTACTTCTGCAGGATCACGCCCAGGGAGTGCGAGGGCTTGCCGTCCTTGATGTAGTCTATGTAGCGCGGCACGTTGACCTTGGCCGGACAGGCCTCCACGCAGGGGGCCGTGGTGTAGGCCAGCCCGTACTGCCCGGGCAGCGGCGCGGCCGCCATCTCGGCCTCGAGCACGTCGCGGAAGTGTTCCTCGGCGGCCAGCAGGGCCACGGCGCTGGAGCGGCCCAGGTTGCAGCGCGAGGTGGAAGCGGCCAAACGGGCCAACTCCACGGCCTCCTCCAGGAGTTCCGGCCCGCCCTTGCCGTCGCGCAGGGCGGCCAGCTTCTCCTGGATGAGGTGCAGCCCCACCCGGCAGGGCGTGCACTTGCCGCAGGACTCTCTGGCCGCCGCCTCGATGTGGCGGGACAGGGCGTCCAGCAGGCTCGTGTCCGGGGCGAAGACGAAGAAGCCCCGGTCGCCCACGAAGGCCTTGATGGGGTTGCCCTGGTTGAAGGCGTCGAATTCGGCCAGCTCCACCGATTCCGGGATCTCGAACAGGCCCTTGCCGCGATTGTCCTGGACCCGGGAGTCCCAGACCCCATAGATGATGCGCGCCATGTCTTCCTCGCTGCGGTTGCGTTCTCGCGCCGCCCGCCCCCGGCCTAGAGGCCGTCGGAGGACAGGAACCTGGACCTTCGCCCGCTCACGATGTCGTTGAGCAGGGCCTTGTTGCCGTCGGTGCCCTTGGCCGCCACCAGCGTGCGGATGGAGAAGCAGCGCAGGGCGTCGCTCACGGAGAGCGTGCCCTCGGCCGAGTCCTTGCGCCCGGTGAAGGGGAAGGTGTCCGGGCCGCGCTGGCACTTGCTGTTGACGTTCACCCGGCAGACCTGGTTCACCAGGGGGTCGATGAGCCGGGCCAGGGACTCGGGATCGTTGCTGAACACGCTGACCTGCTGGCCGTACTTGGAGCGCACCAGGGCCTCGATGGGCTCGCGGGCGTCGCGGAACGGGACCACCGGGACCACGGGGCCGAACTGTTCCTCGTGGAACACACGCATGCCGCTGTTCACCGGCGACAGCAGGGCCGGATGGTACAGGGAGCCCACCGAGACGCCGCCGTCGGGATTGACCGCGCGCGCGCCCCGGGAGCGGGCGTCGTCCAGCAGTTCCGTCAGATAGGCGATCCTGCCGGGCGTGGGCAGGGGGGTGATGTTCACGCCCGGCGCCCAGGGCATGCCCACGGAAAGCCGCCCGATGCCAGCGTTCAGGCGCTCCAGCATCTCGTCCAGGCGGCTCTCGTGCACGAAGAGGATCTTCAGCGCGGTGCAGCGCTGGCCGCTGAAGGCCAGACTGCCGGTGAGCGTCTCCGAGGCCGCCAGTTCCATGTCCGCGGATTCCGTGACGATGGCCGGATTCTTGGCGTCCAGGCCGAGCACGCAGCGCAGGCGGTTCGGGTGGGGATGGAGCGCGCGCAGGGACGCCGCGGCCGCGCTCGTGCCGATGAAGGCCAGCACGGAGATCCTGCCGGACTGGAGCATGGGCCGGACCAGGCGGCGGTCGCCGTGCAGGATGTTCACCACGCCCCGTGGAAAGCAGTCGCGGAACGGCTCCATCAGAGGACCGAAGAGCAGACGGCCCTGGCGCGGGGTCTTGAGGATGACCGTGTTGCCCATGAGCAGGGCCGGAATGAGCGTGGCGAAGGTCTCGTTCAGGGGATAGTTGTAGGGCCCCATGCAGAGCACCGGCCCCAGGGGCGCGCGCCGGATCTGGGCGAAGATGCCCTTCTCCTCGACGAAACGGGCGGAGCCGCGCTCCAGCCCGCGCAGGGCCTCCACGGTGTCGCGGATGTCCTCCACCGTGCGGTCGAACTCGTCGCGGGCCTCCTTCAGGGGCTTGCAGATCTCCCACATCATGAGCCGGACGATCTCGTCGCGGCGCTCTTCCAGACGGGGGATGAAATCCAGCACATGCCGGATGCGTTCGGCCACGCCCATGGTCGGCCAAACGCCCATGCCGTCGCCATAGGCCGCGTCGGCGGCCGCCACGGCCGCCAGGCCGGCCGCCTCGTCCTGCATCGGGCCGTAGCCGATGTGGACCGGCACGAGGCGGTCGCCGGAACGCACGGCCACGGCCGAGTCGATGCGCGCCATTTCGCCGGGCCAGCGGAGAATCTCGCCGTTGAGCAGATAGCCCCGGTCCTCGATGGGCGCGGCCAGAGCGTATTCGGAAGGGATGTCGCCCTCGCGGGGATGGGCGTCCAGCAAGCGTTCGACAGTGGACATGAAAGCTTCTCGACCTCCTTGGGGGGCTCTCCCCCGCCGGGTTTGGTTAAGCCATTCCAGCGAGAAACAAAAGACCTTTCCCCGGCCCGGGGCTGATGGAGACGCGAGCGCAGACTCGCCCACAAAATGATCACCGGGAATGGTGCGGCTTGGCGCGAAATGGGGGCGAAAAATAGAACAGGGAGCCATGCTTGCTACAGCATAACTCCCTGATATTGCTGGTGGGCAATAGGTGATTCGAACACCTGGCCTTTGGCTCCGGAGGCCAAAATTAAATTATGATTTAAGCTTGATTATAAGCCAATTTTACAATAATTTTAGCCTAAATGGAGACAATTCGGAGACAGTAACCCTTCGGAGGCACTTCGTTGGCGACCTTCCAGAAACGCGCCTCGGGCAAGTGGCAAGCCCGCATCCGTCGCGATGGCCAGCCGCCTATTTCCAAGACTTTCGCGACCAAAGCCGACGCCGAGGCATGGGCCCGGGCCCAGGAACGGGAAATGGACCGGGGGGCCTTCATCCCCTCGGATACGGCCCAGCGCACGACTCTTTCTGCTGCCTTGGACCGATACGCCGAAGAAGTTTTCCCTACTCTCTGCGGTGGAGGGAAGTTCCTGCGTTCCAACTTGGAGCGTTTGAGGGAGTCCCTTGGAAAGCTCTCCCTTGCCGCCATGGATTCTTCTCATATCGCGGAGTTCAGGGATCAATGTCTGAAGGTCGGACTTGCGCCCCAGACCGTAAAACATGCACTCGGCCTGCTCAACCGCGTCTTGAAAACCGCCTCCATCGATTGGGGCATTCATCTCCCACGCGGTCTTCCCACAGCCCTTGTCCGAAAGCCCAAGCTGCCAAATGGCCGGGATCGCCGCCTGAAATCAGGTGAAGAGGAAAAGCTCCTCAAGGCCGCCCAATCCTATGGGGGAGACCTCGCGGACATCGTTTCCTTTGCTTTGGAAACGGGCATGCGCCGCGCGGAAATCGCATCCATGCGGTGGGAGCATGTAAACCTGAAAAAATGCGTCGTGCTGCTTCCGAAAACAAAAAACGGTGACTCCCGACGGGTGCCGCTTTCTCCACGTGCCCTGGAAATCCTCATGCTGCGTGAACGCGACATAGGCCAGGTGTGGGGCATGCGTCCGGACTCGATCACCCAGGCGTTTGATCGAGTCTGTCGCCGGGCCAAGCTGGAGAACCTGCGATTCCATGACCTCAGACATGAGGCTACCAGCCGTCTGTTTGAAAAGGGGCTGAACATGATGGAGGTCGCGGCGATCACCGGCCACAAGACGTTGGAAATGCTCAAGCGATATACACACCTGCGCGCCGAAGACTTGGCTGCGAAGTTGTAAAGTAAATTTATGCTGAAGACCGGTTATCAACAAATTGCACCGGCGATGTTTTTTGTGCCTGCGAATTGCACTTATGGGAGCCATAGCACGTATCATTGTGCCATGCCGATGCCATCGAAAACGCATAATGGGTTTATCCCTGACTATCCAGCAAAAGCCAGGTTCCCATCAGATGATGGGGTAAGTTCTCTACCTTCCTGTGTCCTTGCACCACTGAATCTGACCGCGCCTGATCCAAAAATGGCTCCGACAGCCCGAGAGTTGGCGCACAGAGGGGTTCACAGACGGCCGCCCCAGCCAATCGGTTTGGACAGCCCATCTAGGCCTCCGTACGTGCGAAAGCGATAGCTGAATACGCTGTCCGCATCCACAAGGGCAGCGAAAACACGCCCATTTCTCAAGCGTTCCCTCCTTCACGATGAGCATCATTCCATCGACAACCTCACCAGGATTGGGGTGCTCCGAGACTATACAGCTCAAATATTGGGGTCGGGGGAGAAGGTGCAGCCCGACGAGGAATCTGACGAGAGAGAGTTTCAACATGCCCCCTACCCCACCCGGTCAAGGAACGGCTCCATATCTCCCCGCCCCCAGTACTCAAATCTTTTGCAAATGATACAATCAGGATTAGGTAACGCACCAGGTCGGCGGTCTTCGTGAAGATCGAAGCGGTACGCACGGTTCCAACACCAGCCGTCTGGCCCCTTGAATCCGGTCAACCCCTGAATCAGCTCATTCACCGCCATGCAAGCTGTCGCGGTCGTGAATGTCACAACCGCCGGAGCCGGGTTGCCGGCTCCTCGGACATAGGCTTCTTCTTTCTGTCGTGCGTAATCCTCCGGCTGGGTGCGGCGAAGATCCTCTTCTCGAGCGGCCTGGATATCCACAATGTTGCGACAGAGAAGGCAAGGTGCCCCCGGAGTGATGACCGTGACTCGTCCGGTGAGATCCGAAAAGCCGCCGGATGCACGGGGCAGTATTGCCAACCCCAAATCAATGAGAGGAACCAGGTAAAAGTAAGCGAATCGGTTTAAAAACATCCGGCCGGTATGATCGTCCGTGCACCCGAAGATGATGTCGCAGGAGCGTAGCGCGTCCCGGCACCGTGAGTTGCCAACCCAGGAGCGAATGAAATGCGGGCGTACCCCTAGCCCCAGGTCCGCAATCTCTCTGGCCACCACCTCTACCTTCGGGCGCATGGCGTCCGCGTCAGCGCGCTTTGCACCGTGGAGTCGGTTGAGATTGGTCGGCTCGACAATGTCTTCGTCGATCAAAAGGAGCTGCCCCACCCCTAACCGGGCCAACAGCATGGCGGTCGCACTCCCCGTTGCACCACAGCCTACGATACCGACCTTCAGCGACCGCAGTAGGTCGTTGAGTGCGGCGCCGAAGGCAAGGGCTTGCCGATGCCATATCTCATGCGGCATCCTGTTGTGGACCTCAAGTGGATGAATGGCGAGGCTCATGCCAACTACGCTGACTTTCCTGCAATCGAATTTTGTCTTTGGAGAAACCCATAGACGAGCTCGCGGTGAGCCATCAGCAGGTAGCAGTAGGCTGGCCATCATCCCTGAAGTCCCGTTTCGATTCTGCACGAGTTGGACTAGGTCTGGCTCGTTGGCGTCATCCTGTCCGGAAAAGTTCTGGAGGCCCTGCGGGTGAGAATGGACGATTCCTACGATCAGGTCTTCATGTTGAGCCTGCTTCAGCAGACGCACGAAGGAATCCGTCCCCCAAGTGACGTGCTGGGAGCTGACGGAGACCATCTCCTCTGGCGGAATGGGTACCACCTCGTGTGAGAGCAACTTCAGTCGCCTGGAGCGGTCCCATGGATCGCTCTTGATGTCCGCTTTGCCTAGTAGCAAGTAGGCCGCCCCCTCCGTTCCGTCTAAACGGTAGACCAGCTCGCGTAGTTTCGTGAGATGCCGTTCCTGGAGGAGCATATCAACAGCATTCATTGGGCCCCCGCGAGAGCTGTCTCAATCCTTTTGAGCATGGTCCAGATCCCGTCCTTGCCGGGTCTCCAGACCGGGTTGTGTCGGGACCAGCGCTGCCAGGTCTTGCCGTCAAATTGCAGAGGGACAGAAGCAGCTTTGGGATCGCTGTTGCCGGGCAACAACTTGAGCCAGGGGGCGGTATAAAACATATCCGGCGGCGTGTCCGGATAGCCTGTCGGCAACAAAACCAAGACGTCGGCTGCGGGAACGTTAAATTTGCCATCAGGCAGGGGCAGGGGGCCCATTACGAGCCCCCGTTGCCCATTGGGTTCAAAAATCTCCCTAAAGGGGAGGCCACGATCCTCGAGGTAGCTGCGACAGGCGGAGGGAAGGAAGGAAGCCATCAGCCCTCCGTGGTCTGCTCGACGCCGGTGAAGAACTTCTCCACGCCGGGCTCGGACAGATCGACAAACTCGTTGTTGCCGATCTTTTTGTCCTCATGGCCGTGGACGATCAGCCAGACGCCATGGGTCGCGGGGGCCACCTCGGCCAGTTTCTTCAGGGTCAGACCAGTGATGTGGGTACCACCCCATTCGAACTGGCGCCCATCGAGCAAGAAACGGAAGGAGCGATCAGAGCGGAAGGCGATAAACTTCTCGATTCCCCGTTCGCGCAAGTCCGTGGTTTCCTCCAGACGAATCTCTTCCAGAAGGCCATCGTGCAACAACTGGAAGAGGATGTGCTCATCCGCCGGGCGGCATTTGGCCAAGTCGAGAAGCTGGCGGCCGGTGACGATGGGATCGTCGATTTGGTAGGGCACAAACTCGAGGCGGTCGTTTCCGATCAGAATGCGATACGGCCCCGTCGCCTTAGGTTTGCGCCCTTCCTTGGCGCAGGCTTCGATGTCTTCGGCCTCCAGGTGAACGGTGTTGAGGTCTTTGTTCATGGCAGTTCCTCCAGGAACTTAGTTAGGGTTAATAGTTGCGGACAACTACCTGTCTCATATATCAATGCGCCAAAGGAGAGCACGCGCGGACATCCAGGAGCAATTTTTTCGGAAAAATGTCCGTGGTAGTGTCCTGGTGGCGCATGTATGGGCAAGAGGAGGCGCGTAGGTGATCCATTCCGAGGGGCCATCGCCCATTTCACCTGAAGAATTTGACCAACAACTTCAGGGACTTTCTCAGGCGGATAACCACCGCCTCATGAAAATTGCCGCTATCTATGCGACACAATGCGACTTTTCTCCTGACGAACTTCTTCAAGAGGCCGTCACACGTGCACTTGAAGGACGCAGGCATTGTCCTAGGGATGTTAGGGCGGTGCCTTTTTTAGCAGAGGTGATGCGGAGCATCAGAGCAGATGCAAACAAAGCTGCTGGCCGAAAACCAGCACTGGTATCCCTCGCCAGCCTCACGGAGGCGGGATATGATCCGCCAGCTCCCTCCGCGACACCGGAGGAGCTATGGCATTCCAAGCACAGATTTAAAGATCTCTGGGATGAAATACGCACTATCTTCCATGATGATGAACTCGCCATAGATATTCTAGAATATGTAGCGGCCGGCTATGAGGGCGGAGAAATCCAAAAAGATCTCAGGTTGGATAAAACAACGTATGAGTCGAAACGAAAATTCATACGGCGCCGCATAGATCGGCATTTTAGACAGGAGCCCGCACATGAATAACAACAATAATCAACATGATCTTGATATAATTTGTAGTTTTCTCGTCGATGACATTCTTTCAGCGACTGATGAAGAAATTCTCAAGGAAGCAGCAGAAGACTATAGTGACCATGATAAAGCTATTACACTAGCAAGAACTTCAATTGGCAAGGCGAGACTTACTGTTGCTAGAAATAAATTATCAAATGAAAAGATATCAAAACAAAGTACAATATTGAATAATCAAATTTTGACTAAGAATTTAAATGACGATCAGGTGATACGCATTTACAAAATTTTTACTACGCAAAAGGAAGATATGCGTCTCAGCATGGCTGCAAGAAAAGGAAAAGACTTGACTATTGATGATATGCGCACTTTGTTGGATGATCTTCAGGAATTAGGCTATGACTTAACTACATTAACAGCTGATGAAGAAAATGAATAATTTAACTCCAGCAGAAAGACTCTTAGTCTCTTACGGTATTACTCGTCCAAGCGAAATAGATTTAGAAGCCATCGCATATGGACTTGGGGCGCGGATCAAATACAGAGAGTTGGAAGGTTGCGAGGCGCGAATCGTTGGTACTGATGATTCAGCAATTATCTCCGTAAACAGCACGAGCAGCATCCCGCGTCAGCGATTCTCCATCGCGCATGAGTTAGGGCACTGGAAATTCCACCGTGGGAAACAATTGGAATGTCGCGCCGACAATGCCGACTTCTCTCGACAAAATGCTTCCGATTATGAACGCGTTGCCGATAAATATGCAGCCAATCTCATCCTGCCTACGTACCTACTCCAGCCGATCTTGAAAACACAATCGAATTTGACATTTTCACTGGTGCAGAGAGTCGCGTGTGGGTTCACAGCGAGCCTCACAGCCACTGCCATTCGCATTATCGAAAGTGATGAATTCCCTTGCCTCTTAGTGTGCCATAGTCCACAAAGGCGAAAGTGGTTCACAAGATCACCAAGCTTGCCGAGACGTTGGTTTCCCCGGGAACAACTCGAGACTGACAGCCTGGCATTCGACATCGTATTTGGGAAAGCAGCCGATAGCCTGAAACCAATGAAGATTCCCGCACAGGCTTGGTTTGATCGGCGTGAGGCCGAGGAATTTGAAGTTTTCGAGCAAAGCATCCGCATGAATGGGCAGGAAGTATTGTCCATCATTACACTTTTCGATGAGGAAATGCTCGAGGAGAACTAATCGGTTAGGCTCTGGACTAGCTGGCGACACTGTGATGTGTTCGAAAGCAAGGCCAGACAATGAAAAACAAGTACGTTCTCCGTTCAAGAATTTCAGAGGCCAAATTCAGGCATCTCGTACGGTGTTTCGCCCTGGACCTAGACGCCCGTCAGGGCTCCGCGCTCACTGGCCTCAACCGCAATACGGTCAACCGCTATTACCTTCTCATCAGACAGCGAATTGCCGAGCTTTGTGAGCGGGAGTCGCCCTTCTCTGGCGAAATCGAAGTCGACGAATCCTACTTCGGCGGCAAACGGATCAAGGGCAAACGTGGACGCGGGGCTTTCGGCAAAACGCCAGTGTTCGGAATCTTCCAACGAAAGGGGAAGGACTACACCGAGATCGTGCCGGATTGCGCGAAAGCCACGCTGCAGGCCATTATCAGGGGCAGAGTCGACCAGGACAGCATCATTCATTCCGATGGGTGGCGGGGCTATAACGGCCTCGTCGATCTCGGCTACAAGAAGCACTACCGGGTCCAGCCCGGGCAAAACGAATTCGCCCGTGGCCGCTGCCACATCAACGGCATCGAGTCCTTCTGGTCCTTTGCGAAAAGACGGCTGATGAAGTTCCATGGCGTCCCTGGAGAAACCTTCTACCTGCACCTCAAGGAGTGCGAGTTCAGGTTCAACTATCGGGGAGACAAGCTCTATGCTATCATCCTCAAAATCATCCGAGAGAACCCTCTCAGCTAGTCCAGAGCCAATAATTAATAAGAATAAAGAACTAAAACATGTTATCGTATGCAATTAAGTCTCCGCATGGTTCATTCTTTGGCAACCGATCTCACGTTTCTGAGAAATTCTTACAAATACCGATGTCAACCTATACCATGCATTCTGTGTAGTCTTCAGACTTCACCCTGTCTTTTGACATATCTCTCTAGAATCCATTTCCGTTTTTTCGGGCGTCTCCCAAATGCTGTTTTGGGGGGTTGGGCCCAAAGGCAGTCCCCAAATCCCCCGTCTTTCTCTTCCTCCCGACGCCCTCCCCCTTCCCCGACCGGCGGTGTTTCTTCTTGGGGGTTAGGCCCTGGCCAGACGCCGCTTTCCATTCTCAGTTTCGGGGGAGGCTCTCCTTCCAGTCTTGCCATTCTCGGCGATTTTTACCGTAACCGCTGGATATTAAAAAGGGTCACAAGCTTGACTGATTGGCCTATATTCGCGCATTAAGAATTAAATATGCCGAAGCATCGGCGAGGAGGAACTATGGGCGGAGACAAAGAGCCTAAAAAGACGGTGTATCGTGATTCGGAGACGGGGGAATTCGTCAAGAAGGGATATGCAGACAAGAACCCCAAAACGACGGAGAAAGAGCGAGTCCGCACGGGCGGAAGCAAGAAGAAATAGTGTGAAAAACCTGCCTTTAACAGGGCACAATTCGGGGGCTGGTGGTCGACCCATCAGCCCCTTTCGCGTTTGAGGTTCTCAGGGCCAATATAATTTCTAAGCGCCCGGGGCGCTCCCGCACGTCCCGGCCTCGCCTCCGGCTCGTCCAGGCCCCCCCCGGGCAGGGAAGGAATGGGGATTCATTTGGGATCCCTGCGCTGCGGGCTGGTATCCATCCTGGTCCTGAAATGCTCGAAGGCGATGCCGATCTTGGACTGGAGCGTTTTGCGTCTGGCGGCGGCTCCGTCTTCAGACAGCCTGAGGCGTTCGTCCGAGAGTTCCTTGATGAAAGCCATGGCCTGGTCTTCGGTGAGATAGCGGCCGCCGATTGGGCCAGCTTCGAATTTTGCGTGAGACTTTAGCACAATGTTTTCAATCTGTTGTGTTAACTTCTCGCTCGGCAGCCCCTGCCTTGAAATAAAGTCGGCCGTCCGGCCTGGGGGAAAGCCCAGAAGCGCATCCATGCCTGCGGCCCGGAGCACCTTTTCGCCGGTAGATGATGTCTGACGGCCAAGAAATGAGCCCTCGAAATCGACGATGTCCATTGGAAAAAGTTTGAGGGTTTTATTCCAGATTGATCGAAATTTTTTTTCCAATTACCGTGGCGACTTTACACATTGTAGCTAATGTAATTGAATTATTATTTTCATCTAAAATCTTATTCAAAAATGATCTACTGCTATCTATTTTAAATGCCATTGCCGTTTTGTTGATATTGTTTTCCTTCATGTACTTTTCGAGAGCAGCAGCCAATACTTTCTTAATAGCTGCCGCCTGTACCTCTTCAAAGTTACACTTTTCAATAAGAAAAGCATCAAAAGAGGAACCCAACGGGGAAATCTTCTTCTCGTTCATCTTTCCTCCTCTCCTTCCCTGCCTCTTTCTCCTCTGTTGCCGTGGGTGGGGTGCTCGTTGACTTGATGTGTACTTATTTAAGTACAAACCGCCAAGCCGTCAACTTCTTCACGAATAGCTCACGGTTCGTCTTTGAGTGCTCCCCTTTCCATTCCAGGCTTTTGATGATTGGCCGCGAAGCCAACGGCCTTGACATTTGTAATTTATAAACTACAGTTTTCGCATGCGCGAAAGGGCATTTTGGCCGCTCAATGGAGCACAGATCATGAATGAGAAGCTGACCACCTTCGACCCAGCCGAATTGCTGACCTCGGATGAGGCCATCGCCACCTTCATGGCTGACGCCTTTGAGTCCGGCGATGCCGGTTACATCGCGCACGCCCTGGGCGTGGTCGCCCGCGCCCGTGGAATGCGTGAGATAGCCAGGGAAACCGGCCTATCCCGCGAACAGCTCTATCGCTCGTTCAGCGAACGCGGCAATCCCACGCTCAAGACCACATTGGCGGTGATGAAGGCCTTGGGGGTCGAGCTGACGGCCAAGTCGCATCGGATAGTTCCTTCAGCTTGAGAAGCCCGGCGCAGGATCTGCGCGTTCCTGGGTTGGGGGGCGATCCATAAGGGCGGAAGCCCGGAGCACCTATGTTTGCATACCCTATTGAACTGATCGCCGACGATAACGGCACGTTCCTTGTCACCTGTCCGGATCTGCCGGAAGTGACCACCTTTGGCGTGGATGAGGCGGACGCGGCCTTGCGGGCGCTGGACGCCATAGAAGAGGCCGTAGCCGCACGGATCGCCGGCCATGAGGATATTCCGCTGCCCAGCGAGGCGAAGGGACGCACTACGGTGCCCTCCCTCTTCCCCTTCATTTGAACCCCAGGGATGGAAAACTCGGCTAGTTCGGCCAGGGCTAACTCCTTATCTCCCTTCCCCTTTCGGCTTGGCGCATGGAGAACTCGGCCAGGATCGAAAGCCAGAGCAGGGAGAGGGCCATCTTCTCGCGGGAGCTGAACTTGTCGCTGTAGACCTCCTTCTTTTCCCAGCGGATTTGGGGGTCCTCATGGTTCCATTATTTTGTGGACCTTTTTACATCCACAAGCTAGTAATGGGCAAACATTGGCTGCAAATGGGGCCATAAAAATGAAAAATCAGACGACCAGCGGATTGGAGGCGGAACTGGGCCAACAGATCCGAGCCCTCCGCCTGAGCCAAGGCGCCGATCAGCGTTCCCTGGCCGGCGCCTCCGGGGTGGCCCTGTCGGCCCTAAAGAACCTCGAGTCCGGCAAGGGCGCGGCCATCAAAACCCTCATTCGCGTCCTGAAAGCCCTTGGCCGGGCGGATTGGTTGGCGACCCTCGCCGTTGTGGACACAACCCGGCAGCGCACGGGTCGGCCAAGAAAGATCCAGGAGAAAGACATGAAGATTCTTCCCGGCATCGCCCGCACCTTGAGCACTCCCAGGCCGGTGGACATTTCCCCCGAAGAGCTTCAGGGAGAAATTCGGCGTTGCGCCACAAAGAGTTGCGACAGTTCCTTCGTCCGCGCGCTGTTCGAGGAGATCCCGATCAGCACACTTCACGAGGCGATCCTGGGCAAGGAGCTCAATCCCCGGCGCCTGCTACAGGCCGCAAGGAATGTCGCCGCGACCGGAGAGGCGCGCAACTGGCTGGAGGAATACTGCCATGGCTGACGAGCACGGCTGGAAAATTCTTCTGCGCAAAGTGCTGCCCATTCTCCAGGCATCACCCGCCTACGAGTGGTCCCTGGGGGGAGGAACCGCGCTCTATCTTTCCCTTTCTCACCGCCTGAGCAAGGACATCGATTTATTTTTCACGAACGCCAACGCCTTGCGGGAATTCGCCCCGAGCAGAAACGCTGCCGTGCGTGCGATTTGCGACACGCACCAACAGCCCGGGCACTTCATTAAGCTGGAAATCCGCAATCAGGGCGAAATCGATTTTCTCGTCACCCGGGAGTTTCATGACGAGCCGACGTTTGATTATCTTTTCGACGGCCAAACCATTCGCGTAGAGACCCCCGCGGAAATCGTCTCAAAGAAGCTGTATTTCAGAGCGTCGGCGTTCACGATTCGTGATATTTTCGATTTGGCCGCCTGCGCCGTCAAGATCGAAGGTTTTGCCGGTGATATCCATCCCGACGTTTCCGGCAAGGCGGCGCTGGCCATCGACATTATCAAACGCCGCGCCCTGGAGTACCGCAAGCGCATCGCGGAAGAAATCGTGCCCCTGGAGATCGAGACGGCGGTACTGCAAGACGGGCCGGACCTCGCCGTTTCGCTCCTGGAGGCGTTTTTGTCGCTGCACGCCGAAAAAGAGCTCCCCGGCCCCTCCCCGGCTTGAGTCATCCCAGGCGCGACCATTCTGTGCATGGATCAACCGCCTCCTGATCCAGGCCCCGCTCGCGGCACAAGGCCGCCAGGCGGTCCACCTCCGGATCTCCGGCCGCCGGCGGCCGTTGCCCGTCCTTTCCCACGAGTTTCACGTAGGGATGCCCACCACCGGCGGCGAGGATCTCGGCCATGGGTCCATAGAGCGGCGAGAGCCGGATGTTCGGGAAGCGCTTCTTCAGCTCCTGGTAGATCCGCAACCCTTCCAGGTCCAGGTCTCCCCAGAAGTACAGGCGTTCACAGGCCAGGAGGTCTTTCAGGGCCGGGGGATCTCCGGCCCTGACCAGAATGGTGTGGCTTTCGAAGTACACCTCGTTCGTGAGATTGGAGACCAGCAGTCCGCCATACCGCTGGTCCATGCTGAACCCGAACCCGTAGGAACAGGCCCAGGCGGACTCGAGCCGCGCGTCGGCCCGCACGGCCGCCTCGAAAGAATGGGGGTTCTCCACCAGCGTGAAGGCCTTGGGGTTCGGATTGCCGGCAAGGGCCAGGTAGCGCGGAGGAGGCGCGAACTCGGCCGGATCGATGCCCAGCTTGCGGGTGGCGGCCGCGCCGAGCTCGGAGAGGATCTTCGAGCTTCCGAGCAGCCAACGCGCGCTGGCCTCGTAGACGGGCAGGGCCCGGGCCTCTCTCGAGGTGTGCAGCGCGCCCAGGCCTTCCAGCAGTCGACGCATGTCCTCCGGCCCCATGCCGGCCATCTTTGACGCAACCTTCGGCTCCCTGAGGGTGGTCCTGGCGGATTCAGGCAGGGTGCTCTTGTCCACGAGCGACCGCCAGAGGACGACATGCTCAGGGTGTTCCTCGGGTTCGGGCTCGAGGTTGAGGGTCAACTGGGCCAGGGGGATACCAAGGTAGTCATCCCATGAGGCCGACGCCACTTCTCCGGCGTCCCGCAACGCATCCAGCCCCTCTTTGAGCTTCACGCTGTCCAGTTTGCTCTCGGTCATGAGCCGGGCCTGGATTCTCTTGGGATTGAGGCGGTTGCGTCCCCTGGATAGTTTCCGCAAGGCCGCGCGGACCGTGTCGGCCGCAGACTTGTGCCTGGGATCGATCATCCTTCAGCCTCCTCGGCCAGCAATTCCTCATCGGTCACGAGGGGCGCCAGTTCCGGCGTGCCCGGAGCCACAGCCGACTGCCAGAAGCCGAGTTTCGGCAGGTCTTCCTCGGAAATGTCCTCCACGACGACCCAACGGGAGGCGGAACTTCGGGTCCCGTCCTTGGAATACCGCCGGGCGACGATGAAGGTCGGGAAGATTTTGTAGTTGTTGACGTAGCCACGGTTGTGGATGAACCCGATCAACTGGAACACGCCTCGGCAGGATTCCAGGGCCTTCAGGCTCTCATCGATCAATTCCTCGTCCGAGAGGTTGGAAAGCATGCCGTCGAGCAGGAGGAAGCTGTGCTCTTGGGCCTGCTGCAGCCTGCGTCTGTGCTTGGAATGGGCGTGCCGGATCCGATCCCGCTCCTTGGCGAACTCGGCCAGCCTGACGGCCATCAGCAGCTGCAGGGCGCTCATCTGACCGGCGCTGACCTTCCCGGCTCCCTGGCCGCCGAACACCATCTCCTGGTGGTTGGCGATGAAGGGGTGCTTGTACTTGATGGTCGGGTTGATGAAAAACGCCTTGTAGAACTGCTCACGGACATCTTCGAGCAGTTGTCTATCCTTGCGTTTGCGGATGCGCTTCACGTCTTCATGCAGGCGCTCGGCTTCGATCTGCAGCTGTGCTTCATTCACTTCGACCTGGTCTCTGATGCCCTCCACGAGTTTCTCGATCACCTCCGGGGAGGCGACTTCCGCGCTAAAGATGAAAGTGGCTTCATCCTTGTATCTGTTGCACAGCCGGCACAGATGGGCATACGCCTTCTTCGCCTCGTCGGACATCTCGGTCAGTCGGCTGACTTGATCATCCCACATCTGCTGGTGGGTTTCCTGCTGGGCCTGGTGTTCGGCCCGCCTTTCGTTCACGACCTGCCGTTGCACTTCATAGAGCACCCGCATCTTGGACGGTTCGGCCCTGGTGGCCCGGACGTCGGAGGCGAGCCCCTCGGGCAGGTTGGGATGGCCTTTCAGGAAATCGTCGCACGCCTTGCCATAGCTCTCGAACGCCTTTTCGGCCGCGTTCTTCGCGGTTTTCGCCCGGGCTGCCTTGCTATCGGCCTCGAATCCGGCAATCGTGCCCTGGATGGCCGAAATGGCCTCAATCAGCCCCTGGTCGGCGCCCTGGCCGGACAGCTCGGACAGCCTGGCGAGGTTCTCGCGCACCTCCTGGATCTTCTGGCTTTCCTGCGGGAGCTTCACCTGTTCGATGTCTTTGAGCAGAGCGCTGAACTGCTTGATATGTCTCTGGATTTCAAACAGCTGCACATCGTATTTCAGGGAAAGCTCCCGGAGACCCCGCGCAGAGTCCTTGTGCCCGTCGATCTGGCGAGAGAGCCCGTCGGCATGGTCCTCGTACTGCTTTCTGGAGGAGAGCAAAAACTCATGGCGGTTGAGGAGATCCTGGTCGCGGGTTCGTTCGCCCACGTATTTTTGAGCATCCTGGAAACGGAACCCGAGTCGGCCGCCGACCTGCTTCTGCTGCTCGGCCACAGCGTCTCGCTGGGCCAGGAGCGTCTCGGCGTTCGCGCCTTCGCCCGAGGCGATGAAGCTGTCCAGGTGCTCATAATTATAAGCTCCAAGGGCATGCTCGATCTTGCGCTGCTGGTCGCGAAGGTCGTTCCTGAGGCCGCCCTGATCCTCACGAAGCCCGTTCGCCGTGCGGAGGAATTCCGAGATTTCGCCCTTCATTTTTTCGGCTTCCGCCGCTTCGGCGTCAGTCTTTCGATGCGCTTCCGGGTCGTAGCCCGCAGCCATGGCCAATTCCTGGGCAAAGGACCCGAGGATGAACTCCTGGTCGAAGGCCTTCAGTTCGGCCGACTTGGCCTCGAGGTCCTGGGCGATCCGGGCCACGATCTTGTCGACCCTGGCCGTCTCCAGGGCCGTCTTTTCCTGCAGGCTCTTCAGGGTGCGCTCCATTGCCTGGCGATGATCGCCCTGCAGGGAATTCCGCACCGATGCGCACACCGTGGGGATGGTGGCCGCCGAGACCTCGGCCGGCGGAGGCGCCGGCTGGACCGGCACGCCCAGGCGGTTGGCCAGGGTGTCCATGTCGGAGCCGATCCGGACATCGCCGGGGACCACGCCCGGCCAATTCGCGACCATGCCCGACCATCCCGCCAGCAGGGCCGCAAGCGGCCCCAGCTTGGCGAAAACGCGTCCCACGAGTTCCCGGGCCTTCGTTTCGGCTTCGGCCACGAACGCCTGGCGCGCTTGTTTCAGAAAATGGAACTCGGGGGTGTCGTCCCGGGTCTTCAGGATGGCGTTGCCAAGCGCTTCCAGCCCCTTGGATAATCCGCGTTCCAGCCTGCGGAAACGCTCTTTCGTGGCCGCAATGCGCTCGGGATGGAGCAGAATGTCAGCCATCTTGCTCATGTGGCCATGGATGGCGGAGCCGAGATCCGCTAGCCCTCCCTCGGCGAGCAGGCGCTCCAGGCCCTGCTCCTTGAAGACGGGGATCGGCAGGGCCTTGGGCTCGAAAACATCGGCGATGGCCTGCGCGCTCTCTTCGGAGGCGACCACGGGCGAAAAGAGCAGGGTGGAAAAGGTGGCCAGGGCTTCGGCTTTGCGGTTTTGCTCCAGTTTCGCCGCTTCGATGACCTCGAACAGCATCCGGTACTCAACGCCTTCCGGCACGAGCTTCAAGGCTTCCGCAGAAACCCGTCCAGGAGCCACCTGCTTGCTCTCAAGCATGGCGAGGGATTCCTGGATTCGAGCCAGATCGGCCTTGCGCTTGGCCTCGAGATTCCGCAGCTTGACGCGGCGCTCGGTCAGGCCGCCGATGATCTGGTCGGGGGTGGCTTGTGAACCGTAACGCGCGCGGAACTCCTCGCACGCTCTGACCTGGGGCAGGACTGCTTCCAGTTCAACCAGGCGCTGCTCCATGTCCGTGGTGGCCTGGCTGAAGCAAAAATCGGTCGCCTTGCGCCATGCCTCCACGGCTTGGATCGAATCCTTCAATTCCGTGCGGGGGGCCTCCTTGGCCTCGCCCAGCCTTTTTAACTCACACTCCAGGCAGCCACGGCGCTCCGCGAGGTGCGCGTTGATCTGGGGCACGGTCCGGCCCGGGAACCTCGCCTGCACGGTTTCCCATGCGCCGTGTTTGATCTTCAACTCGGCGAGCGCCTTGCTCAATGCCTCGTATCGCGTGGAGACGTCATTGAAATCCGCCTGCCCCAGCTTGCAGGCGCAGGCGAGATCCTCGATCGCCGCCTGCAGACGCTCCAGCCGCGCGGCCAGCATGGCCGCTTCGGTCCGCAGGCCGGCCTGAACGTCCAGCGGGGAGCGTTCGCCATATTCAGTGCGGAACCGTTGAAGGGCTTCGCGTGTGTTGTCGATATTGCCGATGGTCTCGGACAGCTTCGTATACTCGGCCAGTAGCGCCTGCGCCCGCGCGAGAAGTCGCTCCTTGGTCGCGGCGGGGGCCTCAAGCTCCTGGTCGTTGAACAGCCCGCTGTCTCTCATCAGGCGCCATTCGCGGCGCGGATCCTCCAGCGTGCGAAGCTCTTCCGCGACCTGTCTGGTTTCTCGCGCGTTTTCCTCGAGAGCTTCTTTGCTGGCGCGGAGTTGCATCTCCAGCTCTTCCAGGGCACGGCTCACCTCAAGCAAGGCCCGGCGCTGCGGGCTGGTGTCCATCTTGGTCCTGAAGTGCTCGAAGGCGATGCCGATCTTGGACTGGAGCGCTTCACGTTTGGTGGCCGCCCCGCGCTCAGACTCCTTGAGGACTTCGGCCGAGAGCTCCTCGATGAATGTCATGGCCTGGTCTTCGGTGAGATAGCGGCTCGTGATCTGGCCTCGGCCATCTTTTGCGAGTTTTACTAGGACAATGTTTTCAATCGGTTGGGCTACTTTCCCGCTCGGGAGTCTCTGTCTTGAAATATAGTCGGCCGTCCGGTCTTTGGGAAAGCCCAGAAGCGCATCCATGCCTGCGGCCCGGAGCACCGGCCCCTCGCCCTGCTTGATGTCCATGTGCCGCAGCAGGTCGAGCACCTGGCCGTCCGAGTGGGAGGGCTCGCGCGGGAAGCCCGGCACGCCGGCCGTGGCCACGGCCTCCATCGCCTGGCCGACCTCGGCCACCTTGGCCAGGGCCTTCTGATACTCGGCCCTGGCCTGGTCGATCTCGCCGGACTTGCCGACAAGGGCCTCCAGGTCCCCGTAGACGGCCTCGATCTGGTCGAGCTTGCTCTTGGTGTGCTCCAGGTCGCGCTTGGCCTGGACCAGCTTCCTGCAGCTGATGACCAGGGTCTGCTCGAAGTACATCTCTTCCTGGTCTTCGGCGCCGTCATCGTCCCGCTCGGGCCTGTGGAGCCCGGCCATGAGCTGGGGGACCACGTGCTGGTAGAAGAAGGCCCGGTCGTAGCGGTCGTCCTTGACCATCACCTCGTAGAGCGGCGGGTTGTTGTCGCCGCCGCCACGCTTCTGGAACTGCTCGAGCATCGCGAGTTGCCGGGGCGAGATGTGGTTGTGGATGAAGGCTTTCCAGTCAGCCCGCGAGGCTTTGAACTTGCTGCCCCGGATCTTGGCGATGGCCTCCTCGACTTCAGCGTCCGAGTAGAGGAATTTCCTGCCGTTCTCGGAGTAGCCCACCGGCGCGTCTTCGAGGACCCCCTGGTAGTAATAGTGGATCATGTCGTCCGGGGCGTTGTGGCCACAGATGCCGGCCACCCAGGGCTCGCCACGGACCTTGAACGCCATGTCGAGCTGGTGGGCCTGGTCCGGATTGTCGCCCGCCAGGGGGCGCACGAACTCGATCCGGATATGGGACATGATCTTTTCCCTGGCCGGAGACATCCGCTCCTTGGTCAGCTTCACGAAGGGCTGCCGCATGGTCAGGCCGGCGAAGATGGCGTCGGCCAGGGACGTTTTGCCCACTCCGTTCGGAGCCAGGAAGATGGTGGAGAACGCCCGAAAATTCAGCAACTCCAGACGAAAGTCCGGGTCCCACGTCTTGGACCTGCTCTCGTTGAGGAAGTTCGAGATCTCGATTCTATTGATCAGCGACATTGTCTTCCTCCGTCACGCTCGGAGCGTCGTCGGAAACCATAATCTGTTCGATGCTCTCGGGCCCCAGCGTGTCGTGGGGGAGGAGATAGAAGATCTCCCAGTCAAAGTGTTCCGCCACCTCGGAGGCGCCGAGGATGGTCTGCGAATAGGCCTGATCGGCCCGCTCGAAGCTGATCGCGTTGGTTTCCAGCAGGAACGCGAGGAAGTTGTTGACCCTGCGTTCCACATCCTGTCCCTTCTCGGCGGCAAGGATCTTGACCGCCTCGGTCCGGCCAGCATGCTCCTCGGCGAGGCTGTCGATGAACGATCTGACATCCTCCGCAAGCTCCTCTTTGGTGAAGACGACGTCCACGAACCGGGAAATCTCGCTCGGATGCCGGTCAATCTTCGTGTAGGCCAGCTTGAGGTAGTGCATGTAGATGACGAACGACCAGATGGTCGTCGTCAGCCTGGGATCCCCCGGCAGGGCCAGCCGTTCACGGACTTCGGACCCGGAAAGCCACAGGGGGGCGGGCTTGGACGGGTTGCGGACGATGCACCAGAATTGTCCCCCGTGGGGGATCCCGGGGTACTCGGTCCAGTCGAAGACTCTGAGCGTGAACCCACGGAAGAAGAAGTAGTCCTCCAGGAATGCCCGTTGGCCGCCGTCCATGTCCTGGAGCATGGCCGTGACCTCTTTTTCCCCATCCCGGGCCCGGCTTCCTTTCGGCACCTTGGTCCGGACGATTCGGTGGGTGAACAGGAAGTCGGAAATCCTGGCCAGAACCTCAGCGTCAGTAAACATGCTCTGTTCCCCTCGGCTGGTATGTGAGCAGCAATCCCTGCATGGCCGTCATGCGGCCGTCGATCTCGCAAACGATGTCGTCGCCTCCCGGCACGACGATGAACCGCCCCATGCCGAAACCCATGGAACGGGCGTCCAGGAATGCCCCGACCAGTTCGCCGAGTCCCTCGATGTCGCTCGCCCCGAGAGCGCCTTCCCTGACAAGCTCGGCCATGGAAAGAGGGCCCTTGGAGAGGCGGGCCATGAACTCCTGCCCGTGTCGCAGAAGGAAGGCGCGGAACAACCTCGTGACAGGCTTTTGCCCTGCGGTATCAAATTGGGCCGTCTCTCTGCTTCTTGGGGCAGGGATCTTGACCGGCTTGAGCACGTCCGAAATGGAGGCGAGAGCCCTTGCCGGATAGACAAACGCTTTCAGCACGGATTCGGCGACTTCATAGGACGGCTGGAGGACGATCTTCAGCGCGGCGGCGTTGAAGTTCGGCGTGCGCACTCCTGTTCTGGCGCCCCTCTGAACCGCCACGATGATGTCGGCCAGGTTTCGCGAGATGGTCTCAATCATGGACAGGACCTGGAGCAGCTGCGTCCGGATGCTCTCGTCCAGGCCCTCGTCCTCAGGGTGGAGTTCAAACCATTTGTCGAAGTTGTCTTGCGTGCCCTGGACTCGGAGGACGTCCAGGGCGTTGTTCACCAGCTGTTGGATTTTGCTCACGGTTTCGAGATACAGGCTGTTTTCGGTGACCAGAGCCTGCGCCTTGAGCTCCACTGTGGGCAGTTCGAGAATTCTCCTGATCTGCAGGCTCGCGTCCTTGATCTTCTGGAGCATGCCCGTGCTGAATTTCTCGACTTCCCGGAAGTTTCCCCGCGCTATCGAGCGCAGGAGCTTTTCCGCGTCCAGATCCAGGTAGGCCCAGTCTTCCGAAGTCTCGGAGAGCACAAGGGCCATGCGGCCCTTGGCCGACAGACGGATTCGTTTGCCGGCCTTGGCCTGGTCGATCAAAGCGGTGTCCTTGAGGAGGACGCCGTCCCTGACGAAGTACATATTGTAGCGGGCGGAGAGCTTCTGGATGACGAACAGAAAGTCCTCGTCCACGCACTCGGGAAAGTCCTTGCGGAGTTCGGTCAGGATCTCGGCGATGAGGGTGTAGGCCCCAGGGGTCTCCTCTTCGCCGGCGTCCAGAAGTTCGAGCAGCGATGTCCCCACGGCGAAGAAAAGGCCCGCGGTGGGATCGTCAACGTCGCTGGCGCGGGACGGCGTCGTGTTGAAGGGGACCATCGCCCCTTCACCCGGCACCCGCTTGGTCCCATAGAGGTCCACAAGCGGCATAACCGCGACCATGACATCACGCCAAGCCATGATATTGACCCAACTTGAGTTTAAGGGTTTCTTGGCATTTGCAAAAATTGGTAGTGCAAAAAAATGGCGTTGTCAACGGTGGATATGATCTTTTCTTTTTGCTGGTTTTAGTTTACTAAAAACACATGAAGGCCAAACCCACCATGAAAGAACAACCCGGCGGCGGTCAGTTTGAACGTCTTTCTTTTATCGAGCGTCGTCTCTTTTGGCTAGGTCGTTTCAATCGTCGCGAACTCGGCGAGCGTTTTGGCCTCTCCGCCACGCGCCAGACTGCCGATATGGGGCTCTACAAGGAGCTTTCCGGTCACGTCGAGTACAACCGCCTGACCAAGAGCTACCATCCGACCAAGGGCTTCTCGCCGGTTTTGACCGGCACCGCCAACGAGGATTTCACCTCGCTTCTGCTGGTGGGAGACTTGAAGGGCGCCCTGCCCCCCGAAAGGCTTTCGGTCGCCCCTTCACCCCTGCGTTCCGTAGATGGAGCGGTGACGCGGGCAGTTGTGCAGGCGATCGGTCAGAATTGGTCGCTGAAAATTCTGTACGCCTCCATGTCCCGGCCAGAGCCGATCTGGCGGGTCATTTCACCTCACGCCATGGGGTCGGATGGCCAGCGGTGGCATGTCCGCGCCTTTTGTCACGAAGCCGAGACTTACAAGGACTTTGTCCTGGGCAGAATTCTTGAGGTCGGAGAAAGAGGGAGCGGTAGAGGCAGCCTCGACCAGGACCGCGAGTGGCATGAAGTCGTGGATCTCGTCGTCGTGCCTGATCCTCGGCTTTCTCAAGGCGCCAGGAAGGCTATTGAAAGCGATTTTTGCATGGAGAATGGGCAGGCGGTCATTCAGGTCCGGAGGGCTCTGCTCTGGTATGTCGCCAAGCACTGGAACCTCGACGGCGAGCCGTTTGAGGACCCACGTCGACAGCAGATTGTCCTTCAAGACCCGAATATCTTGATCGAAACAGGGGAAACCAGCATGAGAGAGCAGGCAACAAGCCGGCCACGGTCATTCACGTTCTTTCATCCTGAAGAAAAGCGGCAAATCCGGGCCGGGCTGGAAAAAAGAGGAAACGTGTATGTCTGGGTCGACCAGGCGACCGGCGAAAGGCTGGAAAATCTCGACCCGGCGGATAGCGTCACAGACGCCTGCGAAATTGCGGCAAGTACCTTTGCCAAGGCTCCGGACTGGAAATTCACGCCCACCTGGGCGTAGAGAGGCCATCTTCCGGGTCCGGCGGGCCATGCTCCACTACGTCAAGCACCAGCTGCGGTTCGACGAGCCCTCGCAGGATCCGGTGCGGCAGCAGATCGTACCTCTCAACCTGGAAGAGATCGAGCTATAGCCCTGCCCCGGGAAAATGAAACGAATGCACTCCAAGCGCTGGGACGTCATTCTGGAGCGAGCCACGCCGTTTCTTTCTGGCGAGCCAGAGCGACCCTTTTGAGCAGCTCGCGCAGTCCGCTGGCCAGGGCCGTGCGGGTGTGAAATTTCCGGTTCGACGCCATGGTCTCAAGACCTCCGGAGCATGGGCTCCAACATGTCGCGCAGACGGGGCAGGCTCGTGACCCAACCGTTTCTGACAACTTCTTCCGAGGGCAGCTTTGCATCCGGATGCTCGGCGAAGTATTCAGCGCTCACCTGTTCCAGAAGCTGGGATTCTGACGGGAACCGCGTCCAGACGATCATCGAGGCCACACGGAACACGTTGGCCTCGCGCTGATCCAGCGCCTTGGGCGCGGCGTCCCCACGCGCGACGGCGGCGCAGCGGGAAAGCAGCGCGGACTCGACGTCTCGGGCTGTCATGGCCGGGGCCAACCGTCCATCCGGGTGGTCAGTGGGGCTTTGTCCAGATCGGGCTGGTCCACCAAGCGGCAGGGAAGCCCATCTCTATGATGGGTCTGGGGCAGGCATCAACCAGATTTTTAAGCCGGTCCTTCCAACGAGACGCGGTGGTCAGTCGCCCGATGAGCTGCTTGATGACCAAGGCCTGGGCATAAAAATGGGTGATAGGGATGCCGGCAAGCGGCCCTTCCAGGCGGGGCTTGATGGTGAAAGTCCGATTCCAGAGCAAGCCGTGATGTGCGCAGATGTTGCGAGTGTAGGACACGGCCCGGAGCCAGCTGATCAGGGTGGGGCTCATGATCCCGATGGTGTCCGCGATCGCGATTCTGTCCGCGCGATCCTTGATGCCCTGGAAGATGCGGGACCAGGTGCCCATGGACAGCACCTCGCCGACCATCCAGCAGGGCGGCAGTGACGGCGCACAGTACTTTTTGTAGTAGGCGATGCAGAAGGCGTCACCGTTGCGGCCGGAGCCTGGCGCTCCGGTCTCGACGCGGATCCGGTTCATCAGATCCGCATGATCAAACTTGGCGTCGAAGAGCCTGGCCTCGGTATACCACATGGCCCCATATTTGAGGGCCATGTGGTTGTTGATCACGGTGCGGAGGGCAACCTCGATGCGCTCCACGGCGTCCATGACGTGGAGCCGAAGCTCGCGATCGAAGATGTAGAGCCTAAGGACATCGTCGAAGCTAACGCCAGGTTGAAAGTGGTGGCCAGGGTCCCCATGCACCTGGTATGGCTGGCCGTAGATGGCGAGCCGGTAATAGCCGATGAAAGAAAGGTACCGCTGGACCCGGGCCGGATCGGGGATGCTCAACCCACGGCTTTGCAGGAGTGCGGCTTGGTCCGGGATGGACAGCGCCGGCTTCGTGAAAACAAGCTTTCCGCAGCTCATTCAGGGGGCCTCGCCGGACAAAAGAAAACCCGCCCTGGTCCGCATCCTCCCATCACAGAAAGAATTAAGCGTGGCGGGTGTTGTTCAAAAGATGTTGATCTGGCGAAACGACGCCGTATGTATATCAACACTTTTTGCATCCAGTCAATTGATTTGTACGAAACAATCTGATAAAGGCGCCACCTTTTTTATGAACACACTGAGATACCATGCTTTCCCAAGGAATTTAGCCTGTTTTTCCCTCACGGACGGGCTTTCCAGCCTTGTAGACGGGTAGCCAGAGGCCTCCATCGCCTGGCCGACCTGACGGCCTCTCGCAGGATCTAGCACGGGGCTCAGGCGAAAAGTCTCTTTCCATCCCACTTGATGGTACGCCGTGTCCCTTTGCGCACATTGTTCACCAGGGCAGGCCGGAAACAGACGAGGCAGGTCCCGCCCCGCAGACGCACGCTGGGATAGACAATCCCGGCAGAACCCGTATCCAAGAGTACGGCGGCCAGGGACTGAGAGGCCACGTAACTGTCCGGGTTCAGACACTCCTTGAACTCCTCGGAATTGCGGATGTCATGGAAGGCCGTGTCGAAATTGGCCAGGCAGTCGTCATAGACTACTTCGTCAGGCTCGCTCCAGTCGATTTCCAGGTATTGCTGCTCCCGGTGGAACATGACTTCGGCCAGGGCCGTGTCGGATTCAACGCCCGCGTACCAAGCTCCCCGATCCGGGCCGTTGAATCGGCTTCCCTGGGGATGGGCATGGCAGAACGAGGCGTTGATGATCCGGAAGCCGGGGATATTTGTGACGAGTTCGTCCAGGCCGATGCCCGGCAGTAGATTGTTCTCTCCGGCCAGACGGTCGTTGGTGGCGTGGTCCAGTGCGAAAATGTCCTCCAGGTGCTTCTGATCCTCCGCGATCCGGCACAGGACGCTGTCATCCTCGTCCAGATACTTGGCCGGGATGAGCCGGTGCGTATCCTTGACGGATAGTTCCGTTATCTCCGGCGCACGCATTTCAGACTCCGCCCCTGCGGGCGTCCAGCAGCCTGCGCACCACGAGCATGCTGGGCAAGCCGCCCTTGACCATGAGCTGCAGGGGCGTCTGCCCGGCGAAGATCCGGTTCTTGTTGGGCAGACTGACCCAGGCGTCCGCCAGCTGCTCCGAATGGAGGATGTTGAGGGCCTTGAAGATGCCCACCAGCAGGGAAACCCTCTGGAGCTTGTCCTGGTCCAGGACGCCAGCGGGGTTCTTCTTCAGGGTGTAGAACCGCCCCCTGGAGATGCCGCCCAAAAGCTGCAGACCATCATCCTCGCCTACATTCCACCGGGCGAGGATGTTGAAGAAGGCCTTGAGGGCCGAGGGCGACAGCCGGGCGCG
Source organism: Desulfovibrio aminophilus (assembly GCF_023660105.1). Classification (NCBI taxonomy): domain Bacteria; kingdom Pseudomonadati; phylum Thermodesulfobacteriota; class Desulfovibrionia; order Desulfovibrionales; family Desulfovibrionaceae; genus Desulfovibrio; species Desulfovibrio aminophilus. Next base: position 105,934 of record NZ_JAMHGA010000012.1, on the reverse strand, counting down.
GTTCTCCTTGTCGGAGAGATCCACCAAGGGAGAGATGTCGTACTTGCCGGCAGGCCGGGCAGGCTGTGGAAGCGGCATGGTATTTCCGTCCTTTTTTGGACACAATATAGTCTAGAATTGGATGCGTCAACCTCTTCGGACATCCCAACCGCCTGAATTCCACGCCTGAAGAAGCGAAATTGACTGAACAACGTGGCACATAATAAACTATCCACAGTGCAGCGTTGAATACGAAAAATGCTTTAGGCGGAACCATGGACAGTTATCAAGACAAGCTGAAGAACTCCCTGGCGCACCTGCCCGAGGGCTCGACGCCCGTGCGGGCGCGTCTGGAGCAGATCTGGGCGGACATGAGGGTTCCGCTGCTCGAGATCCTTCCGGAGCCTCCGGGGCTGCCCGAGGATGCCGATGCGTACCTCGCGGACGTCGACGAGGTCTACAAGACGGACTCCTACCACTCGCTTTCCATCGAGGGCTTCCGCGTCACGCCCGAGCTGATCGAGCGGGTCTGCGGTGGTGACTGGGATCCCGAGAACCGGGAAGAGGATCGCAAAAACCGCGACGCCCTGGCCGCCAGGGGCTACTGGCAGGCGTTCCAGAAGGTCCGGGAGTCGCTCGGGTCCATCTTCGCCGGCGAACCGGCCGGAACCGTGCCACGGAATGGCTTCCGCTCCTGGTATCGGGAAATGTTCCAGCCCTTCGCCCAGGCCGGAAAGTTCGACGCCGCGGCCTTGGCGGGCTTCCGGACGAGCCAGGTCTTCATCTCCGGCTCGCGACATGTCCCCCCGGAATGGCGACAGGTGGCCGGGGCCATGGAGGGGCTTTTCAGCCTCCTCGAGCATGAGGAGCACGCCGGCGTCCGCGCCACCCTCGGGCACTGGGCCGTCGGCTTCATCCACCCCTACCTGGACGGCAACGGCCGCATGGCCAGGTTCCTCATGAACGCCATGTTGGCGTCCGGAGGCTATCCCTGGACCGTGATCAAGGTGGAGGATCGGCAAGCGTACATGGCCGCGCTGGAAGTCGCCAGCGTGGACCGGGACATCCGGCCCTTCGGGGAGTTTCTGGCGGCCCGGATCCGGGCCGCCATGCCGCCCGAGGGAGGCCCTGCCCCGAGTTGAAGGAAGAACAAACAGAGTGGGAGTGGGAGGCCTCGAAACACAACCGGGGCCGGCGGAATTCCGCCGGCCCTGGGTCTTCATGGCTCAGGGTTTGGCTGGCCCCGTCGTCCCGCAGGGATACTCCCCATCCTCGTCCCTGGTGAGCCGCCCAGGCCGGGCGCCGGGATGAACCAAGGCGGGCTTGCAGGTAAAGGTCACGACCTCGTCCAATTCCTGCTCCAGCTCAGGACGGATGTTCTGCCAAAGCGAGTCAAGCCGGACCTGAAGCCCTTCCTCACGCGCACAACGAACCACCGGGGCGATGTCCGAGTCACCGGCCAGAATGACGAGAACATCCGCGGTCTTCCTGATTGAAATGCTGGCGATATCAAGCCCCAGGTAGACGTCCACGGCCTTCTGGGTCAGCTCCGGAGCGATCCCCCTTTTTTCTGAGGGGACCAGCGGATTCGCCGCAAGATCCCGGGTTCCCATGAGGATCGGTTTGACTGTATTATCCCAAGAGGCCTTCCACCTTCTATTCCAAGTGAGAAACCCCAGGCGAAGGACCACATGGGGAGTCTTCCGCAAGGACTCAAACAGGGCATGCGCTTCTTTCGCCACTGTGGTTTGGGAGTAATCAATCGTCATGTCCGTCAGTGGGTGCAACAATTTTTGGCTGAAGGGCTCGGCGTCGTAAAAAAAGACGCGGAGCAGCTCTTCATCCTGCCGGAGGTGCTTGCGACAGTAGTCGAGAAGAAACGGACCGGAAAAAAGCGTGGAGGGGGACAGGAATTTGAAGCGTTTTCTGACAAACCCGCCATCGACGATGAAGCAGACTCGTTTGGCTGCCATGGGGCCCTCCTTTGGGCTGTGGGTGAATATAAAAAATCGCCCCATGGTCGATCCGCGGCCAAATTGTTCGCCGGGATGTGGCATGGGGCACAATTCGACGTGGAACACTGCAAGTGTCCGGCACGTCGTTGTTTGATGTCTATTCACTTCGGCTGATTCTGTCAAGGTCTCGGATCAATCCATGTAAGCATGCAGCCAACCGGCTGATCATGAACCATTTTCCAAATGACGGGGTTACGGCCTCGGCCCTTCATCCTGGTCCGCGCGCGCAGGCAGGCCGTGGCCGAAAGCCGACGCCATCCGGTCGATCTCCTGGGAACCGAGCCCGACGTTCTGTGCGACCCGCCTCCATCCCCCCACGGCAGTGGAGACCTCTTGCAGAACCGTCCGGGCTTCCTCCAAGCTCAAGAGAAAATCCGGCGCTGCCTGAAGGGCGTTTTCCACGGACGCATCGCCAACGGCGCCCGGCAGGATGGATGTCTGGTGGTTGACCGGATTCTTGATGTCCGCGGGGGTGATCTCCAGGTCGAAAGCGGGAGCCAGTTCCCATCCCTCGGCGCCCACATGGAGGAATCCATGATTGCGGAGATGATCATCCACGTTCGAGACGAGGATGTTGAAGACCATGCGCCGCCAGAGTTCGGAAGTATCCCGCTCAGGCTCCGCGCCGTATTCATAGAGGCTTTCGACGATTTCGAAGTAGCTTCTCGACTGGCCGTCCTCGGCCCCCAGCATGCTCATGGCCGAGAGGTAGGGGATCCTGTTCCCGGCATCGTCGCGATCAAAACGCTGGACCAGCAGCACATGACGCCCCGCGACGTTCTCCAGGCGATGCTTCGCCACACGGATGCCGGCGTTTTCGGCCAGGCGCAAAACCACCTCCTCCCAGCGTGGCACGTCATAGGGATCGCCGCTTTTCGGAAACTTGGCGATATGGAGCCTGCCTTCGGCATCCAGGACCGATGCCTTGGGACGGGCGCCGCCCAGGGAAGCGCCCGGCTCCAACAGCAAACGAAGATCCTCGGAGGTTTCCTGCTCGGCGACGACCCTGTCGGAGGCGGCCAGCATATCCCCCAGCCGCAGCAAAGGCGGAACCTGGCCGCCGTGAGCTGAAAATGCGCCGTCCGCTTTCTCCTTGAACCTCAAGGCTCCACCGCGCAAGGCATCGTCAACGAGAAGCAGGAAATCCACCTCCAGCAGCGCCCGCGCGGCGCGTTTTTCCGCCTTGGCCAAGTGATTCTCCCTGCGCCGCAAAAGAGCTCGGCCCCAGGTGTCCGGCGCCGAGTCGCCGATGGCCCCGAACAGGGCCCGGCCGGCCGGCGTCTGAAACTGTCCCTCGCCCACAGCCAGCGCCGGATCGAGCGAGAAGCGCAACGGCGACGCCCGCCAGTCGGCCGCATATTCGAACGTTGCGCTCTCACGGCCTTTTCCCGCATGAGCCCAAAGCGTGCCCACCCGATGGTCGACCCCCGCCAGGTTGATGAACACGAGGATTTCGCGGCTCATGCGCCCCCTCCCTTTGCCTTGGGCCGCCGGATGCGACGCGGCAGGCGCTCCTCTTCGAGCAACAGACCTGCCTGATCTTCCCGGCTTTCGACCAGTGAGGCCAAAGGCGTACCCAGCCCCAACGCGAAAAGAACGGAGGCGTAGGTGCCGATGGCCACACTCGGGTCGCCCTTCTCGACTTTCGTCAGCGTGGTTCTATGGATGCGCGCCCTGGCCGCGACGAGTTCCACGGGGAGACGCCGCCTCAAGCGCGCAAGCCGCAGATCCTGGCCAAAACGGCGAATGGACTGCCGGACAGCCAGTGGGGGCTGGCTCCGTATTTTCCTGGCGACGGCCTCTTGAGCCGCAGGCTGTTCTTTGGGCTGCATATGCGCATCCTTAATTTGTTTAAGGATGTTTATACACATCGTTGCTCTACTGGTCAAGGCCCATCCCGGGACAAAGACTCCGGCAAAATAACGCTCGGGTGTCCTAGCCAAGGATCATTCCCGCCGCAGGCGGACGTTCGCCGTAAAGTCCTTCCACCGGCCGCGCATACAACTCCTTCGGGGGCTGAAATAGAGGCTCAAAAGCCCTTGTCTTTTTTCGTATACTGGCTAATATGTTATCTTCAAACAATCTGAAACGATGTTTGGGGATAACATATGAATAATAATTTTCTTTCTCCTGCGGATATCTGCCACGACCTGGCCATCCGGGCTAGATCTGCGCGGTTGGCCGCCAATTTGAGCCAGGCAGGCCTTGCCGAGCGCGCAGGGGTGAGCCTCGGCAGTTTGCGGCGATTCGAGTCTTCGGGAGCGGCCTCGTTGGAGCTGGTGGCCAGGGTAGCCCTGGCGTTGAAGGCCGAGGACGGCTTCGCCGCCCTGTTCAAGCCGCAAGTCTACACCACGCTGGACGAGGCGCTCAATACCTCCACATCCAGGAAGAGGGGCCGCAAAAAATGAGCCGAGGGAAGTTCACTCCGATCCGCACGTTGACTGTAGGGATTCGTTTTGGGGCCGGCGAGGTCCCGGTCGGGCGGCTTGCGTGGATCGATCGGCGAATCCTGTTCGAATTCGACAAGGCGTTCCCGGTTGAGAAATTGAACCCCTCGCCGTTCAAGCTGCAACCCGCGCCAGGAACAAGCGTCATCCCCGGGCCCGAGCGTCTGTTCGAGGGGCTGCACGGGGTGTTCAACGACAGCCTGCCCGATGGCTGGGGGCGGTTGCTCATGGACCGCAAGCTCCGCGAGGCCGGTATCCAGCCAGCCGATCTGACGCCGCTGGATCGGCTGGCCTGGGTCGCAGATCGTGGCATGGGGGCCTTGGTCTACCATCCCGAGCATTCCGCCCTGGGGCAGCCCCCCGAGGGCAACGCCCTGGACTTGGACCAGCTGGCCTTGGATGCGCGGCTGGTCCTGGAGGACGACACCCACGTGGTCATCGACCATCTGTTGCGGGTCGGAGGATCGCCCGGCGGCGCGCGCCCCAAGGCCTTGCTGGGCCGGTCTCCCGATGGCGGGCGCCTGGTGCATGGCGAGGAGGATCTGCCGGAAGGCTACGAACATTGGCTGGTCAAGTTCGGTGCGCGCGAGGATCCGCCGGACATGGGCGCCATGGAGCAGGCCTATGCGGACATGGCCAGGGAGGCCGGGGTGGTCATGCCCGAGACCGCCTTGTTCCCGTCCGAACGCGGCCCCGGCTACTTCGGCATGAAGCGATTCGACCGCGGCCCAGGCGGAGCGAGGGTGCACATGCTCTCGTTGAGCGGCCTGCTGGACGCCGACAACCGGATTCCCAGCGTGGGCTATGTGGAACTGCTCAAGGCCACCAGGTTCCTGACCCGCCGGCAGAACGAGGTGGAACAGGTCTTTACCCGCATGGTTTTCAACGTGTTCGCCCATAACCGGGACGATCATCCCCGCAATCACAGCTTTCTCATGAACGAAGCCGGTGAATGGTCCGTGTCGCCGGCATACGACGTGGTCTTTTCCTCGGGGCCTGGCGGGGAGCACGCCCTGGCGGTCGGCCAGGAAGGGAGGGCACCGGGCGAGAAAGACATCCTGGCGGTGGCGGACGCCACTGGGGTTTCTCGAAAGACGGCCAAGGCATGCATTGAAAGGGTGAGGGCGGCCACTGCGCAATGGCAACGACACGCCGATTTGCATGGCGTCAGCCCGGAAATGAAGGCTGCCGTGACCGAACGGTTGGCGCAATGAAAAGGGTCGGCCTGCGGGCCAGGGCGCCCGGTCAGCGGCCCTGCTCCACGTCACCAAGAGGAATGGCCGCCGCGCCGCTCTTCACGAATTCAGTATAGCGCTGCTCGGCCAGATAGGCGTCCTCCATGTCCGTCATGTAGGCGAGAAGCGCCTCCCGGACATAGAACGACTTGGACCGGCCGGTCCGCGCGGCCAGGGCGTTCAAACGATTCTCAATGTCTTCCGGCAATCTGACGGTCAGCATGGTCTGTCTCTCGCTGTTTGCAATACATGTATTGCGAACCGAGGCCCGAATCAAACCTTTCCCGCCGGTCAGGACTCGGCCAGTTCCCCTCAGCCTCCCACGGGGCCAGGGTAAGCCGGAGGCGAGTCCGGGACCCGTGGAGCGCTCCGGGCTCTTACTCGTCTAGGACCAGGCGCGCCGGCCGGCTTGGCGTTACTCCTGTCCAATTATTGTAGTTGAATAATCGGCTCTGATCGAAGAACCACGCCCGCCCGAGGCATGCTCGGACGGCCCAGGATCGCGGGGAGAAACGGCTTGACAAAAATGGCTTTCTAATTAAGTTAAGAGTTAAATAAATAAGGAGACTCATATGAGCAATCTCTGCCAACAAATCAAAAAGCTTGAAAGCCAAGTCGCGCTGTTGGACGAAATCAGGGCGGCAGCCAAAACCGACGGCGGTAAATTGACTACTTTCGGGCAAAACTTTGTATTTGTGTGCGCCACGGGCAATGTGACACAAAGCACCGTCGCCAAAATTCTTGACGTGAGCCCCTCCGCCATCAGTCAGCAGGTTTCGAAAATGGCGCCTTTGTCACGCGAGCCCTGGCGCCCCGGGAATACTCGGACAAACCCTGCTAACGGCCGTAAAAACTGATTTTTTACTTACTGGACGCGACATGAGCAAGCAGGAAGTCGTCGACAAGATCAGGGAAGTGCTCCAGCGGCATCGCTATGTCGTGAAGGCCGAGCTTTTCGGCTCGCTGGCCAGGGGAGACGACAAGCCCGGGAGCGATGTGGACCTGCTTGTCGTTTATGATAAGAACCGACCGAAAGGATTCAGGGCCTTTTCCATCTATGGAGATCTGGAAAAATCTCTCGGCCGCAAGGTCGATATTGTCCAGGAAAAGCTCATCCATGGGTTTATTAAGAAAAACATCCAGGAAGATCGGGAACTGATATATGAGCGGCACTAAAAACCACCTCATGCTGATGAGCCTTCATTGCGAAAAGATAATCAGCAAGATGCACGGCAAAAGCTTTGAGGACTGGGCCAAGGATGAGAATCTAAGAGACGCTGTCTGCATGCGCCTCATGTCTCTTTCAGAATGTATCAAGGAATATCTTAAAGAGTGTCCCACTCTGCCGTATGACTATGATTACATTCCGTGGGACGATATCGCCCGATTTCGCGACAAAATCGCGCACCACTATGAAGGGATTGATTTTGATCTCGTATGGGAAATCCTCGACACCGATATCCCGCCACTTCGCGAAGTGATCGAGGATCTCAAAAAGCGCGCATCTTTTGCCCCAGCCTAGTCTCCCGCGGCCGACTTGCCCGAGCGCCGCGGCCCTGGCGAAGAAGGGGATGGCTGGACGATCTCCTAATTTTAATTTCAGTCGATTTTTAAAATAACGAAAAGCGTAACTTCAAAAATTAAAATGAGTGTCCGGCAGCCAAGTCCAGAACCTGCCGCCCGCTCCGGACCGGGTGATATCCGCCAGGCAGCGCCAGCGGCAGCCGGCAGCCTCGCCCCTGCGCTCCCAGTGATAGTGCCCGAAGTACCACCGTGTCGGCCGCAGCCGCCGCAAAACCTCGTCCAGGACATCCTGCGAGGTGTCCGGCGTGAAGTCCAGACCGGCCGCCACGGTGCGGCCCCAGCCAGCCCCCATCGTAACCGACTCGGCCTTGCTGACTCCGAAGGTCCGGGGAGAAGTGTGCGAGATCACGATGTCCGCGCGGCCGGGCAGATGGTCCAGCGTCTCCCAGGGAAGCAGTTCCTCCGGAAACCAGTCCACGCCCTTCGTGCGCAAGGGCCGATCCACCGACCGGGCCCCGCCCATAAAACAGACCCGACGCCCGTCGTTAAGCAGGAGGCTCGAGCCCCGGGGCATCCAGAAGCATGAGGGGCTGACCTCAAGAGGGCGCAGGGCCCCGCCCGCGGCCCGCCAGCGCCGGAAGAGTTCCGGGAACTCCTCGTGGTTGCCGTCGCACCAGTAGATCGGGATCGGATCGCCCTTGGAAGTGTGGTTTTTCAGGCGACGCGCCGGATCGAAGGGGTGGAGTCCCCTGTCCGAGCCTTTGCCTGGATCGTTCGGCCAGAACCCGAAGTCTCCACACTGGAGCACCAGGTCGGGACGCTTCTGGGCCAGAAGGCGGTTCAGGGCGCCGAAGTCCCCGTGCACGTCGCCGAGGATCATGATTCTCATGTGGCGTGAACTCCCGGTTGATGGCATGGCCGCAGGCCCAGTCTTCTCCCCCAGCGACGCTCCGAGTCTCAACAGACTGGCTCGGGTGGCGGCGTGAGACCAACCATCATTTTGAATAAAGGAGAATCAACCTACCCTCTCCTGCCGTCAATAACACATTCTTAACACCCGCCGTCCGTTTCCAAACACCGTCTGAATCCTTCCCGCGCTAGGCTGACCTCGAAACATGGAGGCACAGCCATGAACAGTATTGGAACCATCTGGGGCGACGGGGCCATGCTCCTCATCCTGCTGGCCGCGTTCGCCGCCACCCTGGCCCTGGCGGGTCTGCTCGCCAGGCTTCTGGAGAGAAAAGCATGAACACCCTGGTCGTTCTGGCCGGGATTCTCGTCCTCGGCCTGCTCGTCTATCTGCTGGCGGCCCTGCTGATCCCGGAGGCGTTCGAATGAGCGCCGCGGCAGCGTATCAAGGCGCGGCCTTCCTGGCCGTCCTGCTGGTTCTGGCCTGGCCTCTGGGCCTCTACATGGCGCGGGTATACGCGGGCGAACCCTGCGGCCTGGACAAGATCCTGGCTCCCCTGGAACGCGGCCTGTACCGCGTCTGCGGCATCCGCCCAGACCAGGAGATGGGCTGGCGGACCTACGCCCTGGCCTGCCTGGTCTTCAACCTGGCCGGAATCGCCGTGGTCTACGCGCTGCAACGGCTCCAGGGCTTCCTGCCGCTCAACCCGCACGGCCTGGGGGCCGTGGCCCCGGATCTGGCGCTGAACACGGCGCTGAGCTTCGGCACGAACACGAACTGGCAGGCCTACGGCGGCGAGACCACGCTCTCGTACCTGACCCAGATGCTCGGGCTCACGGTGCAGAACTTCCTCTCGGCCGCCACCGGGCTGTCGGTCTTCGCCGCCGTGTGCCGGAGTTTCGTCCGGCGCGAGACGCGGCATCTCGGCAACTTCTGGGCCGACACGACGCGCGGCACGCTCTACGTGCTCCTGCCGCTGTCTCTGCTCCTGGCCCTGGCCCTGGTCTCCCAGGGCGTGGTCCAGACCTTCGACGGCCCGGCCCGGGCCAAGCTCCTGGAACCCGTGACCGTGACCAGCGCGGCGGGAGCTGCGGAAACCGTCGGCGAACAGGTCATCGCGCGCGGCCCGGCGGCCTCCCAGGTGGCCATCAAGCAGCTGGGCACCAACGGCGGCGGGTTCTTCAACGTCAACTCCGCCCACCCCCTGGAAAATCCCACGCCGCTCTCCAACTTCCTGGAGTGCCTGGCCATCCTGCTCCTGCCAGCGGCCTGCTGCTTCGCCTTCGGCCGCATGGTGCGCGACCGGCGCCAGGGCCTGGCCCTGTTGGCGGCCATGGTCCTGCTCTTCGTCCTCTTCCTCGTGCCCTGCATCATGGCCGAGGAGGCGGGCAACCCGCTCCTATCCGGCCTAAGCGGCGACACGACGTCCGGCAACCTGGAAGGCAAAGAGCTGCGTTTCGGGGTCGCCGGTTCGGCGCTCTGGGCCGTGGTCACCACGGCGGCCTCCAACGGCTCGGTCAATTCCATGCACGATTCCTTCACCCCCCTCGGCGGGCTCGTTCCCATGGTCCTCATGCAACTGGGCGAGGTGGTCTTCGGCGGCGCGGGCTCCGGGCTCTACGGCATGCTGGCCTTCGCCCTGGTGGCCGTGTTCGTGGCCGGGCTCATGGTGGGACGCACCCCCGAATACCTGGGCAAGAAGATCGGGGCCTTCGAGATGCAGATGGCCGGCCTGGTGCTCCTCACGCCCGTGGCCTGCGTGCTCCTGGGCGCGGCGGCGGCCGTGTCCAGCCCCGAGGCGGCTGCCGCCGTGGCCAATCCCGGGCCGCACGGCTTCAGCGAAATCCTCTACGCCTTCTCCTCCATGGGCAACAACAACGGCAGCGCCTTCGCCGGACTCTCGGCCAACCAGCCCCTGTACAACCTGCTGGGCGGCCTGGCCATGTTCGCCTCGCGCTACTGGATCATCGTGCCCATGCTGGCCCTGGCCGGATCCCTGGCCGCCAAGAAGGCCGTGCCCGCCGGTCCGGGCACCCTGCCGACCCACGGCCCGCTGTTCATCGGACTCCTGGCGGGCTCGGTGCTCGTGGTCGGGGCCCTGAGCTTCTTCCCGGCCTTGGCCCTTGGTCCGATCGTCGAACATCTTCAGTTCATCGGCCGCTGAGCGAGGTCAACCATGACGGACAAGAAAACCGACCCAATGATGTGGAACGCCCGGCTCCTCCGCCAGGCCCTGCGCGACTCCCTGGCCAAGCTCTCGCCACGGCACCAGGTGCGCAACCCGGTGATCTTCAGCGTCTACGTGGGCAGCCTGCTGACCACGGCGCTCTTCCTCCAGGCCCTCTGGGGACATGGCGAGGCTCAGGCCGGGTTCATCCTGGCCGTGTCCCTGGGGCTCTGGTTCACCGTGCTCTTCGCCAACTTCGCCGAGGCCGTGGCCGAGGGCCGCGGCAAGGCCCAGGCCGAAAGCCTGCGCAAGACCCGGCGCGACATCCAGGCCCGCAAGCTGGCCGGGCCGGACCGGTCGGCCCTGGCCGTGACGGTCCCCTCCGCCTCCCTGCGCAAGGGCGACCACGTTCTGGTCAGCCCCGGCGAACTCATCCCCGGCGACGGCGAGGTGGTCCAGGGCGTGGCCTCGGTGGACGAGAGCGCCATCACCGGGGAAAGCGCGCCGGTGATCCGCGAGTCCGGCGGAGACCGCAGCGCCGTCACCGGCGGCACGAAGGTCCTCTCGGACTGGCTCGTGGTGCGCATCGGCGCGGACCCCGGAGAGTCCTTCCTGGACCGCATGATCGCCCTGGTGGAGGGAGCCAAGCGGCGCAAGACGCCCAATGAGATCGCCCTGAGCATCCTCCTGGCGGCCATGACCATCATCTTCCTCCTGGTCTGCGCCACCCTGCGGCCGTTCTCCCTCTTCGGCGGGGAACCGGCGGGCATCACGGCCCTTACCGCGCTCTTCGTCTGCCTGGCCCCGACCACCATCGGCGGCCTGCTCTCGGCCATCGGCATAGCGGGCATGGACCGTCTCCTGGCCGCCAACGTGGTGGCGGTCTCGGGCCGGGCGGTGGAGGCGGCCGGGGACGTGGACGTGCTCCTCCTGGACAAGACCGGCACCATCACCCTGGGCAACCGCCAGGCATCGCAGTTCCTGCCCGCCGAGGGCGTGGACGTGCTGGAGCTGGCCGAGGCCGCCCAGTTGGCCTCCCTGGCCGACGAGACTCCCGAGGGCCGGAGCATCGTGGTCCTGGCCAAGGAGCGCCACGGCCTGCGCGGCCGGAACATGGCCGAACTCCAGGCCATCTTCGTGCCCTTCTCGGCCCAGACCCGCATGAGCGGCGTGGATCTGCCCGGCCGGTCCATCCGCAAGAGCGCGCCGGACGCGATCCTGGCCGCCGTCAAATCTCAGGGCGGCGCGCTGCCCCTGGAGGTGGAGCAGGCCGTGGGGGCCGTGGCCCGGCTCGGCGGCACGCCGCTGGTGGTGGCCGAAAACGGCCGGGCCCTGGGCGTGGTCGAACTGCGCGACATCGTCAAGGGCGGCATCCGCGAACGCTTCTCCGAACTGCGGCGCATGGGCATCAAGACCGTCATGATCACCGGCGACAATCCGGTCACGGCGGCCTCAATCGCGGCCGAGGCCGGAGTGGACGACTTCCTGGCCGAGGCCAGACCCGAGGACAAGCTGGCATTGATCCGCCGGTACCAGGCCCAGGGGCGTCTCGTAGCCATGACCGGCGACGGCACCAACGACGCCCCGGCCCTGGCCCAGGCCGACGTGGGCGTGGCCATGAACACCGGCACCCAAGCCGCCAAGGAAGCGGGCAACATGGTGGACCTGGACTCCAGCCCCACCAAGCTGCTGGACATCGTGGCCATCGGCAAGCAGCTGCTCATGACCCGGGGCTCCCTGACCACCTTCAGCCTGGCCAACGACATCGCCAAGTACTTCGCCATCATCCCGGCCGTGTTCGTGGCGACCTACCCGGCCCTGGCCGCCTTGAACGTCATGGGCCTGCACTCGCCCCGGAGCGCCATGCTCTCGGCGGTCATCTTCAACGCCCTGATCATCGTCCTGCTCATCCCCCTGGCCCTACGCGGGGTGACCTACCGCTCGCGGCCCGCCGCGGCGGCCCTGCGCCGCAACCTGCTCATCTATGGCCTGGGCGGCCTCCTGCTGCCCTTCGCGGGCATCAAGGCCATCGACCTGCTGCTCGTGGCCCTGCATCTGGCATAAAGGAGAAACACCATGCTCCGCGAAACCTTCGCCCAGTTCCGTCCGGCCTGCCTCCTGCTCCTGGTCCTGACCCTGCTCACCGGCGCAGCCTATCCCGCGACGGTGACGCTCCTCGGAAACGCCCTGTTCCCGGGCCAGGCCCAGGGCAGTCTCATCCGAAGCAACGGCCGCGTACTCGGCTCCCGGCTCGTGGGCCAGCCGTTCCATTCGCCGGGCCGCTTCTGGTCTCGGCCCTCGGCCACGACGCCCGCGCCCTACAACGCGGCCTCATCCTCGGGCTCCAATCTGGGGCCGCTCAACCCGGCTCTGGCTGAAAGCGTGGAACAGCGGGTGGCGAACCTGCGCGCCATCGGCGGCGGGGCGATCGTGCCCCTGGACTTGGTCACGGCCTCGGCCAGCGGCCTGGACCCGCACATCTCCCCCGAGGCGGCCCTATATCAGGTGTCCCGGGTGGCACAGGCCCGAGGCCTGCCCGAGGAAAGCGTGCGCAGGTTGGTGGAGCGACGGACGGAACCGCGCACCCTGGGGCTGCTGGGCGAACCCCGGGTGAACGTGCTCCTGCTGAACATGGACCTTGATTCCCTGGTTCAAAACCGCGACACTTCGGCAACGGGGAATTGAGCATGGCCGACGACGAACAGCGCCGTCCCGACCCGGACGCCCTCCTGGCCCTGGCCCGCGAGGAAGATCGCCGCAAGACGCGCGGCAGGCTGCGCGTGTTCTTCGGCGCGGCCCCGGGTGTGGGCAAGACCTATTCCATGCTGGAGGAGGCCTTCACCAAACGTTCCGAAGGACTGGACGTGCTGGCCGGAGTGGTGGAGACCCACGGCCGGCGCGAAACCGAAGCCCTCCTGGCGGGCATCGAAAGCCTGCCACGCCGGGAACTGGACTACCGGGGCCACGTCCTGCGAGAGTTCGACCTGGATGCCGCCCTGGCCCGCAAACCGGCCCTGGTCCTGGTGGATGAGCTGGCCCACGCCAACGCCCCAGGCGGCCGCCACGCCAAGCGCTGGCAGGACGTGCGCGAACTCCTGGACAACGGCATCGACGTTTACACCACTCTCAACGTGCAGCACGTGGAAAGCCTGAACGACGTGGTGGCCCAGATCACCGGCGTGCGGGTGCGCGAGACCGTGCCGGACTCGGTCCTGGAGGAGGCCGACGCCGTGGTCCTGGTGGACCTCCCCCCGGACGACCTCCTCCGCCGCCTAGAAGAGGGCAAGGTCTATGTTCCCGAGCAGGCCGAGCAGGCCGCGCGCAACTTCTTCCGCCACGCCAACCTGACCGCCTTGCGCGAACTGGCCTTGCGCCACGTGGCTGAGCGGGTCAACGCCCAGGTTCTGGTGCAGCGCCAAGGGCAGGCCGCGCAGGCCACCTGGCCCACAGCGGAACGTCTGCTCGTCTGCGTAGGCCCGAGCCCCAGTTCGGCCAAGCTGGTGCGCGCGGCCAAGCGCCTGGCCGTGAGCCTGCGCGCGCCCTGGCTGGCGGTCTGGGTGTCCTCGCCCCAGCAGTCCGAGAGCGAGGCCGTACAGGCCAACGCGGCCCGCAACCTGCGCCTAGCCGAGCAGCTCGGGGCCGAGGTGATGACCCTGTCGGGTCGCCGCGTGGCCGAGGAGATCGTGACTCTGGCCCGGTCCCGCAACGTGACCCGGATCATCATCGGCAAGCCGCTGCGGCCGCGCTGGAAGGACCTCCTCCTGGGCAGCCCGGTGGACGAGCTCGTGCGGCTGTCCGGGGACATCGACGTCTCGGTCATCCGAGGCGACTCCGGGGCCGCGCCGGAGCCCGCGCCGCCTCCGGCCCCGCTCTCCCGCAAGCGGGAGTATGCCTTCAGCCTGGGAGCTTGGGCCGTCTGCACGGGCCTGGCCTTCTTCATGCAGCCCTTTTTCCAGCTCTCCAACCTCATCATGGTCTATCTGCTGGGCGTGGTGGTGGTGGCCCTGCGCTGCGGTCGGGGTCCTTCGGCCCTGGCCTCGGTGCTCGGCGTGCTCACCTTCGATTTCTTCTTCGTGCCGCCCTCCCTGACGCTGGCAGTGTCCGATACCGAGTACTTCGTGACCTTCGGGGTCATGCTCGTGGTGGCCCTGGTCATCAGCCACCTGGCCGCCGTGGCCCGGGCGCAGATCCGCTCGGCGCGCCGAAGCGAAGCCCGTTCCTCGGCGCTCCTGGGCCTGACCCGCGCCCTGGCCAAGACCAGGGGGCAGCAGGGCATCCTGGACACGGCCGTGCGGCAGGTGACCGAGGTCTTCGAATGCCGGGCCGCGATCCTGACCCCGGACCCGGCTCGGGGGTTGGCCCTGGCGGCCACGGGCGACCGGGACATCCACTTGGCCCCCAAGGACATCCAGGTGGCCCGTTGGACCCTGGACAACGGCCAGCCAGCCGGTGCGGGCACCCAGACCCTTCCCGAAGCCAAAGCCCTCTTCCTGCCGCTCCTGGGCAACCAGGCGGTAGTCGGCGTGCTGGCCCTGCAGGCCGCGAACGTGGAACGGCTGCTCCGGCCCGACCGCATGCTCCTGCTGGACTCCTTCGCCCGCCAGATCGCCCTGAGCCTGGAGCTGGACCGCCTGGAATCCTCGGCCCAGGAAACCCGCGTGCAGGCCGAGACCGAGCGGCTCCGCTCGGCTCTGCTCTCCACCGTGACCCACGACCTGCAGACCCCCTTGGCGGCCATCCTCGGCTCGGCGGGGAGCCTCCTGGTCCTGCCCGCCGACGAATCCACCCGGGACGTGCGCCGCGAACTGGCCGAAAACATCCACGACGAGGCCGAACGCCTGAGTCGGCTCATCGCCAACCTGCTCAAGATGACCAGCCTGGAGTCCGGCGCGCTCACCGTGCACAAGGAGCCCACATCCCTGGAGGAGGTTTTGGGAGGGGTGCTCAACCGGTTGGAACGCAAGCTGGCCGGCCGCCCCCTGGAGGTGGTCCTGCCTCCCGACTTGCCGCTGGTGCCGCTGGATCCGTTGCTGACTGAGCAAATATTCCTGAACCTGCTGGAAAATTCCATCAAACACACGCCCGGTGGCGTCGCGCTGCGCGTCGCCGCCCGCCTCGACGGCGAGTGGCTGGCCGTGGAGGTGGCCGATCGCGGCCCCGGCCTGCCCGAGGAGGCCCTGGACAGGGTCTTCGACCTCTTCTACCGTGTGCCCGGGGGCGGACAGGTGCACGGCCACGGCCTGGGACTGGCCATCTGCAAGGCCCTGGTCCTGGCTCATGGCGGCACGGTCCGCGCGCGCAACCGCGAGGGCGGCGGCGCACTGTTCGAACTGAGGCTGCCCCTGGAACGGAACGACGCATGACCCATCCCGCGCGCATTCTCGTCGTCGAGGACGAAGCCCCCATCCGTCGCTTCCTGCGACCCTACCTGGAATCCCAGGGACACGCGGTGGTGGAGGCTGAAACCGGCGCGGAAGCCTTGAGCCTCGCCGCCTCGCACAATCCCGACATCGTGCTCCTGGACCTGGGCCTGCCGGACATGGATGGGCTCACGGTCATCGCCCGACTGCGGGAGTGGAGCCAGGCGCCCATCGTCATCCTCTCGGCCAGGGGGCATGAGCAGGACAAGGTCGCGGGGCTGGACGCGGGCGCGGACGACTACCTGAGCAAGCCCTTCAGCGTGGCGGAACTGGGGGCGCGCATCCGCGTGGCCCTGCGCCGCTCGGCCAAGGGTGATGGAGCCGAAACGCCCGTGCTCCAGTGCGGTGAACTGCGAATCGACCTGGCGGCCCGCAGCGTCAGCGTGGACGGCCGAGAGGCCCACCTCACGCCGCTGGAATTCAAGCTCCTGGCCTGCCTGGCCCGCCACGCGGGCAAAGTGCTCACCCACCGGCAGATCCTCAAGGAGGTCTGGGGGCCGGGAGCCGGGGAAAGTCAGGCCCAGTCCCTGCGCATCCACATCCACGCCCTCCGCCACAAACTGGAACGCGACCCGGCCCGGCCCAAGCACATCCGCACCGAGACCGGGGTGGGCTACCGCTTCATGTGCGGCCCGGACTAGTCGGCAGTTCGAACTTGGCCGAGCCTATTCCAAAACTGCTTATCTGGGCTGATGAACCCCGGCAATACCGCCGAGTTCTTCAAAAATCGCTCGCCCGGCGACCAGGCCAGCGTGCCACTGGTACTCAGGCGAATTCCTGATCTCCGCCGGAGCTACGGCCAATCCCACTCTCAACAGAATCAAAGATGCAAACGGCCCCATCTGATCCATGAAATCCTGCCAATCTTCAATCAGTGTGCTGTTCATGGCGACCTCTCATTTTTGATATTATGATATCATGATATCATGGTTGCAGTCAACACGGTTTTGGGCTATGAACCGACAAAAGCGAGCCAAAAATGTCTGGCAAGAAAAAAACCGAACCCCAAGAAAAGCCCATCGGTATTACCCTGCGACTCCCGCCGGATCTCTGGGAAAAGATCCACGCATATGCCCGCCATCGCCGCATCAGCCTCCAAAAATTGATTGTCGAGTTGATTGAAAAGGAAATCAAATCATCGTCCCGTTGAGCCTGTCGAGTCTTGTGCTCAATGGAGGCCCGGTGGAGATTGACAAGACGGCCCACATCTATATTGTCAAGCATAGGAATATTCATATTGTCATGCCCAAGATGCTGGGGCATGACAATACGGGGCAAGGGTCAGAATCAGAGTGCGAAGCACGATGAGGCTGAACCTTGACCCGATACCGGCCGTCGGTAACGGGAATGAGGGCCTCGTTATGGATCCCAAAGAACTGCTCGAAACGCTTCGCCCGAAGCTCCTGGACATCGCCGAGAGTGACGCAAACCGGCAAACCCAAAAGCGTTACTCGAAGACCGCGGATCGCATTTTGAAAACCGGCGGGCTCGCGGCCTATCGGCCATCAACAAAATCGTCTTGGTACTTCGCTCGCGCGGCGCTGAGATACTACCTCTATGCCAACGCTGCCCTGGCGTTCAAAAATGAGGACTACGGCAAAGCTGAAGAGCTCATGCGAAAGGCCGAAAACGAACTCCAAGTGTCACCTCCGGCGCTCCGGCCAACTGGCCGAAGTTCGACAAAGCACCGGCTGCAGGGATTGCCCATGGACTGGCGGGCTCAAATTTTCGCGGCGCTGCCGATCGCACACCGCCTCCCCTTTGCAGTCCAGGCACTGACCGGCGCCCGCACGGCAGAACTTAAAAACGGTGTAACGGTGCAACTCCTCACCGAAGGGATTGAAATCACCATTGAAGGCGCAAAGATACACAAGGAAAACGGGCAGCCATTTCGCCAAGTTCTCATTCAGAATCGCATGGATTCGATCTTTGAATATCTCGTGCGCGCTGCCGAAGAAGTGACCCCCGCAGACTTGGCCGTCTCCATAGAAACTCACATTGAAAGCTATCGAAAAGCTCTCCGGCACGCGGGTCTGAAGCTATTCGGACGAGGCAAGGGCGGAAGCAAGTACATCACCCCATATATGGTTCGGCATCAGTTCGCGGCCGACCTCAAAGCCTCAGATCACAACCCAGAGATGGTCGCCGCCGCGCTGGGGCACAGATCAAGCCGGACTCAGGAGATATACGGGTACAAGGGCCTTGGGCAAGGAGCTCACGGGCAAGGCATTGATGCGCGCGCCTCAAAACCTGTCCGCATGCACCAAAATAATTCACCAGAAATGAAGTAGTCCCGCAGGAGGTGTTCACTCCTCCAACGATTGCAACCCATTGAGTTTTTATGAAAAGCTGACCTCAAGCGTCTGATTCCTCTTGTCCAATTCCTGAATTGCGAAAATGATGAGGGCCGACAACCCCTGCCCTTGCACTCCAACCAATTCTGAATCGAGCCGTTCCGCTATTATTTCTGGGATCGGCACCGAGACTGTCCTGGACTTTTTCCGAGATCCCCGCCCCTTTTTCGTCAAAACAAGCTGGCCAGGTATTCGCGGCTTGAAGTCCAGATTCAAGCCGTCGATTTGTTGCATCTCCGCAGCAACCACCGGCTCCGTCTGAACACCGTCTTTTTCCTTGATTTTTCTACCTTTCTTGGCCGTTTTTTTCAGCTGTCTCTGCTCAGCGATCTTCTTGAGTCCTTCCGCAGGTTCAGCAAGCCATTTTGCCGTCATGATTCCCCTCCGCGCGTTCGAAAGATCAACGCGCCATTACGGCCTTTGCGATGGCCAGAATCTCCAATCGCGCTTCCCGCGCGCCATACCAATTCACTACGACGGGATCAGCGACGGTCCTGCCTTCGCCGATAACTCTCGGGTAGACAGCCCGATCTCGGATCATGAGCAGAGCAGGATCCTGGCTGAACAGCTGGTTTGCGACCTCGGCTTCTTCACGCCGTCTGATATCCACGGCCGAAAGAACTGACACCACCTGGTAGGAGCCCTGCGACTTGAGGCTCTCCAGGCTTTCGCGAGTTGCGGCATAATCAAGAGCAGACGCACGAAACGGAGTGACGACGACGTCGCCTCGCGGCAAATCGCTCCACCCCGGAGGATGATCAACCACCATCACCTTCACATCCGGTTGGGATGCCGGATATCCCTGGATGACGTCAAAAGGCAGCAAGCCCTGCCTCGCACACCAGGCACTCCCTCCCTGGGGGTCAAGATCGGCGAGCAGCACCTTGTTTTTGATCGCCAGGATCGCAGCCAGGTGCAAGGCGATGGTGGTTTTCCCCACTCCGCCCTTGGGACTCCAGACTGAGACGACTCTCGGTTTCATCCCCAGCTCCCTTGACAGTCATTCGAATAAACAGCATTATGTGAATCGTATGATTCATTCAAATTATTTGAATCAATCACTGCATTTAAATACTTAATAAACGGGCGCCTGTCAATCCTCATCATGATTCTATTCTGCGGAGACCCACACGGCGAGTTCCAACGGCTCTTGGCTCATGCTGAAACGACGCGGCCGGACGCCATCATCCTGCTCGGCGACCAGACCCCGGAGCGGCCGCTGGCCGCGATCATGGGCACGTGGGCCGAACGGACCTGGTACATCCTGGGCAACCACGACTCGGACCAGGAGAAGTTTCTGACCCGAAACCTGGACAGCATGCCGGATAGGAACCTCCATGCCCGCGTCCGACCCGTGGCCGGGGTGGGCGTCGCCGGCCTGGGCGGGGTGTTCCGCAGTCAGGTCTGGTATCCACCAAATCCACCCAAATGGACCGACCGGGCGGAGTTCGTCCGCTTCACCAAGCCCGCGCACAGGTTCCGCCGGGGACCTGCCCTGCGGCATTGGACGTCGATTTTTCCCGAGGACGTGCAGGCGTTGGCGCGACTGCATGCCGACGTCCTGGTGACCCATGAGGCGCCGACCACACACTCGCATGGTTTTGAGGTGCTGGACGGGTTGGCGCGGGACATGGGAGTTCGGCTTGTGGTGCACGGTCACCATGAATCAGCCGGTGAATCGTTGCTGTCGGGGAAGATTCGCGTGATCGGTCTGGGCCCAGGCGAGCTTTTTGAATGGAACCAATCAAGCTAGAATGACGAGGCAGCATCCATGTCAAAGGACACACCTCCTCGCAGCCGCGCCCCCAAAAGATACCAAGGCACAACGCAGGCGGATCTTCTGCCGGAACTTCGCCGCGACTTCCCCGCCCTCTTTGTGGGATGCCTCAGCGTCTGCGTCTGGCCAGGCTGGATTGAACTAGTGCGCGACCTGGCCGCAGAATTGACCAGAAACGCGCCAACCGCAAAGATCCGTCAGATCAAGTCCAAGCACGGGGAGCTGGTGGTCTGCGGCACGAATAGCCAAGGTCTGATCGAGAAGTTCGCCGAGCGTTCACGCAGAACCTGCGAGATGTGCGGCGCGGTCGAGAAGGTATGCCAGGTCGAACGGCCCGACCCGGCGCGCAGGTCTTGGATTTGGACGATCTGCCCGGATTGCGGAGAAAAACTATGATGATTCTTGTCGTTGGCGACGTCCACGGGGAATTTCACGCTCTTTCCGATCTGCTGCTGCGCGAGAATCCGGATCTTGTTTTTCAAGTCGGAGATTTCGGAGTTTGGCCGACCGCTCTGGACAGTCTCAAGAAGCTTTGGCCGATCACCGCGCCGCCGCTCTATTTCGCCGAAGGCAACCACGAGCATTATCCGACTTTACGCAGGCAATGGGAGGCCTTCGGTCGTCGTCGAGAAGCAATCCCGATCGCGGGTCAAATCTATTGGATGCCCCGCGGCGCGACTCTGACGCTGCCCGATGGTCGAGTCGTCTGCTTCCTGGGCGGCGGCAAGTCCGTGGATCACCCCCTGCGCGAAAAAGGCAGGGACTGGTTCGAGGAAGAGCTCCTGGACTCCGAAATTTTGGACCAGTTGCCCGCGCACGCGGACATCGTGATCTCGCATACCGCCCCGCGTTGTTTGGGCATCGCGGCCGCACTCAACCAGGGCCGCACCCTCGAGGATTGGCTGAGCGTCGGCTGGGACGTGACTCCGGACCCCTCGGAGGAGATTTTGGATAAAATTCTGGACAGGCTGAAGCCGAGCTTGTGGTACTTCGGCCATTTCCACCGGCCGCTCAGCTATCGCAGCAGGAATTGCAAGTTCGTCTGTCTTGCTCCAGTCGGCGAGTTGGGCTCATGGGGTTGGCTGCCGCAAACCCCTGAAGAAGCCCGGCGTGAAATCAGGACCATGCGGCGGCGGAACGAGAAAGAGTCCGACGCACGGAATCGATGCGTCCAGGCGCATCGCGATGAGTTGCGCCGAATCGTCCAGCGCAAGGAGGATCCCTGGCCCTGGCTGGAGCAGATGCACGTGGATGACCTTGAGGCCCTGACTGACGTGCTGGAGAAGGACTCCTCCGAGCTGCAGCTGGTACGGCAAATGCTGGACAGGAGAAAGAGGGGCAAGGCGATGGAACTCATAAAGCACCATGTAGACTATCTGCCTCCCGGCAGCGCCGATGTGTGGGATGAGCGGATTCTCCCGCCCGGTCCATTCCTCCGCCGCAAGCTGATCGTCTACTACACCCAGGGTTCGTGGCTTTGGGCCAAGGCGATGAAAGGCGGACCGGCCATTCTGCTGGCTTCGTACCACACCTGGAAACCCGGATATAAGCATCGCATGGGCGGCCCGATCCACAGCGAAGACGTGGCCTTGGAAATCTGCGCCCGGATCGACGGCATGGGCTACGCCGAGCGCTGTGCGCTCATCGCGGCTCAACAGGCGGAACTGCTTGAGGCCGAACGACGGCTTCAGGAGATGCAGAACCGTCCTTTTCCCAAACCTCGCCCCGAGGATCTGGATTTTTAGCGCCGAAGCCCTGCGCCGGCATCCTGGTGGTCGGAGGTCTGCATTTTTCCTGACCACCACTGTTTGAACTCATCTGCGAACGCTGGCCGAAGCTGATCCTCCAGGTCGGAGTTCTGGATTATCTGCCGGGGAGCTGCGTGAGTCAGGTCAGCCAAAGGCCTACGCCGTCCGAGAACATATGTGCTGGTAGGATTGGAACTCGACGTTGATTCTACCCGATGGCCGCGTGGTCTGCTTCATTGGCGGCGCATATTCCCTGGATCGGCCACGCAAGCCCGGCAAGGCCTGGTGGCCAGACAAGGAAATCCTGAGCCCCGAGGTGCTGGATCACCTGCCTGGATGTGCGGACATCGTGGTCGCGCTTACCGCCCCAAACGCCTTCCGAATTCCGGGCCTGCACAAGGCAGCTGCGCTCCAAGAGATCGGCTAGGATCCGTCGCCAGACCCCAGCCGCGCCGTTCTGGACCAACTTTTGGACAGGCTCCGGCCCAGTGAATGATTTTTCGGCCAGTTCCAAGACGTTGCCCAGGGCCAGACGGCTGGGTGCCACTGGATCAGATTGTCAAAGCTTGACGCTCTCACCCGTAAGGCTGAGACTGGATGGCTAAGTCTAGGATACGTGCCATGACTCCCAAATTGATCATAACACATTGTAACAATTTATTTTATTAAATGCATAACGCGTATAAAACATGACCTTTTCCCTAAAGAAGCAAGGGAGTTCAACACGCGCCAGCCTCTCCAAAAAGTATATTCCATTTAAATCATTTGATTTATCGGCTTCGACCCTCGACATAGAGCTGCCACCATACGTGCCATGACTCCCAAAAAATCTTTACCAATTCGATTTCATTAATGATTAACTACTTTCTACTGGATGTTCCTCAGGCCTCCCAGACCAGAGTCGACATTCAGAGTGGACAGGACGCGCCACATTCATTAGTGCCTATTGTCTCCATCCGTTCCGAAAAACGCATCGGATCAACGGATTGAGTCAAGACATTCAGGACCGTTCCCCAGAGTCAACAGCGCCGAGTTCTCCCGCCACGGCCCGGAACTGCTCCAACGCCGCCGCGAGGTTCTCGACAATCTCCGCCGCGATGACATCCGGCGCGGGCAGGTTGTCCAGGTCGTCCAGGCTCTCGTCCTTGAGCCAGAAGATGTCCATGTTGAGCTTGTCGCGGGTCACCAACTCGTCGTAGCTGAAACGCTTGAAGCGCTCCGTTTCCTGGCGCTGGCTCCGGTTCCCCGGACAATAGCTCGTGACAAAGTCGTCCAGGTCAGCCCGCGAGATGGGATTCTGGACCAGGGTGAAGTGCTTGTTGGTGCGCAGGTCGTAAATCCAGAGCTCCTTGGTCCAGGGATCGGCCGCCGCAGGCTTGCGGTCGAAGAACAGCACGTTGGCCTTGACGCCGGGCTTGTAGAAAATGCCCGTGGGCAGGCGCAGCAGGGTGTGAAAATCGCAGGCGTCCAGGAGGCGCCGCCGCAGCCCTTCGCCCGCGTTTCCGGCCTCGAAGAGCACGTTGTCGGGCAGGACCACCGCCGCCTTTCCGTCCTGCTTGAGGATGCTCATGATGTGCTGGAGGAAGTTGAGCTGCTTGTTCGAGGTAGTGTACTTGAAGTCCTCGCGCTCGTAGATTTCCCGCTCCGTGGCGATGCTTCCGTCCTCGCCCACCACCTTGTAGCTGGACTTCTTGCCGAAAGGCGGGTTGGTCAGCACCATGTCAAAGGATGTCGAAGGCTTCGCGGCCAAGGCATCTCCCTGGTGAACCGGACTCTCGCCGTTGCCGATGCCATGTAGGTACAGATTCATGGCGCACAGCCGCACCACCTCGTCCACGATGTCCACGCCGGTAAAGGTACCCTCGCGCAAAAGGCGCTGCTTGTCCCGGTCTCGGGATTGCCCCTTCATGTGCTCGTATGCCGCCAGGAGAAAGCCGCCGGTGCCGCAGGCGGGGTCGCAGATGGTCTGGCCGATTTTCGGCTGCATGACCTCCACCATGGCCTGGATGAGCGGCCGCGGCGTGAAGTACTGCCCTGCCCCGGACTTCACCTCGCCCGCGTTGCGCTCCAGCAGGCCCTCGTAGATGGAGCCCTTGATGTCCACGTCGATGCCGAGCCAGGTCTCGTCGTTGATGAGGGACACCACGCGTTTGAGCTTGGCAGGGTCGGCGAGTTTGTTCTGCGCCTTGCGGAAGATGGTGCCGATGATGCCCTTTTCTTTGCCCAGGGCCGTCAAGGTCCGCCGGTAGTGGGCCTCCAGCTCGTCGCCGTCCTTGCCGGCGAGCTTCTCCCAGCGCCATTCCTCTGGGACGGCGGACCCTTCATTGAGCAGATCCTTCCGCTCCTGGTCCATCTTGAGAAAGAGCAGGTAGGTGATCTGCTCCACATAGTCGCCGTAGGAGATGCCCTGGTCCCGCAGGACGTGGGCGTAGTTCCAGACCTTGGCGACAAGTGCGGAATGGTCATTGCTCATGAACGGTTTCCTTTATGCGAGCTTCTCGCGGACCAACTTGCCCGTCAGGACGCCGCTATTGCAGAACAGACGCTGAAGACCGGTCGGCCCAAGCTCGACCAGTTGTGAGTCTCGAAGCTTCAGGTCCACCATCGCGACAAGCGCATCGGCTTGGACAAGGCAAATCTCGCTTATCGGGGTCTCCATCTTCAGGGAGCTGATGATGTCGTCATAGTCTTCCTTGAACGAGCTTGAAATCACAGCGTAGTATACGTTGTCCAAGGATTTCGCCTTCAACTTCTGAACCTGGGTCTTGATATACTCCCTGATGGTCCTGTCATCCGTCCCGATGCTGTACCCGTCAGCGCGCACCTTGGCGTCCCAGATGATCGCGTACCGGTTGCCGTAATCCACGGCGGTGCCGTCGGGCACCCGCCCCTTTCCCTGGCCAAGCAGCTCGGCCGCGTAGCCAAGAATGGTGAAGGCCGCGTTGATGCTCTTCTCGAAAGCGCGCTCCAGGCTGGTGCCGGAGTTCTTGGCGGCCGTTGCCATACCCGGCTCATTCAAGGCCACGCGAGGCAGAATGGCGATGATGGGTGGCACAAAGCTGTCCGGCAACAACTCGGTAACGTCGTCCTCCTTGCCGCCTTGCCGTTGGGCGCTGTCTCTGGGTTGAGACGGCGTCTCCACGACTCCGCCGGCCGCGCTCTTGAACCAGAACACGTGCTCGACCTCGTACAGACCGAAGGGCTGCTTGCCTGCCTTGGTAAAGAGCCGGGCCAGTTCCTCGTGGATGTGCTTGAAGCCGAGGTAAGCCCCACCCGCGTCCTCGCTGGGGGTCCACAGATTCGAATCGATCAGGGCATTGACGCTGCTGGTGTAGTACACCGGCCAGACATCGGGGCCTTGTATCTGCCAGAAGTAGGAGAGAAAGAAGGGGATGCTCCCGATCTGCGGACAGCTTGTCTTCTTGTTTCCGGCGGCGACATGCTGCTCATTCATCTGACGAACGAACTCGGCAAAATCGTTGATCTGTTTCTTGGCGGCAGCCTCGTTGGCCGGCATGGCCAAGGCCGTTTTCAGGGCCGAATTGAAGCGGTCATCGCCGACACCGTCAATGGGGTCTTGGCCCACATTAGTCAGAATATTGAAGAACATCTGTCCCTTGAATCCCCGGAAGCCCCAGCAGTTGTGCGCCTTGTTGGTGCTGTCCACCCCGGACTTGAATTCGTTCAGCGGCGTCTTCCCGGCCAGGAAACCCGCGAGGAGCGGCATCAGCTTGGTCTTGATGACTTCACGCCGCTCGGCGTCAAAGACGATGTTCTCTTTCCAGCACTTCTTGCCGCCCGGATTCTTTGCGGCGAGGTATTCCTGCATGAGCTGCACGGCGCGGCCTTGCTGTTCCTTGGTGAGCATGCATGCCTCCCGGTTACTCTTGGGTGAGGACGGATGGTTCGACGCCAAGGGCTTTGGCGATGGCTGCGGCCTGGTCCGCGGTCATGGCGCGCTTGCCGGTCTCCATCTGGGACACATAGGCCTGATTGATGCCTATGGCAGCGGCGAGCTGGGCCTGGGAAAGCCCGGCGACCTTGCGTGCGGCGGCAAGGCCCGACACTGCGACAGACGGCGCGGCAGGGGCTGGAGCGGACGGCTGGGCGGCTGCGCGCGCTTTGCGGGGTGCACGGGGCGCGGCGTTCCTGGCCGGACGCGCACCCTGCGCAGCGCGCTCGGCGGCGATGCGCTGCAACAGCTCGGATGCGGGCTCGTCTTTCGGCTCCTGGGGCACCAACTTGCCAGAGAAGGCGGCCTTGAGGATGGATTGGCGGAGGGCTTTCAATTTTTTAGCCGCCAGATCTAAGTCTCTTTCAAGGCTTCCCATGAGGACGGCCAGCTCTTCAACCTGCTCGACAACTCTATTCTGTTCCAGCTCCGGGGGAAGCGGGAAGGTAAAGGCCGCGAGTTTTGTTCCATTGACGTTAGCCTGTCCGACGGTCTGGTTGACGACTTCTTTGACCCAGGCCCGTCCGAAGGCGCTGTTGAGGCAGTACGACAGGAACTTGGAGTTGACGCCCCTCACGGAGCGCACCCGTATCAAGTATGACGCGAAAGAACAGGGCGACGGCCTTCCTTCATAGTATCCTGTCTTGCCAACGAGTTCTGCGCTATTGGTCCGGTTAAAGAGCAGGTCTCCAACTTCCAGCAGCAGAGCAGGGAATTCGTCATGAGACCTCGGCAAATATTTGAGATCATCAAGCAGGAGTCCACCGTCTTGGCGGATGTTGCCCATGCGAAGTACTGGAATTCCAGTAGGATCGTCGCCGGTCTTGGCCGATGAGCCATACTGGATCATGGAACTGACCTGCTCAACATTCGCCCACGCCCACCCCTGTGGCAGCTCGGGCAGTCCCTCGGTGTCCGGCCCCTGCGGCTCCACGTAGCGGGCCTTCCAGGCGTTGTCCTTGGGGCGCTTGCCCTTAGCGCGCAGCTTTTCCAACTCAGCCTGTTCCCAAGCCTCACGTCGGGCCTTAAGGATGCGCTTGAGCAGCGCCTCGCCGCTCTCCAGCTTGTCCGCGTTCTGCTCGCGCCAGGCGCGGGTCAGCTCGCCCGTCACCGCAGCCTTAAGCACGGATTGCCGGTAGCGCTTGAGCTGCGCCTGGGCCCGTCGCAGGCTCTCCTCGCCCTTGTCCAGATCGGAAAAGAGTTCCTCAACGCGGGAGACAATGCGGGCCTGCTCGGCGGAGGGCGGCAAGGGAACTTCTGAATCGCAGATTGCCTGCTTTCCGAGTTCGACCTGATTCGTCGACCCTGTTTGCAGGTCAGCAATCTTTTGCTGCACAAACGGAGATCTGATGTAGTAATAGAGATATCGAGAGCTTATGTGAGCTGAGGCTCGGACAATCGTGACATGGCTATCGACCACAACCCGGGGGAATTGGTGCTGTCCCCAATAATGGCAGGCTCTGCCGATAGTACCTGTACCCGTTGAATTCCAGAGGATATCGCCATCTTGAACAAAACGGAGGCTATCCAGTGAATTCCACTGAGACTCGGCGATAAATTTAAGATGCTCGTATTGTAGGGTATCCCATCTAATGCACTTCTGATTAAGGATCGGGAATCGAGTGTTGTCGTCATATTGAGGAGATTTCCCTCGCTGGATATAGGAACATACCGCAGAGAACTGCGCCTTGACCCAGGACGCTGGAAGGCTGTCCTGATCGATGGAAATAATTGGCTTCTCGGACATCTACGCCACCAGGGCCTCATTCAGGTCCGCAAGCAGCGTGTCAAGGTCCTGACCAAAGAGCGTACGGGCGGCGATGAGGCCTCCCCGGTCGCTGAAGCACGGGAACTGCATGAAATCGCGCGGAGCGATCTCCACGTTGGCCGCCAGGTGGTCGCGGATGAGCCGGAGCCAGTCCATCTGTTCCTCGGTGAACTCCCGCCCGGCTTTCTTCTGCCTGCCCACCCACAGGTTGAAGCGCTGCTCCACCTTGGCGCTGAAGGGCTCCAACATCTTGTCGTGGCCCAGGGCGAAACGCACGAGCGAAATGATGTCCGTAAGCAGCTGGTCGGCAGGCGCACCGCGCACCTTGCTCGCCTGCAGGCGCTTGTAGGCCTGCCACACGGTGGCCGTGGTCAGGCGCTGGGGCGGGTCCGCCAGCCTGTGTGTCAGCTCCTTCACCGCGTCGTAGGTGAGGCGCCGCTTACCATAGGGCTGGCTGTAGAGGATTTGCAGGGCGGTCAACTCGTCCTTGTGGGCTTCCATGAATTCCTTGAAGCTGGTTATGTGCGCTTCCGACCGCTTGAGGTCGTAGCCCGCGCCGGTCACCTCGTCCGTGGAGATGGCATCGATGACGATGTCCGTCTTGGCCTTCAGGTCCAGCAGGAGCTGGCGCACCTTGGGGTCGTCAAAGGGCGCGCAGGCCGCGTCCTTGAGCTCTTCCGCCGCAGCGGCAAGCTGCGCCTCGGTGAGCGATTCCATGGGCTGGCCCGTCGCCACAATGGCGGCCTGTTCCACCTCGTCGGGGTCAATGGCCGCAAGCAGACCGGCGGCCAGGCCGTGCAGGTCCGTCCCGCCGGTGGCCTGGGCCACCCGCTCGCGGTCCTCGGGCTCCAGCTTGGCCTCCAGGGCGGCCAGCCGGCCGGCAAGGCTCGAAAGGGCGTCGTCGTCCCGGCGGCCAGCGGCAATCTGCTCTAAAAGGGCCTGGAAGGAAAGGGTTCGTTTGCGCTCCAGAGGCTGGGACACGGTCTTGATGGTCTCGGTGACGCCCACGGCGTCCACCAGGATGAAACGGGTCTTGGTGTGGGCGTCGGGCGTCACCTGGCGCAAGTCAGCCTCGTTGATGGAGCGCACTCCCCGACCCTTCATCTGCTCGAAGTATCCGGCGGACTTCACGTCGCGCATGAAGAGCAGGATTTCGACGGGCTTGATGTCCGTGCCCGTGGCGATCATGTCCACGGTGACGGCGATGCGCGGCATGGGGTCCACGCGGAAGCCCTTGATGAGCGCCTTGGGGTCTTCGCTGGTGTTGCGGTAGGTGATCTTCTTGCAGAACTCGTTGCCCTCGCCGAACACCTCGCGCGCGATGTGCACGATTTCCTCGGCGTGGTTGTCGTCCTTGGCGAAGATGAGGGTCTTGGGCACCCATTCCCCGCTGCGCTCCGGGAACAGCTCGGTGAAGAGGTTGTCCCTGAAGCATTGGAGGACCGTGCGGATCTGGTTGGGCACGGTGACGGAGCGGTCCAGGTCCTGGGCCTGATATTCCAGGTCCTCGTCCAGCTCCTTGTAGCGGATACGGCGGGTGCGCTTGTCCCGCACGGGCACGGCGTACTCGGAAGGGACTCTGCCGCCATCTTCCGTGATCTGCGTGCGGATGCGGAAGACCTCGTAGCCCACGTTGACCCCGTCCACCACGGAGCGTTCGTAGGGG
Source organism: Desulfovibrio aminophilus (assembly GCF_023660105.1). Lineage (NCBI taxonomy): Bacteria > Pseudomonadati > Thermodesulfobacteriota > Desulfovibrionia > Desulfovibrionales > Desulfovibrionaceae > Desulfovibrio > Desulfovibrio aminophilus. The sequence goes on along the minus strand of NZ_JAMHGA010000012.1, from coordinate 76,972 downwards.
TATTCCGCCACAAGGTTCCGATTGAAGAAGCCCAGGGTGTGCTTCGAGGGCGTGGCCGTGAGCCCGATGATGTGGGCGTCGAAGTACTCCAGCACCTGCCGCCACAGGCCGTAGATGGAGCGGTGGCACTCGTCGGTGACGATGATGTCGAAGGTCTCGATGGGGATGTCCGGGTTGTAGCCGACGGGCGGGATTTCGCCCTCTCCTCCGGCCCAGGTCTCGAAGGCCGAGACTTCTTCCGCCTCGGGGTCCAGTTCCTCGCCCTTGAGCATGGAATAAAGGCGCTGGATGGTGGTGATGACCACCTTGGCGTCCCGGTCGATGCGGCTGCCGCGCAGGTGCTGCACGTTGTAGGTGTCGGCGAAGCGGTTGGCCGTGCCGGGCGGATGGTACTGCTGGTATTCGCGCAGGGTCTGGTCGCCCAGGTTGTTGCGGTCCACCAGGAAAAGGATGCGCCGGGCCCCGGCGTGCTTGATGAGGCGATAGCTGAAGGTGCAGGCGGTGAAGGTCTTGCCCGCGCCGGTGGCCATCTGAATGAGGCTGCGCTGGTCGCCGCGCGCCAGGGAGCGCTCCAGGCCCTGCACGGCCTCGACCTGGCAGTCGCGCAGGCCGGTGGTGTCGAGCGTGGGCAGAGTCGTCAGGCGGGCGCGCAGGGACTCGGGGGCCTTGGCCCATTCGAGCAGCGTCTCGGGGCGGTGGAAGGCGAACACCCGGCGCGAACGCGGCTTGGGATCGCGCATGTCCTTGAAAAACACTTCCTCGCCGTTGGACTCGTAATCGAAGAGCAGCGTGTCGGCCCAGCGGGCGAGATGCTCAGGCAGCTTGGCCATGTAGCGGTCAGACTGCTCGGCCACGGCGCTCAAGGTCGTACCGGCCTTCTTGGCCTCGATGACTCCGGCGGCCTTGCCGCCGACAAAGAGCAGGTAGTCGCAGGGGCCGTTGGGCAACGCGAATTCGCGCACCGCCACGCCAGGCCCGGCGTTGCGGTTGAAGCCGTCCTTGTTCTGGAGGAGCCACCCGGCCGCGACGAGCAGCGCGTCTATCTTCTTCCGGGCCTGCTGCTCGGGCGTGAGTGGACCCCCTGAATCCGCCAAGGCATTCGACTCCTATCAGAGAAAATTATAAGGGGTGTGTAGCGCGAGTCAGGCTAAAACTTCAAGCAGAGATCGTGAGTTGGACGATTTCCAGTCAACCCGATTCGGCCATAATTCCCTCATCGTTTCTTCCATGCCCAACGATATAAAATGGGACGCACGGAAAACTTATGGCGCGAAAAATCAATTTTTATCTTAGCCAGTTAGGAGAATGATGGGAGTCATGGCACGTATCGCCCCCTTTTGGGCCAACGGACCCTTTTGTTGACGCCGGCAATCAACTCGGCTATAAGGTATACGGGAAAGGAGATATACCATGGGCAATGATCCTTTTTGCGGTCACCCGGACGGCATTGAATGGGTTCCCAAGCCTGACTTCCTCCTCGACGAGGCGATCGTCAACGGGCTGTACCGCCGCGAGCCCTCAATTTCCGTCGAAAGCGTTGACAGGATCGAGGCCATCTACAGGGATCACATCCGTAAGCTCAAGGCAGAGCTGGACCGCGTGAAGCACGAGCGGAACCGAGCTATTATGGGGAAAAATGCCCTGGGAGATGTTCTCGATGAATACGCGGAGATGCTGGGGAAACCCCAGGATGAGGTCATGGCTCGCTACAAAGAGCAACTCAAGCGCGAGTCCGAAAAGCAAGGCATACCTCTCGACTAGAAGCATCCCCAAGGAAATAAAAAAGCCACCCTTTGGTGGCTTTTTTATTTCCTTGGGGATGACCTACTAATTATACTTCTTACTTTCCACTTCTTTTCCTCCCCCTCCTCCCCCGTCTTGCACCAGATCTTCATCCCGAACGTGCTTCAACGCCCCGTTCTCCTGGTGAGCTTCAGCTGTTTCCTTTTTGTCGCCGGATGTGGCCCGCGTCGCCCCGAGAGCGCCGCGATTCCCCGCGCTCTGCGTGGTGTGCCCAACCGCGGCGAAGATGCCCCGCGCACGGCCCTCGTCATCACGCTCGCCCAGTTCGACCGCGCCACCGCCGATCCAGGCGATGATGGACTTCGGCAGATGCGTGATGAGCCCGAACAGCTTGTGGGACAGGATGTAGAGCAAAATCGTGAAGATCGTCATCATGGCGAACATCGAGAAGAGCCCGTAGGTGGTCCCTCCGGTCACGGAGTACATGAAGACCTTCATGGCCTTTCCGAGCCAGGGGGCGATGCCGTCCACGAGAAACAGCGCGGCCCAGACGCCCGCCACCATGAGCGGCGGGCGCATGAGGATGTTGAACATGAGCATGTAACCCTGTTTCCCGCGCTCGCCGGCCATGCCCTCGCCTTCGGGCATGGCGTGCGCCGCGATCCAGAGCGGCGCGGCCACCAGCGCCTCCACCACCAGGATGATCCAGCCGCAGAAGCCCGAGAGGAACAGGATGAACGGCAACGCCGGAAGATAATAGGCCCAGAGGAATCCCAGCGTGAGGATCGGCAGGGACAGGGCCAGCAGGGCCCAGCCGACCATGCCCGAAAGAGCCTTGCCCGCACCGGCGAAAAACTTGCCGACCCGCCCGGCGACGGGAATCTTGTCCAGCGCCTGCTCAGCCCCCTCCATCGCGGCGCTGAAACCCGCGGCGGCCACGGCGCCGGCGACAGCCCCTTCGCCGATGCTGATGAGCGCGTGCCCATAGCTGGACATCGCGACCAGCGGATCCCCGTTCCCGGAAAGACTGTCGACCATCTTCTTGGTCGCCCAGCGCATGGGCTCGGAGATGTAGCCCTTGATCTTGTCGCTGAGGCTGTCGCTGTTGGCCCCCTGCAGGGCCGCCAGGTTCTCCATGCGGTCCAGGTCCCCGCCTGGCCCGACCGCGTCGTCCAGCAGTTTCCGCATGCGCCTCATGGACCCGCCGATTTCAAGCGAGACGTCCATGATCTCCTGGGTGCTTCCCGAGACATGGGACGCCTGCATGGTCAGCAGATTCCCGGCCTTCTCGTTGATCCTGGCGATGGTCCAGTAGTAGTTGCCGGCGGTGACCCACCCCTGGCTCTTGGCCATGGTCACGAAAGCGTTCAGTTCCTCGCTCTGGGCCGCCGACATCCGGCTCAGCACGTGGCTCTGCATGGCGCCGGCGTAGCGCGTGTTGTAGTTGCTGATGGACGTCAGAAACCATTGCGGATTCGGATTCATGTCCGGGTTCACCACGGCCCGGGCAAGAGGCTGAAGGTCGGAAATGAGCCCGTCCACGGCGTTGCGCATGGCCGTGCAGGCGTCCCTGCTCATGGCCGCCATGGAGCCGCCCTCCCCTTCCCCGCTCCCGGCGTCGCAGACCACCAGCACGGAGCCGTAGTCGCCGTCCTTGAAGTTCGTCGACAGGCCGTCCGGCACCGGGGCCTGGAACAGCCGGCGATAGGCGGCCGTCCCGCTCCCGTTCACGGTGTATCGCCACTCGCTCACGCCGGCCCCGGACAGGGAATACCCCTCCCGGACGATCCTGTGTTCCTGAAGCACAAGGCTCTGGAGCACCCCCTGGGCCAGGGTGTAGCCCTCCTGGACCCTGCTTCCGGGGATCTCGGTGGACACCCGGCCGCCGGTCTCCTGGAGATGATCCAGACCGGCGGCCCACATCCAGTTGGCGAAGTTGACGCTGAACCCCACGCAGGACAGGATGATGATCTGAAAGATCGAGAGCCCCTTGATTACGGGGGCCAGCATGGCGTTGGCGAAGGCGAAGCGCAGCGGCGTCCAGAGCGTGGAGTAGCGTTTGCCCAGGGGTTCGCCGGAATGTGCGGTCCCGGCGATGCCGATGGCCATGGTGTAGGCGAAGAGGATGCCCACTCCGGCCCAGGCGACCGTGTTGAGCTTTTCCAGGATCGGGTAGAAGATGTTGGTGGCCGTGCTCAGGGCGGCGCCACCGTCGCCTCCGGGCGCCAGCGAGTGCCACCCTTCGCCGAACAGGCTGTTCAGGATCTGGACCGACATGTCGTTCGCCGCGACGTCCGCGGTGGGGATGGCGGGCATGGACATCTAGGCCTCCTCGCGCGGATGGGTTCTGCGCATGATCCAGTTCCGAAAGCTCACGAACCGCCCTTCCTTGAGAACGGACAGCCGCCAGCTCAAGACCGCGATGCCGAAAAACGAGGAGGCGGCCACGACGGCTCCGGGCAAGCAGCCCCAGGGGCTCAGCCGGCCGCCGAAGACGGCGGCCGCGGCCAAACCGGCGACCACCAGCAGCGAGCACCTCTGGACTTGGAGCCCCCGGACCACCTGCTGGAAGTTCTCTTCGTCTATGCCCCAGCGGCGCAGGATCTCTTGAAAACTTTTCGCGTCGGCGTCTTGCGGCTCCGCGGGACGCCGGGAGAAGACTCTCTTCAAGGGAGAAAACGCGCCGCGCAGGAATTCCAGGCCCAGCCTGGCGTCTTCACCGAGTTGATCCTTGATCGCGGTCACCGGCTGCATTTTTTTGGACTGGGGCCCCAACGGGTTGCGGGGATCCCGCCAAGCCTTGGCGATCTTCTTCAGCACATCTATATTACTCATTTATATCACCTTTTCATTTTGAAAGTTGAGCTTGCATTTTCTGCCTAACGCTTTTCAGATGTTGCAGGGCCACGGCCTCTCGGTCTCTGGGAGAGGTCGCACCGGCCGCTTGGCAGGCGGCCTGGAAGGCCGCGCGGCCTTTAACTGTCGCCTCTTCCTCTTTATTTCGAGCGGCCGCCCCGGCCAGGGCGGCCGAACCTCGTCCCAATCCAATGGCCCTATCAATCCATGCAAGGGGCCTGAAAATAATACTTTTTGAGTCTGCAGAACGCGCCTCTACGGCCAAGGCCAAGGCCTGATCAATCAAACCCAGCGAAACCCAGTAGGCCACCCGTTTTGAAAGAGTTCCCTCCCCCCGCGCCCGACCGCTGAGGATCGGGCCTAGGGCCCCGATAAGCTGGGCCGCAGCTGAGTTTCGATCCCCGGCCAGGATGAGCCGCAGCTGGCCCTTTCCCCTGCCTTTCTCATCCCTTTTCTGGAGATTAAGTTCGAGTTGTTTTGAATTTAAACCGGCCGGTTTTTTTCTTTTATTTTCAAAGTGTTGAGAAAATCGGTAAGAATAAGAGGGGGGATCAAAGGGGGGAGGGCAAGTCGGCTCGCCCTGATGGTCGCCCTCGACTTCGCCCTCGGCTTGGGTCTTTTGGCAAGAAACTGTTGATCCACAGAGATTGGCGGACTTCAGAGGTTCGCCCTGAACATCGCCCCGGACCCCGATGGCCTGGAGAACTTCCTGGCCGCGCGATGTGAGGGTCGCGCAGGGCAGGCGGCCGCGCGAGCGGTCTAGCCTCAGGAAGCCTTCTTCCTCTGCCTTAACCAGGGCCACTCGCCAGGACTTCTCGGAAGTACCGATGGGGCGGCAGAGGCTATCAGCCGAAGCAGCCTGAAGGAGGAGGTGAACAAGAAGAGGCCCGAGATCCAAGGCCGCCCGGGCGGCGGCCTGGGCCGTGAAGCTCGAGTTGTCCCCAGGGCTTGCACCCCTGGGCACTGACGTGGTATTCATGGATTCTCCAAGTGAGCCCCCTGCGAGCAGGGGTTTTCAGGGCCGTGGGGTGTTGCTGCACCCCGCGGCCCGCTTATTTCATCCGCGGGCGGCCACGTCGACGGGAGATGCTCTCCTGGGCCGGGGGAGACAGTTCCACGTCTCCTCTCCCGCTGCCCTCCTTTCCAATCAGCCACTGGGCAACGTCCGGGGCAAGGAACAGGTGAGGCCCCTTGGTCCCCGTCCTGGTGCTGGCCGGGCCTCGGCCAGCCGCCATCATGTTCCTCAAGGTGGTAGGCGCTCGGCGTACAATCATTGCGGCCTGATCCAATGTGAGCGTAGGCCCGTACTTTTCCTCTATTTTTTTGGTCAGATAATCAATTTGGTTCACGGACATCTCCTTTTTTCTTCATCCTAAACCACATTTCAGCTAAAAAGTCAAATAATTTCAAAGTAGAACATGACGTCTTTACGTCATGACGTAAAGACCAAGAGCAAAAATTCGCCCCAGACTCTGGAGGCAGCGTGGAGACAATCGCGATACGTTACTAAATGATCTGAAGTTTAAACTGGAGACAATTTGGAGACAGTGCGGAGGGAAAGATGAAGACCATATCGGACAAACGAAAAACGGCCACTCTTCCGAGTGGCCGTTTTTCTTGGCTTTTTGGTGGGCAATAGGTGATTCGAACACCTGGCCTTTGGCTCCGGAGGCCAACGCTCTATCCAGCTGAGCTAATTGCCCGCGAGTTGGTCTAGCTATCCTCGACGCCCGCTCCTGTCAAGGGCGGCGGCGCTGATTCCCTTTTCTACGGCAACGCCGCTCCTTGTCAATGGCTCGGGCGGCGTTTACACTCGCCCCATGAATACGGAATCCGCCAAGAAACGCGTGGTCCTGGCCGTCACAGGAGCCAGCGGCCTGATCTACGCCGGGGTCCTGGCCCGGGAACTCGGCTCCCGCGAAGACGTGGAGCTGCATCTCATCCTCTCGGACGCGGCCCGCGAGGTCATGCGCCACGAGGACGGGCTGGACGAGGCGACCCTGCGCGCCGTCGGCCGGACCATCTACTCCGAAAGGGACATCGCCGCGCCCCCGGCCAGCGGTTCCTGGCGGCACCAGGGCATGATCGTCTGCCCCTGCTCCATGGCCAGCCTGGCGGCCATCGCCCAGGGGCTGGGCTCCAACCTGATCCATCGCGCGGCGGACGTGGCCCTCAAGGAGGGCATGAAGCTCGTGCTCGTGCCCCGGGAGATGCCGCTCTCCACCATCCACCTGCGCAACATGCTGGCCGCCCGGGAGGCCGGAGCCGTGATCCTGCCCGCCTGTCCCGGTTTCTACCACCGCCCCGCGACGATCCAGGACCTGGCCGCCCACGTGGCGGGCAAGATCCTGGACCAGCTGGACATCCCCCACGGCCTGTTCGGCCGCTGGGGGGAATAGGAGGCGCACATGGAACTGACCTGGTTCGGCCACTCCAATTTCCGTCTCGCCCACGGCGGCGCGGCCTTCTCCATCGATCCCTTCTTCACCGGCAACCCCAAGGCTCCCGGCGACTGGCGCACGGCGCTGGGGCCGGTGGACGCCGTGCTGGTGACCCACGACCACGGCGACCACCTGGGGCAGGCCGTGGAGATCAGCATGGAGCGCAACGTTCCCCTGGTGGGCGTCTTCGACACCGTATGCAAGCTCGTGTCCCAGGGCCTGCCCCAGGAATTGGGCCTGGGCATGAACCTCGGCGGCACGGTGCGCCCGGCGGGCGTGGCCGTGCAGATGGTCCAGGCCATGCATTCCTCGGCCAGCGGCACCTGCGCGGGCTACATCCTGACCTGGCCGGACGGCTTCCGCGCCTATCATTCCGGCGACACGGCCCTCTTCGGGGACATGGAGATGTTCGGCCGGTTCCAGCACATCCACCTGGCCCTGCTGCCCATCGGCGGGCACTTCACCATGGACCCCGAGGCCGCGGCCCAGGCCTGCAAACTGCTCGGCTGCGACATGGTCGCGCCCATGCACTGGGGCACCTTCCCGATCCTGGAACAGGACACCGGGGGATTCCGGCGGCATCTGGCCGAGGCCGCGCCGGGCGTGAAGCTCCTGGACCTCGAACCGGGCGGGACGCTGACTATCTAGCCAAGGCGGGCCAGGGCCTCGACGATCTTCTCCGCGCGCTTGCCCCCGAGCCCGGGCACGGCGCGAAAATCCTCCACGCTCGCGGCGCGCAGGGCCTCCAGGCTGCCGAAACGCTCCCAGAGCAGGCGCGCGGTCTTGGGCCCCACGCCGGGCAGTTCCAGGACCGCGCTCTTGAGCGCCTTGGACGCGCGGCTCCGGCGCTGGCCGCCGAGCACGAAGCGGTGGGCCGCGTCGCGCACGGATTGGAGAAAGAGCAGTTCGGGACTTCCGGGCGACAGGTCCACGGGATTCTTGCGGCCCGGCCGGAAGATGAAGTCGCCCAGTTCCCCGGCCCGACGCGTCTCGCCCTTGGCGATGGCGGCAAGTTCCAGGACCGGGGCATCCTCTCGGCCGCGCAGCGCCTCGGCGAAGGCCCGCTCCACGGCCGCCAGCTGGCCGCGCCCGCCGTCCACAAGCACGAGGTCCGGCCAGGGCGGGCCGGATTCCACGCGCCGCGCGGCCCAGGCCGCCAAGGCCGCATAGTCGTCCGACGAGCCCTCCAGCTCGGGCAAGGCGTAGTGCCGGGATTCCTTGGGCAGGCGGCGGCCCTCCTCGAAGACCACCAGCCCCGCGCGGGTGCCGGCGCCGCCCAGGTGCGAAATGTCCACGCCCTCCACGCGCACGGGCCTCCTGCCGAGCCGCAGCCGCCGCTCCAGCCCGGCCAGGGGGTCGGCGCTCCGGCGCGGGGCGGCCCGCCTGGCCACTTCTCGGGCCAACTCCAGCAAACCGCGCTCGGCCTGTCCCCGGGGGCGCGTCAGCCGCACCTCCCCGTCTCGACGCTCGGCCAGCACCTCGGCCAGCAGGTCCGGTAACTCCTGATCCGCAACGATGCGCGCGGGGATGAAGCGCTCCGCGTGGTAGAACTGGACCAGAAAGCCCTCGAGCACCTCGGCGGCCTCCTCCAGGCCCATGTCTGGGAAATGGAAGGCCTGTTCGTCCAGAACCCGGCCCCGGCGCACGAAGACCAGCCCCAGACCGAGGCCCTCCTCCACCGGCTCCAGCCCCAGCACGTCGAGATCGCCGCCACCGGGCAACACCACGGCCTGGCGCTCCACCGTGCGCCGGATCGCGGCCATGCGGTCGCGGATCACGGCCGCCTGCTCGAAACGCAGCGCCTCGGCCGCCTCGTTCATCTCGCGCTTGAGATCGGACAGCACGGACTCGGCGCGGCCGGACAGGAAACGCTCCACGCGGCGCACGAGATCGCGGTAGGCTTCCTCGTCCACCTGCCGCACGCAGGGGGCCAGGCATTGGTTGAGATGATGATAGAGGCAGGGGCGGACCCGGTTGCGGAAGGCCTTCTCCGAGCACTTGCGCAGGGGAAAGATGCGCCCCAGGAGCCGCCAGGTCTCTCGCGCGGACTGGGCCGAGGTGAACGGACCGAAGTAGACCGCGCCGTCGCGCGCCACCCGTCGGGTGATCTGGAGCCGGGGGAACCGGGCGGCCTTGTCCAGGCGGAAGAGCAGGTACTGCTTGTCGTCGCGCAGGACCACGTTGTAGCGCGGCCGGTGCTTCTTGATCAGGCTTTCCTCTAAGAGAAGAGCCTCCTTCTCCGTGGTGGCGGCCAGGACGTCCACCCGGACCACGCGGGCCACCAGGGCGCGCGTCTTGGCCGAGAGGTTGCGCGGCCCCCTGAAATAGGAGGCCAAGCGCTTGCGCAGGCTGATGGCCTTGCCGACATAAAGGATGCGGCCCCGTTCGTCCTTCATGAGGTAGACGCCCGGGGAATCGGGGAAATCCGAAGAGCGGAAGTGAAAGGTCGTGGTCATGGGGCCGCCGTGCCGTCCTGTCTACCCGGCCGATCGTCATCCGGCAAGGGCGCACCGCGGGGGCGGACACGGAGCATGGCCGGGATGTCACCGTCCGCGCCCGAGTGACGAAAGACTCAAAATGCCGCACCCGGGCGACAGCAATCCGCCATGCTTTCGGCAGCTTTTCCGCTGCCGCCTAAGATAAAAGAGCCATGTTAAAATTTTGATACTTTTTGCCCCAAAAAGCTTGTAAAAAATTTTGAACCTTGCTACAAGGCGACTCAGGGCATGGCGTTGGAAAGGCAATCGCCTTACGTAACCGCAAAAGAAAGGAAGGATCACATGAAACGTTTGGTTCTGCTGGCCACCCTCCTGGCCTTCGTGCTCGGCATGGCTGCTTCGGCCCACGCCGTGACCATGAAGGCTTCGGGAGCCTGGGCCGTGGAGTTCCTGTTCTCCGAGAACTTCGACATGGCGAAGGGCAACGACGGCGACAACCAGGGCGACTTCAACGTCTACCAGCGTCTCCGCACCCAGTTCGACTTCATCGCCAACGAGAACCTGAAGGGCGTGCTGGCCACCGAAATCGGTTCCAACGCCGATCAGCAGCGTTGGGGTGGAACGAACTTCCACTTCCATGATCGCGATGCCAACTTCCGCATCCGTCGCGCCTACATCGACTTCGCGATTCCCGGCACCAAGATCACCAACCGCATCGGCTTCCAGAACATCAATCTGCCCGCGGCCGTCGGCGGCGGCAGCATGATCCTGGACGACGAAGTGGCCGGCGTGGTCACCGCCATTCCGGTCATCGACGAAGTCAGCGTGGTGGCCGGTTACGCCCGCCTCTACGACTACGACAACACCAACAACGTCAGCGGCACCTCGAACACCTCGTTCGACGCCGGCGTCCTGATCGTGCCCGTGAAGCTGGACGGCTTTGAGTTCGCGCCCTTCTTCATGTACGGCTACGCCGGCGGCGCCGCCGTCAACGCGATGGCCGGCATCCCCGCCGCCACCTACGGCGGCACCTGGGGCCTGCTGACCCCGACCCTGGGCAACGCGGCCGGCCGCAAGGCTTACTGGGGCGGCACCAGCTTCACCATGACCTACTTCGATCCGATCAAGGTCATGGCTGACGTGAACTACGGTTCCGCCAGCGGCACCCTGGAGACCGACGAGCGCTCCGGCTGGATGTTCGACCTGGCCGTGGACTACACCGGCTTCGACTTCATGACCCCCGAGCTGTTCTTCGCCTACACCTCTGGTGAAGACGACAACCTGACCAACGGTTCCGAGCGCATGCCCACGCTGAACGCTCGTAACTGGGCGCTGGGCTCCTTCTTCTTCGGCGGCGACACGCTGCTGCAGGGTTCCAAGGGCTACGGCGTCGAGCAGACCGGCTTCTGGGCTCTGGGCCTCAGCCTGAAGGACATCAGCTTCCTCGAGAAGCTGACCCACACCTTCACGGTCATGTACGCCAAGGGCACCAACGACAAGAACATGATCGGCAACGGTCAGATCGCCTACGGCACCAGCCTGACCGAAGAAGATCACATCGTGGAAGTCGACCTGAACACCAAGTACAAGCTGTACGAAGAGCTCAGCCTGACCCTGGACCTCGGCTACATCGCCAACGGCTACGACAAGGACAAGTGGCGTGTCGCCAACCCCGGTCTGGACAAGAACGACGCCTACAAGCTGAGCACCGGCATCCTGTACGAGTTCTAGTCCCAGATTCCCGCCTTACAAGCCTTTCCCATGCCTGACCCGGGCCGGGGCGCAAGCCCCGGCCCTTTTTCATTGGTGATGAGAAAGGAGTCTGACGGGGGTTTAAATTTTTTAACTTTGTAACAATTTTCCCCTTGTCAAATTTTTTGAACCTGGGTACGAGTGGCTCAAGGGTATCGGCGAAGGATCGACGATTTATTGCGAACACCGCAAAAGAAAGGAAGGATAAACATGAAACGCTTGGTTCTGCTGGCCACCCTCCTGGCCTTCGTGCTCGGCATGGCCGCCTCGGCCCATGCCGTGACCATGAAGGCCTCGGGCCAGTACATCATCGAGTTCCTCGTTTCGGACAACTTCGACCTGAACGAGAACGCCAACACCGCGAGCGACCGCAACGGCGACTTCAACGTGTTCCAGCGCTTCCGCACCCAGTTCGACTTCATCGCCAACGAGAACCTGAAGGGCGTGCTGGCCACCGAAATCGGCGACAGCGCCGACAACCAGCGGTGGGGCGGCGCGAACTTCCACTTCCATGATCGCGACAACAGCTTCCGCATCCGTCGCGCCTACATCGACTTCAAGATCCCGGACACCAAGATCGCCAACCGCGTGGGTTTCCAGGGCGTGAACCTGCCCGCGGCCTACGGCGGCGGCAGCCTGATCCTGGACGACGAAGTGGCCGGCGTGTTCACCACCATCCCGGTGATCGACGAAGTGAGCGTGGTGGCCGGTTACGCCCGCCTCTACGACTTCGACAACACCGACAGCGTCAGCGGCACGTCCAACACCTCGGTGGACGCCGGCGCCCTGATCGTTCCGGTGAAGCTCGACGGCTTCAAGTTCGCTCCCTTCTTCATGTACGCCTATGCCGGCGGCGCCGCCGTGCAGGAATTCGGCGCCGGCACCAACGGTTCCGCCCGCATGGTGCGCGGCCTGACCAGCCAGGGTTCCAACCTGGAAGGCCGCAAGGTCTACTGGGGCGGCACCAGCTTCGAGATGACCTACTTCGATCCGATCAAGGTCATGGCCGACGTGAACTACGGCAGCGCCTCCGGCGTCGGCGACGTGGACGACCGTTCCGGCTGGATGTTCGACCTGGCCGTGGACTACACCGGCTTCGACTTCATGACCCCCGAGCTGTTCTTCGCCTGGACCTCCGGCGAGGACGACAAGACCACCAACGGTTCCGAGCGCATGCCCATCCTCACCGCCCGTAACTGGGGCGTGGGCTCCTTCTTCTTCAACGGCGACTCCCTGATCGAAGGCACCCCCAACGGCACCACCGACGCCCGCCAGCTGGGCTTCTGGGCCGTGGGTCTGCAGCTGAAGGACATCAGCTTCATCGAGAAGCTGAAGCACACCTTCATCGTCATGTACGCCAAGGGCACCAACGACGAGAACCTCGTCGCCGGCGGCAACTACTACTCCTACGGCTACACGCTGACCGAGAAGGACCACATCTGGGAAGTGGACCTGAACAACAGCTACAAGCTGTATGACGAGCTGACCCTGACCTTCGACCTGGGCTACATCAACAACGGCTACGACAAGGATGTGTGGGCCTCCTCGGCCACCCGCAATCCCGCCGACGCCTACAAGCTGAGCACGGGCCTCAAGTACGAGTTCTAGCTCCGGCTGGAACCAGGATCCAAGCCATACCCGGGCCGGGGCGCAAGCCCCGGCCTTTTTTTGTGCCTCGGCCCAGCTCGACTTTCCGCGCCGCCTCCCGTATATTCCGGCCTCGACGACAACCCCTCGAACCACGGAACACCCATGCCCCTCAAACAGATCGTCTACTCGGGCCCCGGGGACTGGCCCGCGCTGAACAAGCGGCTGGAAGGCCGCCGCAATCCCGAATCCAAGGTCCGGGACGTGGTCCGCGGCATCCTGGCCGAGGTGCGGAAACGCGGCGACGCCGCCCTGGCGGACTACACCCGCCGCTTCGACTGCCCGACCTTCACGGCGGCCCGGCAGCGCGTGTCCAAGACCGCCATCGCCAAGGCCCTCAAGGCCGTTCCGTCCGAGGACGCGGCCATCCTGGCCGAAGCCATCGCCAATGTCCGGGCCTTCCACGAACGCCAGCGCGAGAACTCCTGGCTGACCACGTCCCCGGACGGCGCCATCCTGGGCCAGCTGGTCCTGCCCGTGGACCGCGTGGGCCTGTATGTCCCGGGCGGACAGGGCGGCGAGACCCCGCTGGTCTCCAGCCTGATCATGAACGCCGTGCCCGCCCAGGTGGCCGGAGTGCGCGAGATCGCGGTCGTCTCCCCGCCCCGGGCCGACGGCACGCTCAATCCTTATATATTGGCCACGGCCGCCCTGCTCGGCATCGACGAGGTCCACCTCTCGGGCAGCGCCTGGGCCGTGGCGGCCCTGGCCTACGGCACCAGGACCATCCGTCCCTGCGACGTCATCGCCGGGCCGGGCAACATCTACGTGGCCACGGCCAAGTCGCTCCTGGTGGGCGAGGTGGGCATCGACATGGTGGCCGGGCCGAGCGAGATCGCGGTCCTGGCCGACGCCTCGGCCGATCCGGCCTGGCTGGCGGCGGACCTCCTCTCCCAGGCCGAGCACGACCCCCTGGCCGCCTGCGTCCTGGCCACGCCGGACAGAAAGCTGGCCAAGGCCGTGACTTCCGAGCTGGCCGCCCAGCTCAAGAGCCTGCCGCGCGCCGAGATCGCCGCCAAGTCGCTGGCCGACTGGGGCGCGCTGGTCCTCACCCCGGACCTGTCCACGGCCGTGGACATGGTCAACCGCCTGGCCCCCGAACACTTGGAACTGGCCGTAGCCGAGCCCTGGGCTCTGCTGCCGTCCATCCGCCACGCCGGGGCCATCTTCATGGGCCACCACTGTCCCGAGCCCGTGGGCGACTATTTCGCAGGCCCCAACCACGTTCTGCCCACCCTGGGCACGGCGCGGTTCTCCTCGGCCCTGTCCGTGCAGACCTTCTGCAAGAAGTCGAGCATCGTGGCAGCCTCCCCGGCCTTCGTGGGCGCGCATGGGGCCAAGATCGCCCGGCTGGCGCGGCTGGAAGGCCTGGAGGCCCACGCCCGTTCCGTGGAATGCCGCATCCCCAAGAAGAAAAAGAGGTAGCACCATGAGCGCACCCGCCGTCGTCACCACCGACATCAAGGAATTCAAGCTGGCCTCGCGGGGCAAGGTCCGGGACATCTACGAGATCGATCCCTCCACCCTGCTCATCGTGACCACGGACCGCATCTCGGCCTTCGACGTGGTCATGCCCGACCCCATCCCGCTCAAGGGCGTGATCCTGAACCAGATCACCCTGTTCTGGATGAAGATGATGGAGGACCTGATCGGGAACCACATCCTGGCCGCCGACGCCGCCGACTTCCCCAAGGCCCTGGCCCCCTACTCGGCCATGCTCAAGGGCCGCTCGGTGCTGGTGCGCAAGGCCAAGCCCCTGCCCATCGAGTGCATCGTGCGCGGCTACATCACCGGCTCGGGCTGGAAGGACTATCAGAAGACCGGCATGGTCAGCGGGCACAAGCTGCCCCAGGGCCTGCGCGAGTCCGACATGTTGGAAACGCCCCTGTTCACGCCCTCCACCAAGGCCGAGATCGGCCAGCATGACGAGAACATCACCGTGGACCAAGCCGCGGCCATGCTCGGACCGGAGCTCATGGGCAAGGTCCAGGATCTCTCGCTGGCGATCTATTCCCGGGCCCGGACCCACGCCCGGACGCGGGGCATCCTCATCGCGGACACCAAGTTCGAGTTCGGCGCCACCGCCGACGGGCTGCTGCTCATCGACGAGGTCCTGACCCCTGACTCCTCGCGCTTCTGGCCCGCCGACGGCTACGCCCCCGGCCGGGGCCAGCCGAGTTTCGACAAGCAGTTCCTGCGCGACTGGCTGGAGGAGATCGGTTTCGACAAGCGGCCTCCGGCCCCGCGCATCCCGGCGGAGATCGCCGAAAAGACCCAGGAGAAATATCTGGAAGCCTATCGCCTGTTGACCGGAACGGAGCTGGCGGTTTAGCCTTCCGAGACGAACCAAGGAGATTGAACATGCTTCTGCAAGGAAAGAGGGCCCTCGTCTTCGGAGTGGCCAACGACAAGAGCATCGCCTACGGCATCGCCGAGGCGTTCAAGAAGAACGGCGCCCGCCTGGCCTTCAGCTATGTGAACGAGGCCATCCAGAAGCGGGTCGAGCCCATCAACGAGGCTCTGGGCGGCGAATTCGTCTTCCCCTGCGACGTGACCGACGACGCGAGCATCAGCGCCTCGGTGGACATGGTGCGCGAAAAATGGGGCGGCGTGGACGTGCTCGTGCACTCCGTGGCCTTCGCCAACCGCGACGACCTCAAGGGCCGCTACATCGAGACCTCCCGCGACGGCTTCAAGCTGGCCCTGGACATCTCGGCCTTCTCCCTGGTGGCCCTCTGCCGGGCCTACGAGGAACTGCTGAGCCCCGACGCCTCGGTCCTGACCATGACCTATCACGGCTCCACCCAGGTGGTGACCAACTACAACGTCATGGGCGTGGCCAAGGCCGCCCTGGAGGCCAGCGTGCGCTACCTGGCCGCCGACCTGGGCCAAAAGGGCGTGCGCATCAACGCCGTCAGCGCCGGGCCGATCAAGACCCTGGCCTCCTCGGGCATCTCCGGCTTCAAGAGCATCCTGGCCCACGTGGAGGAGCACGCCCCGCTGCACCGCAACGTGACCACCGAGGATGTCGGCAACACGGCTTTGTTCCTCGCCTCCCCCCTGGCCGCCGGAATCACCGGGGAAGTGCTCTACGTGGACTCCGGCTTCAGCATCATGGGGATCTGAGATGCTCAAGGGACTCATCGTCCTGGCCGTCCTGGCCGTGTCCTTCTGGCTCTGCCGCAAGGCCCTCTCGAACCTGGGCCTCGGCTGAGGGCCGAAGAAGGAGTGCGGCTGGACGCCGCCCGACACGGACAAGACGAAACGGCCTTGACAGCAGCGGGGCAAGCGAATAAGTTGCCCGTTCTGCCTTGCTCTTCCCCGACGGGAAGGGCCATAGACCAAAAGGAGGAACGCATGTCTCAGACCTACGAGACGCTGGTTCTTCTCTCGCCCGAGCTGGCCGAGGAGAACCGCAAGACGCTCATCGACAACCTCTCCGCCATCGTGGACCGCGAGGGGGGCAAGGTGAACGTCGTCGACGATTGGGGAATCCGCACCCTGGCCTATCCGGTCCAGAAGCAGACCCGTGGCTACTATGTGCGCCTGGAGTATGCCGGCCCCGGCCCGCTCGTCGCGGAGCTGGAGCGCAACATCCGCATCACCGACGGCATCTTCAAGTTCGTCACCGTCCGCCTGTCGGACACGACCGCGGCGTAAGGAGGACTGGCCATGGCATTCCGCAAGAAGTTCACCCCCCGCAAGAAGTTCTGCCGCTTCTGCGCGGACAAGAACCTGCCCCTGGACTACAAGCGCGCCGACATCCTTCGGGACTACATCACCGAGCGCGGCAAGATCATCGCCCGCCGCATCACCGGCACCTGCGCCAAGCACCAGCGGCAGCTGACCACTGAAATCAAGCGCGCCCGCCAGATGGCGCTGCTCTTCTACACCACCGTGCACAGCACGGACGTGAAGAAGCGTACCCTGTAGGAGGCCGGAGATGAAACTCATTCTGCGTGCCGACGTGGAGGCCCTCGGCCGCCTCGGTCAGATCGTCACCGTCAAGCCCGGCTACGGCCGCAACTACCTGGTGCCCCAGGGCTTGGCCATGCCCGCCACCGAGGCGAACCTGAAGCAGTTCGAACTGGAGCGCAAGAAGCTCCAGGCCAAGGCCGACAAGCTGCGCACCGGCGCGGCCGACGTGGCCGAGCGCATCAACGGCGTGGCCCTGACCATCGCCGTGCGCGTGGGCGAGAACGACAAGCTCTACGGCTCCGTGACCTCGGCCAACATCGCCGACGTCCTGGCCTCCGAGAAGGGCATCGAGATCGACCGCCGCAAGATCGTCCTGGCCGAAGCCATCCGCGCCTTGGGCGAGTACGAGATCGAGGTCAAGCTGCACCCCGACGTCCACGCCGCCATCAAGCTCTCCGTGGTTCGTGAAGGCCATGTTGCCGAGGAGCCGGAGCAGTCCGCTCCCGAGACGACCGATGAACAGCGGACGGAAGGAAACGACCAGCAGGCCTAGGGGCCGCGACAGAAATCCATCGGGGGAGGCCCAGCCCAGGGCCTCCTCCGATCTCCTGCGCAAGGTCCCCCCCCAGAACCTGGAAGCCGAACAGGCGGTTCTGGGGGGTGTCTTTTTGAAGAACAGCCTCTTCAACTCCCTGGTGGACCTCGTCGGTCCCGACGACTTCTACTCCCCGGCCCACGCGGCCATCTTCCAGTGCTTCATCGACCTCTATAACCTGAACAGGCCCATCGACCTGGTCACGGTCACGGACGCCCTCAAGCAGTCCGGCGAGCTGGACCAGGTGGGCGGCCCGGTCTATCTGGCCGAGCTGGCCGACTCCCCGGTGAGCGCGGCCAACGCCCTGCACCACGCGCGCATCGTGCGCGACAAGTCCGTGCTGCGCCGCCTCATCGACGTCTCCAGCGGGATCATCTCCGAGTGCTACGAGGCCCGGGACGTGGACGCCCTGCTGGACGCCTCGGAGAAGCAGATCTTCGAGATCGCCGAGGCCAAGGCCCAGAGCACCTACATGGCCTCAAAGGACCTGGTGCACAGGGTCTTCGACCAGCTCGAGCAACGCTACGAGAACAAGTCCGCGGTCACGGGCATCGCCACCACCTACGTGCGCTTCGACGAGATGACCTCGGGCCTGCAGAACTCCGACCTGATCATCGTCGCGGGCCGCCCGAGCATGGGCAAGACGGCCTTCGCCCTGAATCTCGCCCTGCGCGCGGCGGTCAAGTCCGAGGTGCCAACGGCGGTCTTCTCCCTGGAAATGAGCATGGAACAGCTCATGACCCGTCTCCTGGCCTGCCAGGGCATGGTCGAGTTGTCCCGCCTGCGCAGCGGCTTCATCGAGGACTCGGACTGGGCCAAGCTCCAGGACGCCGCGGACGTGCTCGGCAAGGCGCCCATCTTCATCGACGACACCCCGGCGCTCTCCACCCTGGAACTGCGCGCCCGCTGCCGTCGCCTCAAGGCCGAGCACAAGCTCGGGCTGGTGGTCATCGACTACCTCCAGCTCATGCGCTCCAGCCGCAACATCGACTCGCGCGAGCAGGAAATTTCGGACATTTCGCGGAACCTGAAGGCCCTGGCCAAGGAGCTGAACATCCCGGTCATCGCCCTGTCCCAGCTCAACCGCAAGGTGGAGGAGCGCACGAACAAGCGCCCCATGCTCTCGGACCTGCGCGAATCCGGCGCCATCGAGCAGGACGCCGACGTGATCATCTTCCTGTACCGCGACGAATTCTACAACAAGAAGGACGACAACCCGAAGGCCGGCATCGCCGAGATCATCATCGGCAAGCAGCGCAACGGCCCGGTGGGTGAGGTGGAGCTGGCCTTCCTCAAGAAGTACACCGCGTTCGAGAACCTGAGCGCCACGCCCTACCCGTCCGAGTCGCCCTACGAATAACCAGTCGGGAGGACCCATGTTCTACACTGCGGAGGAGACCCTGCCCCGCGCGGACCTGCTTCGCCTCCAGGCCGAGCGCCTGCGGGCCGTGGTGGAAAACGCCGTCAATTCCCCGTTCTACAAGGAGCACCTCGCCAAGGCCGGTGTCCGTCCCGAGGACATCAAGAGCGTGGACGACGTGCGCCGCCTGCCCTTCACCACCAAGAACGACCTGCGCGCGAACTATCCCCACGGCCTGCTCTGCCGCCCCCTGGACGAGTTCGTACGGCTGCATGCCTCCTCCGGCACCACCGGGTCGCCCACGGCCATCTTCTACACCCAGCCCGACCTGGACCGCTGGGCCGACCTCATGGCCCGCAGCATGTATTCCGCCGGGATGCGCCGGGGCGACATCTTCCAGAACATGAGCGGCTACGGCCTGTTCACCGGCGGCCTGGGCATCCACTACGGGGCCGAGAAGCTCGGCTGCCTGACCATCCCGGCCGGAGCAGGCAACTCCAAGCGCCAGGTCAAGCTCATCCGCGACTTCGGCGTCACGGCCGTGCACATCATCCCCTCCTACGCCCTGTACTTCGGGGCCTTCCTCAAGTCCGAGGGCATCGACCCGGCGGATCTCAAGTGGCGCATCGCGCTCATCGGCGCGGAGCCCCACACCGAGGAGGTGCGCCGCCGCGTGGAGGAACTGCTCCACCTCAAGGCCTACAACTCCTATGGCCTCTCCGAGATGAACGGCCCGGGCGTGGCCTTCGAGTGCGAACGCCAGAACGGCATGCACCTCTGGGAGGACTCCTACCTGGCGGAGATCGTCGATCCCGAGACCGGCGAGCACGTGGCCGAGGGCGAAGTTGGCGAGCTGGTCATGACCACCCTGACCCGCGAGGGCATGCCCATCCTGCGCTACCGCACCCGGGACCTGACCCGCTTCCTGCCCGGCGAATGCGCCTGCGGCCGGACCCACCGCCGCATCGACCGGATCACCGGCCGGGCCGACGACATGCTCATCATCAAGGGCGTGAACATCTATCCCATGCAGGTGGAGCAGGCCCTCATGTGTCTGCCCGAGGTGGGCCAGAACTACGTCATCGAGCTCTTCACCGAGGAATTCATCGACCAGATGCGCGTCAAGGTGGAGATCAAGGAAGAATACTTCGTGGAAGACATGCGCGCCCTGCAGAAGCTCCAGAAGCGCATCGCCGACCGGCTGCGCGACGAACTGCTCATCACGCCCCGGGTGGAGCTCGTGCAGCACGACTCCATTCCCAAGGGCGAGGGCAAGGCCAAGCGCGTGCTGGACCTGAGGAACGCCTGATGGACCATGTCTGGGCCGCGCTCTTCCTCTCCCTGGTCACGGCCGTGCAGTTCCTGCACGTCTTCGGCCTGCCCGCCAACTGGGTGGCCCTGACGCTGCTGGCCGCCTGGACCTGGCTGCATCCGGCCCAGCCCGGCGGCATGACCTGGCTGTTCATGGGCCTGCTCCTGGCCCTGACCCTGGCGGGAGAGGCCGCCGAGTTCGCGGCCCAGGCCCACGGCGCGCGCAAGTACGGCGCCAGCGCCAAGGGCAACCTGGGCGGCATCGTCGGGGCCATCGCCGGGGCGATCCTGGGGGCCCCCTTCCTCTTCGGCCTGGGCGCGCTCGCCGGCTCCCTGGCCGGGGCCTTCGCCGGCTGCCTGCTCATCGAACTCATCCAGGGCAAGGACTTCCCGGCGGCCCGGCGCGCGGCCACGGGCGCTTTCTGGGGCAAGGCCCTGGGCACCACCCTGAAAATGAGCCTGGGCGCGGTCATGGTCATCCTGAGCATGCCGCGCGTCTGGCCCTAACCGAATTCGGAGACCCCGGATGAAACCGCACTTTCCCACCTACCGCGGCGTCATGGAATACCACTGCCTGGGCTGCGGCAAGACCTACGGCATCGACGAGCTGCTCTACACCTGTCCCGAATGCGGCGGCGTCTTCCTGCTGCGCGACACGACCTTCGACAGCCTGAAGAAGACCTCCGGCCGGGAATGGCGGGAGATATTCGACGCCCGCGCGGCCTCCAAGGATCCGGCCCTGCGCGGCATCTTCCGCTTCTACGAACTCATGGCCCCGGTGCTGGAGCCCGAGGACATCGTCTGCCTGGGCGAGGGCAACACGCCCATCGTGGAGTCCAGCCCGGCCCTGCGGGAGATCACCGGGCTGCGCACGGCCTACAAGAACGACGGCCAGAACCCGAGCGCGTCCTTCAAGGACCGGGGCATGGCCTGCGCCTTCAGCTACCTGCGCCACTGCATCCGCCGCCAGGGCTGGGACCAGGTGCTCACGGTCTGCGCCTCCACGGGCGACACCTCGGCCTCGGCGGCCCTCTACGCGGCCTACGTCGGCGGCCCGATCAAGAGCGTGGTCCTCCTACCCCACGGCAAGGTCACGCCCCAGCAATTGGCCCAGCCCCTGGGCAGCGGAGCCATCGTCCTGGAGGTCCCGGGGGTCTTCGACGACTGCATGAAGGTGGTCGAGTACCTGGCCGACAACTACCGCGTGGCCCTGCTCAACTCCAAGAACGCCTGGCGCATCCTGGGCCAGGAGTCCTACGCCTTCGAGGTGGCCCAGTGGTACGGCTGGGACATGGCCGGGAAGTGCGTCTTCGTGCCCATCGGCAACGCGGGCAACATCACGGCGGTCATGGCCGGGTTCCTCAAGCTCCTGGACCTGGGGATCATCGAGACCCTGCCGCGCATCTTCGGCGTGCAGTCGCACCACGCGGACCCGGTCTACCGCTACTACGCCGTGGACGACCCGGCCAAGCGGACCTACGCGCCCGTGCCCGTGACCCCGAGCGTGGCCCAGGCGGCCATGATCGGCAACCCGGTCTCCTTCCCCCGCGTGAAGCACTTCGCCGAGCGCTACGAGGCCCTGGGCGGGGAGAACTCCTTCCAGGTGGTCCAGGTCACGGAACAGGCCATCATCGAGGGCATGCTCCTGGCCAACCGCCACGGCCACATCGCCTGCACCCAGGGCGGCGAATGCCTGGCGGGCGCGCGCCGAGCCAAGGAACTCGGCCTGGTTTCGGCCGGTGAGTCCTGCATCCTGGACGCAACTGCCCACCACCTCAAGTTCGTGGGCTTCCAGCAGCAGTACTTCGAGAACACCTTCCCGCCGGAGTTCGGCATCACGCCCGACCCGGCCCTGGCCAACCGGCCCGAGCTGATCCTCCAGCCCGGGGACAAGGCCGCCCTGAGCCCGGAGGAATACACGGCCAAGGCCGCCGCCAATGTGGTCCGCCGCCTGGGCCTGACGAAACGCTGATGGCCGCGCGGGAGCGGGCCGACCAGCTCCTGGCGCTGCGGGGCCTGGCCGAAAGCCGCGAGAAGGCCAAGCGCCTCGTCATGGCGGGCCAGGCCTTCGTCATCGAACGCGGGCAGAAGACGCCCATCGCCAAGCCCGGCCAGATGCTCCCGGCCGACGCCGAACTCCTGGTCGAGGGCGTGGAGCGCTTCGTCAGCCGGGGCGGCTTCAAGCTGCTCACGGCCATCGAGCGCCTGGGCCTCGATCCCTCGGGCATGGTCTGCCTGGACGCCGGGGCCTCCACCGGCGGCTTCACCGACTGCCTGCTCCAGCACGGCGCGCTGCGCGTCTACGCCGCCGACGTGGGCTACGGCCAGCTGCACTGGAAGCTGCGCCAGGATCCGCGCGTGGTGGTCCTGGAACGGGTCAACCTCAAGGAGCCGCCGGACGACCTCCTGCCCGAGCCCGTGGACTGCATCACCGCCGACGTGTCCTTCATCTCCGTGACCCGCGTGCTGCAAGGCTGCCTGCGTTTCCTCAAGCCCGGCGGGGTGGCCGCCGTCCTCGTCAAGCCGCAGTTCGAGCTGGGCCCGGGCCGCACCGACAAGGGCGTGGTGCGCGACGAGGCGGACCGGCAAGAGGCCGTGGACGCGGTGCTGCGCTTCTGTTCGGAGCAGCTCGGCCTGGCCTGCCTCGGAACGGCTCCGGCCGGCCTCCAGGGCCCGAAGGGCAACCAGGAATATCTCGTCCTGCTCAAAAGGCTTGGCAGTCAGGAGCTTCCAGAGTAGGGTCCCCTCCTTTGTTGGAGGAACCATGATCCGGGGAATGGTCTATTCCGTCATTTCGGCCATCTGCTACGGCATGATGGCCATCATGGCCAAGCTCGGCTTCGCCGCGGGCATGGACACCTGGGGCATGCTCCAGCACCGCTTCGCCTTCGGCGCGCTCATCCTGGCCGTGGTCCTGCTCATCCGCAATCCCGCCGCCCTGCGGCCGAGCCCCCGCCTTCTGGCCAAGGCCGCGCTGCTGGGCTGCGTGTTCTACGTCCTCCAGAGCGTGCTCTTCTTCATGGCCCTGGAGCGGATTCCGGCCTCCACCACGGCCCTGGTGTTCTATTTCTATCCCGTGGCCGTGACCCTGCTCTCGGCCCTGATCTTCCGACTGCGCATCGACCGCTGCGTCGTCGCCTCCCTCACCCTGGTCATGCTCGGCTGCGCCCTGGTCTTCTACGACGCCTTCCTCAAGGGGCTCTCGGGCGCGGGAGTGTTCTACGCCCTGGTCTCCATGCTCCTGTTCTCCGCCTATCTCATCGCGGTCCAGCTCCTGCTGAAAAACGAAGAGCCGCTCCAGGCCACCTTCTTCGTGGTCCTGTTCGCGGCCCTGGCCTTCACCGTGATCAACGGCCCGGGAACGATCTTCCAGCTGAACACCTTCGAGCGCCTGGGCATCGGCCTGAGCCTCGGCATCGTGCCCACGGCCCTGGCCATTTCCCTGCTCTACCTGGCCATCGAGAAGATCGGCAGCGCCTGGACCTCCATCTTCTCCACCTTCGAGCCGGTGGCCACCCTGGCGGCGGCCGGGCTGATCCTCGGCGAGCAGGTGGTGGCCCTGCAGCTCTTCGGCGTGGTCTTCATCGTGGCCGGAATCATCCTGCCCAACGCCCGCATGCTCACGGCCCGCAAGGCCATGGGGACGAAAACCGCCTGACGGGCCGTCAAGCCTGCTCGGCCCGACGTTCCAGCAACGCGCCGAGCATGCGCAAATGGGCCCGTTCCTCCTGCCCCAGTTGCAGAAGCATCTTGGCCGTCCCCTGGTCGGCGTGCTCCTGATCGGAGCAGCGCAGATAGAAATCCAGGGCCTGGGCCTCGAACTGCATGGCCAGTTCCAGAGCGTCCCGGGGATCGGCCACGCGCGGGCCGGCTTCCAGGAAATGCCCGGGCTCGACGCCGCCCTCGGCCAGGGCCTCGCCGCGCGCGGTCCGGGCCCGGACCAGGGCCTCGGCCTCGAACGCCTCGCGGTCCAGGCTCCCGTCGGTTTCCTTGGCGTAAAGGCGGTAAAGCCGCTCCCGATGCCGCACCTCGAACCCGGCCAGCTGCCGGAACGCCAGCCGCACGTCCTGGCTCTCGGCCCGGGCCATGAGGTCCTCGTAAAACTCCTGAAGCGCCATCTCCATTCCGCAGGCCAGCAGCAGCACATCGCCCTTGC
This sequence comes from Desulfovibrio aminophilus, assembly GCF_023660105.1. NCBI lineage: Bacteria > Pseudomonadati > Thermodesulfobacteriota > Desulfovibrionia > Desulfovibrionales > Desulfovibrionaceae > Desulfovibrio > Desulfovibrio aminophilus. The sequence continues at coordinate 52,755 of NZ_JAMHGA010000012.1, read as the reverse complement.
CCGCCGCCGCGAGGCAGAACTCCAACCCCTGATGGTCCGGTCCCACGGCCACTCCGCCCCGCCAGGCCGCGATGCCGCCCCGCAGGTTGATCACCCGGGAAAAACCCAGGCCCTCCAGGAGTCCGGCGGCGGCCATGCTGCGGCGCCCGGAGCGGCAATAGACGAGCAGGGGTTTGTCCGGCCGGAGTTCGCCAGCCCGCTCGGCCAGTTCCTCCAAGGGAACGAGGCGCGCTCCCGGCAGATGAAACTCCTGGTATTCGAAGGGCTGCCGGACATCCAACAGGGTGTGTTCCTCGGCCGAACGGCTTTCCAGAAAGGTTCGGGCCTCTTCGGCGGTCATCTGCAGCATGGCGGCACCTCCATCCTGGTCAAAATACCGCGCCGACGGCGGCATTGCAAGAAAGCCCGCGTTTCAGTATGAATCCCGCCATGAGTTCCCGTTCCACGCGCCGCATGCTCAAGGAGGCGATGCTCCTGCTGCTCCTGGCCCTGCCCCTGGCGGCCGGGGTCAACGCACTCCGTCCCGACGGCATTCCCCTGCTGGAGAACTTCGCCCAGCGCGAGGCCGAGGCCATGCGCCTCCGCTTCAAGACCCTCTCCCCGCTCCAGGCGGCGGCCCTGCTCAGCGAGGGCCGGGCCGTGTTCGTGGACGCACGCGAGCCCGAGGCCTACGCCATGGCCCACGTGCCCAAGGCCGTCAGCCTGCCCCCGAAGCAGGCGGCCGAGGGCAAGGGCGCCGATCTTCCCCGAGACAAGACCATCGTGGTCTACTGCGACGGCATGGCCTGCGGCGCGAGCCACGCGGTGGCCGAGGCCCTGCTCCGCCACGGCCTGGACGTGGCCGTGCTGGAAAACGGCATCGAGGGCTGGATCATGACCCGGGGCCCGCTGGAGCGTTCCGAATGAAACGGTTCGCGCTCCTGCTCCGCGTAGCGCTCGGCCTGGTCTTCCTGGCCGCCTGCTGGGACAAGCTGCTCCACCCCGAGGCCTTCGGCCAAATCATCCTGAACTACCGCATCCTGCCCGGCGCGCTGGTGGGCCCGTCGGCCGTGCTCCTGCCCTGGGTGGAGCTGCTCTGCGGCCTGTCCCTGGTCGTGGGCGCGCTGTCCGGCGGCGCGGCCCTGCTCTGTTCGCTGCTCATGGCGACCTTCCTCTCCGCCGAGGCCTCGGCCCTCTGGCGCGGCCTGGACATCGCCTGCGGCTGCTTCAGCACGGACCCCTCGAACGCGAGCAACCTCTCGCTGGCCCTGCTGCGCGACAGCGGCCTGCTCCTCCTGTCCCTGGCCGTATTGTCGCTCTCACGAAAACGAGAACACGCCGAGTAGCGCCAGCAACGCCCCGGCCGCCAGCCAGCTCCGGTCCGGCGGCGGGAATCTTCCGATCCAGGCCTCGGGATCATCCAGACCCCGCGAGGCCACGGCCAGGGTCTGCTCCCAGGTCCGCCGCCCCAGGGCCCGCAGCACGGCCGAGGCGAACAGGGCCCAACGGCGCGTAAGCGGCAGGCCAAGCCGCCGCTGTTCCAGCCCGAGCCGCACCCCACGCATGGCGCGCCGGCACTGGGGCAGAAAATGGATCATGAGCGTCAGGGCCAATGCCGGTTCCCAGGCGCGGACCCCGAGCACGGGCCGTCCGGCCCAGGCCAGGGCCAGTCCGCTCTGCCTCGGCGGGGTGGACAGAACCAGGCCCAGGCCCAGCAGCACCAGGGCGAAAAGCCGCAGGGCCAGCTGGGAGGCCTGCCCCAGAACAAGGAGGGACGGAGCCCCGTCCAACCAGAGCAATCCGGCCTGGAGCGCGCCCCAGAACAGGGCGAACAACGCGCCGCCGCGCCAGAGGCGGGACAGGTCGCGCCCCAGCGGCCGAAGCAGCGCCACCAGGGCCCCCAAGACCAGAATCCAGGCCAGGAGGCCGGGCGTGCCTCCATGCCAGATCAGCCCTCCCGCGATCAGCGCCCAGCCGAGCTTGAGCCGGGGGTCCAGGCCGAACAGACGCCGCGCGGCCTCAGTCACGGCTCTCGTCCCAGGGAAAGAGCGTCTTCCCGGCCAGCCAGGAGCACGGCGGCCGCACCCCGTGGAGCAGCAATCCGTCCATGACCGCCGCGGGCGGACCGGCGAGGACGAGACGCCCCTGGTCGAGCACGAGCATCCGGTCGGCCAGATCGGCCACCGGGTCCAGATCGTGGACCGCCACCACCTGGGTCAGACCGTTCCGGCGGTTTTCCGCGAGGATGCGCCGCATCTCCAGCGCCCCGGGATAGTCGAGTCCGGCGAAGGGCTCATCCAGAAGAAGCAGGCGGGGATCGTCCAACAGGGCGGCGGCCAGGCAGAGTTTGCGGCGCATGCCCCAGGACAGGGCCTGCGCGGGTTGGTCCCAGGTCTCGGCCAGGCCGAAGCGCGCGGCCATGTCCCTGGCCCTGTCCGCGTCCGCCCCGAGCCGTCCCAGGAGGAGGTCCTCGCCCACCGTGGCCCCCAGGATCTGAAGGTCCGCGTCCTGTACCACGAGGCGGCCCATGCGCCGCAGATCGCGCTCCTGTCCGGGAATGGCCAGTCCATCCACGAGCAGGCGGCCGGAATCGGGACTCGCCAGACCCGCGAGCAGGGTCAGGAGCGTGGACTTGCCCCCGCCGTTGGCCCCGGCCAGGAGCGTCAGGCTCCCGGCCTCTATCCCGAAGCTCACGTCGCGCAGAGCCTGCGCGCCATCATAGGAGAAACAGATGGATTCGGCGCTGATCATGCGGGGTTCCTCGTCGGCCGGATGCGGTCCTTATGAGCTAGCACGGCCCCGCTGGAAAGAAAACGGGGGGCCGGAGCCCCCCGCGTATGACCGGAAGAAGCGGATGCGTCTAGAACAGGTATCCCACGGTCGCGCCGATGAGATGCACGTGGTTGTCCTTGAAACTCACGTTGGGCGTGGCGAACGGTTCCGAGATGGCGAAGTTGTCGCGATTCTTGGCCCAAAGATACTGGTAGGAGAGGTCCAGGGTCAGGGAATCCCATTTGAAGCCCAGGCCGCTGGTGACCATCTGGCGGTCGTTTCCAGGCACCATGTAGTCCTCGTAGCCGTCACGGATGGGCTCCTGGTCCCAAACGTAACCGGCGCGCACGGCCAGCCAGTCGGTGGCCCAGTATTCCGCGCCCACGTTCAATCGCCAGACGTTGCGCCAGTACTTCCAGTCCGTGGTGTCGGCGGGCGGGTTGTTGTCGAAATCATACTTGAAGTTGTCGTACTGTTCCCAGCGGGTGAACGTGGCCCCCGCCTCCATGCTGAACTGCTCGTTGGGCGTCCAGCTTACGGCCAGGGTGTAGCTGTCGGGCAGGGTGGTGGTCATGCTCATGTCGCCCTCCCGATAGGCATTGAACGGCGCGGCACGGGCGCCGGAGTAGCTCACCGTGCCGGAGCCGTAGAGGTCCATGGGAGTACGGATGACGAGGCCAGCGGCCCATTCCTCGTTGAACTTGTACAGAGCGGAAATGTTGCCGCCGATGGCCACGCCTTCGGATTGGAGATGCATATCGAAGTCGCTGCCGCCCGCCGCGATGTGCCGCCTGATGTCCACCGAGGCCTTCATGACCTCAAGGCCCACGCCGATGCTCAAGTCGTCCGTGCAGCGGAAGGCCAGGGTGGGGGCAACGGAATAGGACTCGAAGAGCACATCGTACATCTTGGCCGCCCCGCCCCAATCATACGGATATTTGGTGCCCAGGCCGAAGCGCGTGAACTCGCCGATGCCCAGCACCACCTTCTCGGACAGGGGCTGCACGTAATAGGCGTGCGGCACGACGAAGGATTGGTCCTTGATCTTCTGGTCCACGCCGTTGCGGACCACCGTGGCAGTGGGCGTGATGACGGTCGTGCCCACCATTGCCTGCGGCCGAGTCAACTGGGTCAGCGTGGCGGGATTGTAAGCGACGGCCGAGGCGTCGGGCCGCTGCGTGGCGGCAAGGGCTCCGGCCATGCCGTTGCCCCGGGCGCTGTATTCATAGAGCGCGAAACCAGCGGCTCCGGCCGCGCCGGGAGCCGCCAGGACGCAAACGAGCATGCACGCGGCCAGCCAGGATGGCCGGACCCCCCTCCACATTTTCATGGTCTTTCCCCCCTTCTTGGGCCTACGGTATCCCCGAATCACAACGATCAATGAAGAACTGGCGGCGACCGCCGAAATGACTTGATGGACGAACAGACGCGGCATGCTCGCGACAAGCCTGTAAAATGCGAGTGTTCGCTTGCAAGGCTAACTATATGATCCAATAAGATTTGTAAAGAAAAAGTGAGCGTTTGCCCGAAGTTTCGGCGAAAAAACCACGCCCTGCCCTGCCGGAGATGAACGAATCCGCGCGATTTCAAGAGAAACGAAAAAGGAAAAGCCGGGAATCCCGGCTTTTCCTTGAAGCAGATGAAAAGACAACGATACTATTTCTTGGTCTTGAAGTCGTTCATGTAGATCCAGAGCACCGCTCCGACTTCCACTTCCTTGCCTTCGATCTTCTGGTCGTCGGTATTCAGGGCCGCGAATCCCCACCAGCCCGCCTTGGGACAGGCGAAGGTGAACACGCCGTTGGCGTCGGTCTTGACCACCTGGGTGTTCATGTACTCGGTGGGGGCCTCGTACTTGCCGTCCTTGTTGTACATCTCCACTTCCACGTCGCAGCCGGCCACGGGCTTGCCCTTGAACTTGACCAGGCCCTGGAAGACATTGCCCGCGTAGTTGCCGAAGGGGCGGGTCAGGGGAATGATCTCGGCCTTGAGGCCCAGGTCCGCGTCCCAGCCGTCCTCGTCGCCGAAAGCGGCCACCACGGTCTTGGTGTAGTGGATGATGTAGTTGTCCTCGGCAGGTTCAGGGTAGGCCTGGGGCTCCACCGCGAAAATGTACACGCCCGGCTTCTTCACCGCGTAGTTGGCCTTCCAGGCCTTGTGCTCCATGACCTTGGTTTCGGACAGGGCGCCCAGCAGATCCTGCGGCTTGCCGTCGACATACACGGCGAAGCTCTTGGGTTTGGCCATGTCCATGCCCTTCCCTTCCATGGGATGGGAGAAGGAGATGGTCAGGTCCACGGCCTTGTCGCCCTGGCCCAGCATGGGCTTGCTCGGGATGACCATGCCGAAGTGGGCCCAGGCGGTGGCGGCCACGCCCAGCAGGAGCGCGGTCGCGGAGAGGATGGAAAGAATTCGTTTCACAGCAGCACCTCCGCGTCTTGATGTCTCATGAACATACGATCGAACGATTCGTCGCACATGAATGGGCACAGTTCCAAAAAAAATGTCATGCGTCAAGCACGCGCGAGAAAAAGAAACACCGCCATGCGGCGGTGGACAACGCGAGGACAGGTGCGGGGAACAGAAGAAAAAAATAAGGGCGTGTCGTGCAACGCGCCCTTATTCAAGGGAAGCCGGACACCCGGGATCAGGCGATACCGCTGCTTCCTTTCGGACCTGACGGGGTTCTCGAATCACCCGCCGTCCGGCTTCCCTGGAATGCTATGTGGCGGAGAGGAGAGGATTTGAACCTCCGGTACCCGTCAAGGTACACACACTTTCCAGGCGTGCTCCTTCAGCCAACTCGGACACCTCTCCGCAAGAGGAAGGTCTACCTAATACAATTCCGATTCCCTGGCAAGGGGCCGGAGGCCATTTCATTCCGGCAGGACGAGCCCGCCGCGATACGCGTCCAGGCCGGCCGCGCCGACGGCGGCCAGGGCCTCCGGCAGCTCCCGGGCCAGGCGGAAGGCGAAGTCCGGGCGCAGGAAATTGGCCGTGCCCACCTGGACGGCCGCCGCCCCCACCAGCAGGAACTCCAGGGCGTCCTCCGCCGAGGAGATGCCGCCCAGTCCGATGACGGGAATGCCGACCGCCCGGACGCACTGGAACACGCAGCGCAGGGCCACCGGCTTGATGGCCGGTCCCGACAGGCCGCCCACCACGTTGGCCAGGCGGGGACGCCGGGTGCGGACATCCACGGCCATGCCCAGAAGTGTGTTCACGGCCGACAGGGCGTCGGCCCCGGCCGACTCGGCGGCCCGGGCGCAGGCCGCGATGTCCGTGACGTTGGGCGAGAGCTTGACGATGACCGGCTTGGTCCCGGCGCGCTTCTTCACCGCCTCGGTCACCCGGCCGATCTGGAGCGGATCCTGGCCGAAGGCCGCGCCGCCCTCCTTCACGTTGGGGCAGGAGACGTTGATCTCCAGGGCGGCCACGCCCTCCTCGGCCGAAAGCACGCCCGCCAGCTCGCCGAACTCCTCCACCCCGCAGGCATAGAGGTTGGCGATGACGGCGGTCTCGCGCCAGGGCAGGCGCGGCAGCTTGTCCCGAAGGAAGCACTCCACGCCGGGGTTCTGGATGCCGATGGCGTTGAGCATGCCGCAGGGCGTCTCAGCCAGCCGGGGCATGGGGTTGCCCTCGCGGGGCTTGAGCGAAAGCCCCTTGACCACGATGCCGCCCAGGTCGCGCAGGTCGCCGTAGTCCTCGAACTCCAGGCCGAAACCGAAGGTGCCCGAGGCCGTGAGCACGGGATTCTTGAGCCGCAGGCCCGTGATGTCCGTCGTCAGGTCCATGCATTGCCTCCTAGAGCTGCACGTCGCCGGCCCAGAACACCGGCCCTTGGGTGCACACCTGCACATGGTGCCCCAGCCCGTCCCGGCAGACGCAGCCCAGGCAGGCGCCCACGCCGCAGGCCATGCGGTTCTCCAGGGACACCTGGGCCCGGACCCCGTGGTCCAGGGCGGCCTGGCGCACGGTGCGCAGGAACGGCGTGGGCCCGCAGGCCAGCACCAACCCGTCCGGCGCGTATTCCGCGATTTTTTCCGTGATCCGCCTAATGACCCGGGGCAGGTCCGCGGGGGTCGCCTCGTGGACCGCCTCGGCCCGCAGCCGCGCGGCCAGTTCCCCGTATGGGTAGCAGTCCAGGGGCAGCCGATGGGCGAAGAGCAGTTCCAGGTTCTCCGGCGCGGGATGCGCGGCGGCGTAGCCCAGGAACGGGGCCAGTCCGACGCCTCCGGCCAGCATCAGGGTGCGCGTGCCGGGCTCAACGGCGAAGCCGTTGCCCAGCGGACCCCAGACCGTGACCTTCTCACCCGGCGCGAGCGCGGCCAGCCGCCGCGTGCCGCGCCCCACCACCTGGAAGAACAGGGAGACGCCCTCCTCGTCCGCCCCGGCCAGGGAGAACGGGCGTCCCCACAACAGCTCCAGGTCCCAGGACGCGGGCCGGAGCATGACGAACTGCCCGGGCTCCCAGGTTCCGAATCCGGGACCGAGCAGGCGCAGCCGGTAAAATTCCCCCGGTCTTTCCGATTGACCAAGCGGGGTCAGTTCCCCTACCGTCATCTCGCGGCATGTCCGTCGCGTCATGAACAACCCTTCCGGCATGAATGAATAAGACCACACCCGAAATCATGGCTCCGGCCGGAGACGTCCAGGCCTTCCTGGCCGCCCTGGCCGCCGGAGCCGACGCCATCTACCTGGGCCTCAAGCACTTCTCGGCCCGCATGCAGGCCGAGAACTTCTCTATCAGCCAACTGTCCCGGCTGGCAAACCTGGCCCACGACCGGAACGCCCGGGTCTACGTGGCCATGAACACCCTGCTCAAGCCCGACGATCCCGAGGCCGCGGGCCGCCTGCTGGACCGGCTGAACCGCCTTGTACGGCCGGACGCGATCATCGTCCAGGATCTGGGCCTGGTGAACCTGGCCCGGCAGACCGGATTTTCCGGCGAAATCCACCTCTCCACCCTGGCCAACCTGACCCACGGCGCGGCCTTGCGGGCCGCCGCCGACCTGGGGGCCAGCCGCGTGGTCCTGCCCCGCGAGCTGAGCCTGGACGAGGTGAAGATGCTGGCCGCCTCCTGCCCCCACGGCCTGGACCTGGAGATATTCGTCCACGGGGCCCTCTGCTACTGCGTCTCCGGCCGCTGCTGGTGGAGCAGCTGGCTGGGCGGCAAGAGCGGCCTGCGCGGCCGCTGCGTGCAGCCCTGCCGCCGCCTCTACCGCCAGGGCTCCAAGGGCAGACCCGAACGGCTCTTCTCCTGCCTGGACCTCTCCCTGGACGTGCTCGCCCGGCCGCTGCTGGACGTGCCCCGGGTGCGGGCCTGGAAGATCGAGGGTCGCAAGAAGGGGCCGCATTACGTCTATTACACGGTCAAGGCCTACCGCCTGCTGCGCGACGAGGGCAACACGCCCGAGGCCCGCAAGGCCGCGCTGAGCCTCCTGGACCAGGCCCTGGGACGGCCCCGGACCCACGCCGGATTCCTGCCCCAGCGGCCGCACCAGCCCGTGGACCGCTCCCAGGAGACCGCCTCGGGCCTCTTCCTCGGCACACTCAAGCGCGAGACGGCCAAGGCCGGAGGGCGACCCATCACCCGCATCTCCTTCCAGACCCGCGAGGAGCTCCTGCCCGGCGACCTGCTGCGCCTGGGCTGCGAGGACGAGCCCTGGCACCGCACGGTGAAGGTCCGCCAGCACGTGCCCAAGCGCGGCCGCATGGACCTTCGGCCGGAAAAGGGGCTGCCCGCGCCGCCCGCCGGAGGCAAGGTCTTCCTGGTGGACCGCCGCGAGCCGGAACTGGCTCGGGCCATCAACGAACTCGAGCGGATGGTCGTGTCTTCCGGTCCTCCGCGCGAGGAAGCCGCCTCGGAATTCCGCCCTGCCCTGCCCGCCCCGGCCCCGCGCCGCCGTCCCCAGCAGATGACCCTCTCCCGGGTCCTGCCCAAGGGCCGCGTGGAAGGCGAACCGGCGCTCTGGCTGGAGCCCAAGGCCCTGCACACCCTGCCCCCGCGCATGGCCGCGCGCGTGCAGTGGTGGCTGCCGCCCGTGCTCTGGCCCGAGGAGGAGGCCCGCTGCGCCGAGGCCCTGGAATCGCTGCGCCGCAAGGGCGCACGGGATTTCGTCTGCAACGCGCCCTGGCAGATCGCGCTCTTCCCCGAGCGCAAGGGACTGGAGATCGCGGCCGGGCCCTTCTGCAACATCGCCAACGCCCTGGCCCTGGAGGTACTGCGGGGCATGGGCTTCACCTCGGCCTACGCCGGCCCCGAGCTGCCCGCCGAGGACCTCCTGGCTCTGCCGGGCCAGAGCCCCCTGCCCCTCGGCGTGGTGCTCAAGGGCCTCTGGCCCCTGGGGCTGTCGCGGCACCTGGCCGAGGGCGTGCACTTGGAGGAGCCCCTGAAGAGCCCCATGAACGAGGTCTTCTGGGTCCGCCGCATCGGGCAGAACCACTGGATCTACCCCAATTGGGAGCTGGATCTCGCGCCGCATCGGGCGGAGCTGGAAAAGGCGGGCTATTCCCGCCTGCTGACCATCCGGGAGTTCTGGCCCAAGACCGTGCCTCACTCGGACCGCCAGGGGCGGTTCAACTGGAGCCTGCGGCTGCTCTAGCCCCTCAATCCGGCAGGTGGATCGCGCCCTTCAGGTAGCAGACCGCGTGGCCCGCGATCTTGACCCGGTCGCCCATGTCCTCGCAGAAGATCTCGCCACCCCGGGCCGAGGCCTGGAACGCGGTGAGCGTCTTCCTGCCCAGCCTGCGGGACCAGTACGGGGCCAGGGTGCAGTGCGAGGAACCCGTGACCGGGTCCTCGGGGATGCCCACGCCCGGGGCGAAGGAACGGGAGATGAAGTCGTAGTCGCGGCCCGGCGCGGTGCAGATGACGCAGATGGTCTCCAACTCGGCCAGCAGGCCCATGTCCGGCTTGAGCGCCCGGACCTCCTCCTCGGAGTCGAACACGGCCAGGTAGTCGCGCGTGGCCCACATCTCCCGGGGCTTGGCCCCCAGGCCGCGGACCACCCGCTCGGGCACGGGGAAAGGCTTCGGCTCCCAGGCCGGGAAGTCCATGGAGAGCAGCCCGCCCTCGCGTTCCACGAACAGCCGCCCGCTCTGGGTCTCGAAGACGATGCAGGCGTCGGGATACTTCTTGTGCTCAAAAAGCACGTGCGCGGTGGCCAGGGTGGCGTGGCCGCAGAGATCCACCTCGGTCTCGGGGGTGAACCAGCGCAGCTCGTAGTACTCTCCCTTCTTCACATAGAAGGCCGTCTCGGCGAGGTTGTTCTCCGAGGCGACGGCCTGGAGCGTGGCGTCGGGAAGCCACTTCCTCAGCGGCACCACGGCCGCCGGGTTGCCGCTGAAGACCCGGTCGGCGAAGGCGTCCACCTGGAAGAGCTCGAGTTCCATCGTTCCTCCCCGCCGCCGGCGGCGCTCAGTAGACCTGCTTGAACAAGTCCTCTTCCGATCCCGAGGCCCCGCCGCCCGAGGAGACGTCGCCTCCGCCGCGCGAGACCTCCGTGGGTTGCGTGCCCTCCTTGAAGGGCAGGAAGAGGTCCTCGGTGGTGCCGGGCCCGGCCAGGAGGCCGTTCTTGGCGTCCACGTGGACCATGACCACGCCCGGGGGCTGCTCGAAGTCCTGGTAGGGGAACTTGTCCTCCACCTGCTTGCGGTAATAGACCCAGATGGGGCTGGCCGTACGCGATCCGGTCTCCAGGCGGCCCATGGGCTGAAGTTGGTCGTAGCCGACCCAGACCCCGGTGAGCAGATAGGGAGTGTAGGCCATGAACCAGGCGTCGTGCTCGTCGTTGCTCGTGCCGGTCTTGCCCGCCACGGGTCGGCCGAGCTCCTTGGCGCGCCAGCCCGTGCCGTACTGGACCACGTCCTTCATCAGGGTGGCCATGATGAAGGCGGTCTGCGGGCTGATGGCGTCCTTGATCTCGGGCTCGGAGCGGTACAACTCCTCACCCCAGGCCGAAAGCACCCGGCGGACCATGACCGGCTTGATGGTCGTGCCGCCCCGGGCGAAGGGCGTGTAGGCCTGGCAGAGGTTGAGCAGGCTCACCGAGCCCGAGCCCAGGGCCACCGAGAGGTCCTCGGGCAGGTCGGCGGTCAGGCCCATGGCCTTGGCCCGCTCGATGATCCTGCGGATTCCGATCTTCTGGGCCACGCGGATGGTCACCAGGTTGCGGGACTTGACCAGGGCCGTGCGCAGGAGCGTGGGCCCGTAGAAGATGCCCTCGTAGTTCTCGGGCTTCCAGATCTTGCCCAGCTCCACGTTCTCGAACACGATGGGCGCGTCCAGAACGATGGAGGCGGCGGTGAAGCCGTTGTCGATGGCCGTCGAATAAACCAGGGGCTTGAAGGCCGAACCGGGCTGGCGCAGGGCCTGGGTGGCGCGGTTGAACTGGCTCAGCTCGAAGCTGAAGCCGCCGGACAGGGCCACCACCTCGCCCGTGTCGGGCTTGATCGAGACGAGCGCTCCCTCGGGACCGGGCAGGCGCTCCAGGTCGAGCAGGTGCACGCCCTTTTCCGGCGAGGGTTTCTCCGAAAACGTGGCCCAGACCACGTCGCCGCGCTTGAGCACCCGGGTGGCGTCCGTGACCTTGGGCACGTCCTCCGGGGCGCGGCGGGGATTGGGCGTGCGGCACCAGCCCATGCTGGACGCCGGGATGATCCCCTGCTGCCTGCCGAACTGCACCCGGGCCTGGGTGGGCGCGACCGCCGTGACCAGGACCTTGATCCAACGCCCGGGCCAGATGTCCTCGGGGGTGTAGTCCGTGTCGCCGAGGAAGGCCTGGAATTGGTGCTGTTCGAGGTGCTGGACCGGGCCGTCCCAGCCCCGGCGCTTGGCGGCCTCCAGGAGGCCCTGCTTGAGCGCGGCGTCGGCCGCCGCCTGGTGGGTCAGATCACAGGGCGTGGAGACATGCAGGCCGCCCTCGTAGACCATGTCCTCGCCGAACTTGTCGATGAGCCAGCGCCGCACCTCTTCGAGGTAGTACGGACCCACCTTCCAGGAGATGTCCGGCATGCCCTTGTAGACCAGCGGCTGGGCCAGGGCCTCCTCGAACTGCGCGCGGTTGATCCAGCCCATCTCGAACATGCGCTCGAGCACGTACTTCTGGCGGTTCTTGGCCAGTTCGGGGTCGCGGTTGGGGCTGTAGCGGCTGGGGGCCTGGGGCAGACCGGCGAGAATGGCGCACTCGGCCAGGGTCAGCTCGTTCACGTGCTTGCCGAAGTACTCGCGGGCGGCGGCCTCCACGCCGTAGGCGTTGGAGCCGAGGAATATCTGGTTCAGATAGATGGTGAGGATTTCGTCCTTGGTCAGGTAGTGTTCCAGGCGGTAGGCCAGGATCGCTTCCTTGAGCTTGCGCTCGTAGCTGCGCTCGGAGGTCAGCAGCAGGCGCTTGATGATCTGCTGGGTGATGGTGCTGCCGCCCTGGCGGATGTGCCCGGACTTCAGGTTGATGAGCGCGGCGCGCAGGATGGCCGTGATGTCCACGCCCTCGTGCTGGTAGAAGCCGGAGTCCTCGGCGGCCAGGAAGGCCTTGGGCAGCCAGGGGCTCATCTGGTCCAGGCGGGCCAGGAAGCGCTTCTCGCGGTAGAAGTAGCCCAGGACGTGATTGTCCGAGGAGTACACCGTGGTCACCAGGGGCGGCCGGTAGTCGGTGATCTTCTGGAACCCGGGCAGGTCGCGGGAGGCCCAGTGCACGATCAGGTACAGCCCGGCGGCCGAGAGCAGCACGCCGCAGACCAGGAGAACCAGCAGGATTCGCAAGAACTTCATCGCATCCTCGTCATCAGAAACCGCGCGGAACCGGCGCGAGGCCCCGTCGGGGCGGCAGGCCCCAGGCCAGACGCAGGCGTCCGTGCAGGTCGAAGACCTCGGCCCGGGTCATGCCGAGCCGTTCCAGAAGACCGGCGACGCTCCGGGACTCCCGGCGGACCAAGCAGCCCGGGGCGTCGAACACCATGATCTCCCCGCCCGTGACCCAGGCCGGGAACAGGCGGCAGTAATACGGCCGCCCCTCGCGGGGCAGGCGGCAGCCCTGGGCGCCGAGGAACCGGCAGGCTCCCCGCTCGTCCAGGGCCAGGCGGAAATGTTGCTTGCGGGCCGGGAACAGGGCCCGGACCTCGGCGTCCTCGCCGGGAAACAGGCGGCAGACCCCGTCCACGAAGGCCGCCGTGTTGTCCTGCAGGGCGAAGCCTCCGGCCAGGGGCAGGATTTCGCGGATGCGGGCCTGCTCCGCCTCGGACAGGGGAAAACAGAACTCCTCGCGGCCGCTCTCGGTGCGGCAGCAGGTGGGGCCTTGCAGGGCGCAGCGGGCGCAGACGCCCGGGTCGCCCGCCTGGCTTCGGGTTTCCGCCATGTCAGTCGCCGGAACCGCCGGACGGACCAGGGGCGAAGCGGAAACGGCCCTTGCCCAGCAGGTCGTGGAGGTGGATGAGTCCGGCCAGCCGGTCGTCCTCGCCCACCACGGGCAGGACGAGAATCTGGTGCGCCTCCATGATGTCCAGGGCGCGGGCCGCCGAGTCGCCGACGCGCACGCGCCGGGGGTTGCGGGTCATGTATGTCTCCACCGGATCCTCGGGCCGGAAGCCGCCCCGGCAGACCATGCGGCGCACGTCGCCGTCGGTGAGCACCCCGCCCACGCGGCCCTCGCCGTCCAGGACGGCCACCAGGCCGAGCCCGCCCCGGTTGAGGGTCTCCAGGGCCCGGGACAGCGGCTCGCCGAGCCGGGCCAGGGGGAGGTTCTCGGAGTGCATGAGCGAGCCCACGGAGAGCGAGAGCTGGCGTCCCAGGCTGCCGCCCGGGTGCACACGGCGGAAGTCGTTCGTGTCGAAGCCCTTGTACTCCATGAGGCAGACCGCCAGGGCGTCGCCCACGGCCAGGGTCGCGGTGGTGCTGGCCGTGGGAGCCAGCCCCAGGGGGCAGGCCTCGCGCGGCACGTGCACCGGGATGACCGCGTCGGCCAGACGGCCCAGCGAGGACTCCGGGTCGCCGGTGATGGCCGCGATGAACGCGCCCAGGGCGCGAAACGCGGGCAGGATGTTCAGCAGTTCGTCGGTCTCGCCGCTGTTGGACAGGGCCAGGATCACGTCATCGGCGCGGATCATGCCCATGTCGCCGTGCGCGCCCTCCACGGGGTGGAGGAAGTAGGACGGCGTGCCGGTGCTCGACAGGGTGGCCGCGATCTTGCGGCCTACCAGGCCGGACTTGCCGATGCCCGTGACCACCACCCGGCCGGTGCAGCCCGCCATGCGCCGCAGGGCCTGGAGGAACCCGGGGCCGAGCTGGCCGCGCGCCGCGGCCAGGCCCTCGACCTCGATGTCCAGGACCTCGCGGGCCAGGGCCAGCCAGTCGCGTTCCGGGGCCAGGCTGTTCATGGGCGTGCGTCTCCTAGCAGAACTGCTTGATGATGCCGGGAGCGGCCTGATCCTCCAGACACATCTTGCCGAGGTGGTCCGGCAGGGCCACGGGGTAATCCCCGTTGAAGCAGGCCAGACAGTAGGAATCCCTGCTCTTCACCGAGGAAAGCAGGCCCTCGATGGAAAGGTAGTGCAGGGAGTCCAGGCCGATGAAACGGGCGATGTCGGCCACCGGCGTGTTGGCCGCGATGAGCTCGCCCTTGGAGGAGAAGTCGATGCCGTAGAAGCAGGGGAACTTGATGGTCGGGCAGGAGACCCGCATGTGGATCTCCCGCGCGCCCAGCTCGCGCAGCTTCTTCACGCGGGTGCGGATGGTCGTGCCGCGCACGATGGAGTCCTCGACGATGAGGATGCGCTTGCCCGCGATCATGCTCCGCACGGGGTTGAGCTTCACCCGCACGCCGAAGTCGCGCATGTTCTGGGACGGCTGGATGAAGGTGCGGCCCACGTAGTGGTTGCGGATCATGGCGAACTCCAGGGGCAGGCCGGAGGCCTGGGCGTATCCCAGGGCGGCGTAGGAGCCGGAGTCCGGGAAGGGCATGACGTAGTCCGCGTCCACCGGGGCCTCCCCGGCCAGGATCTTGCCCATCTCCTTGCGCCGCTCGTAGACCACCTCGTCGAAGACCAGGGAGTCGGGCCGGGCGAAGTAGATGAGCTCGAAGATGCACTGGCTCGCGCGCGTGGGCTCGGCGATGCGGTAGCTCTGCATGTGGTTGCCCTGGATGACGATCATCTCGCCGGGCTCCACGGACCGCAGGTATTCGGCCTCGATGAGGTCGAAGGCGCAGGTCTCGGAGGCGAAGCAGTAACTCGTGCCGAGACGGCCCAGGGCCAGGGGCCGGAAGCCGTTCGGGTCGCGCACCGCGATGAGCTTGTCGTTGGCCATGATGAGCAGCGAGTAGGCGCCCTTGATCTTCTGGCAGGCCTTGATGACGGCGTCCTCCAGGGTGGAGCCGTTCATGTTCTTGGCGATGAGGTGGACGAAGACCTCGGTGTCCATGGTGGTCTGGAAGATGGACCCCTGGGCCTCCAGCTCCTTGCGCAGCTCGTAGGTGTTCACCAGGTTGCCGTTGTGGCCCACGGCCAGGCGGTAGTCGCCGAAGCGGACCATGAAGGGCTGGGCGTTGCGCAGCAGGGAGACGCCCGTGGTGGAGTAGCGGATGTGGCCCATGGCCACTTCGCCCTTGAGCTCCTTGCCCAGGTGCCGCTCGTTGAAGACCTCGGCCACCAGGCCCATGCCCCGCTGCTCGCGGAGCTTGCTCCCGTCCCAGGAGACGATGCCCGCGGACTCCTGCCCCCGGTGCTGGAGGGCATAGAGGCCGAAATAGGTCATGCGCGCGGCCTCGGGATGGCCGTAGACGCCGAAGAGGCCGCAGTATTCCTTCTTCATTCGCGAATCCGCCCTGGGGGCTCAGCCCCGTTTCAGTCCGTAATGGTCCTGCAGGCAGCGCACCTTGAGGCCGCTGCCGCGCACCTCGCCGAGGGCCTGGGCCATGGCCCGGGCTCCGGTGACGGTGGTGGTGTAAGGCACGCCGTAGAGCAGCGCGGCCTGGCGCAGCTTCTTGGAGTCGTGCACCGTGCGCTTGCCCGAGGGCGTGTTGATCAACAGGTTGATGGCCTTGTTCTTGATGTGGTCCACCACGTTGGGACGGCCCTCGAAGACCTTGAAGATGGTCTCGGTCTCCACGCCGTGCTCGTTGAGATGGGTGCCGGTACCGGCCGTGGCCATGATCTTGAAGCCCAGATCCTTGAAGGCCTTGGCCACGGGCACGATGGCCGTCTTGTCCCGGTCGTTCACCGAGATGAACACGGTCCCCTCCTCGGGCAGGCGCTGTCCCGAGGCCAGCTGGGCCTTCATGAAGGCCAGGCCCACGCTCTTGTCGATGCCCATGACCTCGCCGGTGGAGCGCATCTCGGGGCCCAGGAGCACGTCCACCCCGGGGAAGCGGTTGAAGGGGAAGACCGACTCCTTGACCGAGACGTAGCCCGACTTGCGCATGCCCCAGGGGTCCAGGTCCTTGATCTTCTCCCCGAGCATGACCCGGGTGGCCAGCTTGGCCAGGGGCACGCCCGTGGCCTTGGAGACGAAGGGCGAGGTCCGCGAGGCCCGGGGGTTGACCTCCAGGATGTAGATCTCGCCGTCCTTGATGGCGAACTGGATGTTCATCAGGCCGACCACGTTCAGCTCGCGGGCCAGGGCCTCGGTCTGGCGCTCGATCTCGGCCACCAGATGGGCCGGGATGGTGTGCGGCGGCAGGACGCAGGCCGAGTCGCCGGAGTGGATGCCGGCCTCCTCGATGTGCTCCATGACCCCGCCCACGTAGGTGTCCGCGCCGTCGGACAGGGCGTCCACGTCCACCTCGATGGCGTTTTCCAGGAACTTGTCCAGGAGGATGGGATGCTCGGGCGAGATCACCGACACCTGCTTGAAGAACTCCTCGAACTCGTCCATGGAGTAGACGATCTCCATGCCCCGGCCGCCGAGCACGTAGGACGGGCGGACCACCAGGGGAAAACCGATCTCGGCCGCCGCGAGCTTGCCCTCGTCCAGGGACTGCACCGTGGCGTTGCGCGGCTGCTTGAGTTCGAGCTTCTGCAGGAGCTGCTTGAAACGCTCGCGGTCCTCGGCCCGGTCGATGCTGTCCGGCGAGGTGCCGAGAATCTTCACCCCGGCCCTGAGCAGCGGCACGGCCAGGTTGAGCGGGGTCTGGCCGCCGAACTGGACGATGACCCCGTCGGGCTGCTCGAAGTCGATGATGTTCAGCACGTCCTCGTAGGTCAGGGGCTCGAAGTAGAGCCGGTCCGAGGTGTCGTAGTCCGTGCTCACGGTCTCCGGGTTGGAGTTGACCATGATGGACTTGATGCCCATCTCGCGCAGGGCGAAGGAGGAGTGGCAGCAGCAGTAGTCGAATTCGATGCCCTGGCCGATGCGGTTGGGACCGCCGCCGAGGATGACCACCTTCCTGCCCTCGCAGGGCGCGACCTCGCGGCCGGACTCATAGGTGGAGTAGTAGTACGGCGTGTAGGCCTCGAACTCCGCGGCGCAGGTGTCCACCAGGTAGTAGGTCGGCACGATGTCCAGGGACTTGCGCAGGGCGCGGATTTCGTCCTCGCCCTTCTTCCAGAGCGTGGCCAGCTGGCGGTCGGAGTAGCCGTACTCCTTGGCCTTGCGCAGCAGGTTGCGCAGCTCGGCGTCGGCCGGGTCCACGCAGCCGGAGCAGCCGAAGCGCTTCAGCTCGGCCTCGAAGTCGAGCACGTCCCGGATCTGGCGCAGGAACCAGGGGTCGATGGCGGTGGCCTTGAAGATCTCCTCCTCCGAGAGCCCGGCCAGCATGGCGTGGCGCACGGCGAAGAGCCGCTTGGAATTGGGCTTGCGCAGGCTGGCCATGATCCCGGCCTTGTCCAGGCCGTTGGGTTCGAAATTCTTGCCCAGGCCCGGCACGCCGATCTCCAGGGAGCGGAGGCCCTTCTGCATGGCCTCCTTGAAGGTCCGGCCGATGGCCATGGTTTCGCCCACGCTCTTCATGGCCGTGGTCAGGTAGTCCTCGGAGCCCGGGAACTTCTCGAAGGTGAAGCGGGGAATCTTGATCACGCAGTAGTCGATGGCGGGCTCGAAGGAGGCCATGGTCTCGCGGGTGATGTCGTTGGGAATCTCGTCCAGGGTGTAGCCCACGGCCAGCTTGGCCGCGATCTTGGCGATGGGGAAGCCGGTGGCCTTGGAGGCCAGGGCCGAGGACCGCGACACGCGCGGGTTCATCTCGATGACCACCATGTCGCCGTTGGCCGGGTTGAGGGCGAACTGCACGTTGGAGCCGCCGGTCTCCACGCCGATCTCGCGCATGATCGCCAGGGAGGCGTCGCGCATGCGCTGGTATTCCTGGTCCGTGAGGGTCTGGGACGGGGCCACCGTGATGGAGTCGCCGGTGTGCACGCCCATGGGGTCGAGGTTCTCGATGGAGCAGATGATGACGCAGTTGTCCTTCTTGTCGCGCATCACCTCCAGCTCGAACTCCTTCCAGCCGAGCACGGACTCCTCGAGCATGACCTCGTGCTTCATGGAGGCGGCCAGGCCCTGGGCCGCGATGGACTCCAGGTCCTCCATGTTGTAGGCCACGCCGCCGCCGGTTCCGGCCAGGGTGAAGGCCGGACGGATGATGATCGGGAAGGGCAGCTTCTGGCCCCAGAGGCGGACCTCGTCCATGCTCCGGGCGATGCCGCTCTGCGGCACCTTGAGCCCAATGTTCTCCATGGCCTGGCGGAACAGCTCGCGGCTCTCGGCCTTCTTGATCACCGGCAGGGAGGCTCCGATGAGCTCCACGCCGAAGAGGTCCAGGACCCCGGATTCGGCCAGGGCCACGGCCGTGTTCAGGCCGGTCTGGCCGCCCAGGGTGGGCAGGATGGCGTCGGGCCGCTCCTTCTCGATGATCTTGGCCACGGTCTCGGGTTCGATGGGCTCGATGTACGTGCGGTCGGCCAGCTCCGGGTCGGTCATGATGGTGGCCGGATTGGAGTTGACGAGGACGACCTCGTAGCCCTCTTCCTTCAGGGCCTTCAGGGCCTGGGTGCCGGAGTAGTCGAACTCGCAGGCCTGGCCGATGACGATGGGGCCCGAGCCGATGAGCATGATCTTCTTCAGGTCCGTACGCTTAGGCATGGATTCCGCCGGGTCGTTTTGATGGTTCCGCTGGATGTTCCGAAAACACCGGATGGTAAGCATTCACAAAGCGAAGGGCAAGGGGGGAGAGCTGACGCACGGCCCCCCTGATAGCCTAGAACCGCCACGGGGGCAACATCCAATTGAACGCCCGTCCCGCAAGGCTTCCGGGCCATGTCGATTGCCCATTGACAGCCACGAAATTGATTCTTATTCTCACGGCCATGAGACACCACCACTGCGGTTGCCACGGCCTCTCGAATCCTCTTGCCGCGCCTGAAAACGACGGCCTCCGCTCCCTGTCCTCCTTTCCCGACGGCTCGGTGGTGCGCATCGCCCGCGTCGAGGACTGCGCCTGCCCCCGCTGCCGGGTCTTCGCCCTGGGCCTGACCCCAGGCACCACGGTGGAGATCCTCTCTTCCAGCGCGGGCCCCTGCCGCCTCCGCGTGCGCGGCTCGGACCTCGTGGTGGGCCGGGGCATCGCGGAAAAGATCCTGGCCGTGGAAGAGGCCGCCTGCCCGGCCTGACCAGCCTTCCCTTCTTGCCTTTTCCATTCCGAGGTGCTTTCCTGGGGCAATGAGCGACGCCCCCATCCTGAAACTCGGCGTGAGCCGCTGCCTGCTCGGCGAGAACGTGCGCTATGACGGCGGCCACAAGCTGGACCGTTTCCTGCGCGACACCCTGGGCCCCTTCGTGCATTACGTCCCGGTCTGCCCGGAAGTGGAATGCGGCCTGCCGGTTCCGCGCGAGGCCATGCGCCTGGTCGGCGATCCCGACCGACCCCGCCTCCTGACCCAGAAAACCGGAATCGACCACACCGAGCGCATGACGTCCTGGGCCGGGGAGGCCCTGGATCGATTGGAGGCCGAGGGGCTGTGCGGCTTCGTCTTCAAGTACGGCTCTCCCTCCAGCGGCATGTCCCAGGTCAAGGTCTACCCACCCGGAGGCGGCGTTCCGTCCCGGCGCGGGGAGGGCGTCTTCGCCCGCCTGTTCATGCAGCGCTTCCCGCTGTTGCCGGTGGAGGACGAGGGACGGCTCCACGATCCCCTGCTGCGCGAGAACTTCCTGGCCCGCATCTTCGTCATGCGCCGCTGGCGGGACTTCCTGGAACACGGTCTCTCGCCCGGCGCGCTGGTGGACTTCCACACCAGGCACAAGCTCCTGGTCATGGCCCACAGCATCCCGGCATACCGGGAGCTGGGACGCATGGTGGCCTCGGCCGGCGGCGAAAAGGCGGATGCCCTCGCGGGACGATACGCCGCCCTGCTCTTCCGCGCCCTCGGCCTGCTCTCGACGGTAAAGAAGAACGTGAACGTGCTCCAGCACGTCATGGGCTACTTCAAGAAGGCGCTCGGCCCGGACGAGAAGCGGGAGCTTCTGGAGGTCATCGGGGCCTACGGCCGGGGGCTGACCCCGCTCATCGTGCCCGTGACCCTGCTCAACCACTACGTGCGGAAATACGGCCAGGAGTATCTGGCGGGGCAGGTCTACCTCAATCCCCATCCCCAGGAACTGAAGCTGCGCAACCACGCCTGAAAAAAAGGCCGCCCGGAACCGGACGGCCTTTTCGAAACACCAGGCGTTTCGGCTAGGAAACCCTGCTCCCCCCGGGCACCTGGCCCGGAGTGGCGAGCAGTTCCATGCCCGCCTCGGTCTTCACCGTCAGGATCATGCCCTGGGACAGCTGCTTGCGGATCTTGCGGGCCTTGAGGTTGGCCACGACCACCACCTGGCGGCCGGGCAGGTCCTCGGGCTTGAAGAATTCGGCGATGCCCGAGACGATCTGCCGGGGCTCGGCCTCGCCCAGGTCCACGCGCACCACCAGGAGCTTGTCCGCGTCCGGGTGGCGCAGGGCCTCCAGCACGGTGCCCACGCGGATGTCCAGCTTCTGGAAGTCCTCGAATTCGGCCTCGGCCAGGGGCTCGGCCTTGGGCGCGGGCTTGGGCGCGCCCTCGGGCTTGGGCGTGGGCGCGGGCTCGGGCAGCTCCACGCGCGGGAAGAGCGTGGAGGTCTCGGCCACCTCGGAGCCGCTGTCCAGGATGCCCCAGGCGTCCAGCTCCTTGGGCAGGTAGACCTTTTCCTTGTCGAAGGTGATGCCCAGCTGCTCCAGCATGCGCTCGGCCGAGGCGGGCATCACCGGCCAGAGGTGCACGGCGATCTTGCGCATGTTCTCCAGCAGCACATACATGACCGTGGACAGCCGGGCCGTGTTCTTGTTCTTGAACAAGGTCCAGGGCGCGGTGGCGTCGATGTACTTGTTCAGGCCGCGCACCAGCTCCCAGAGGCCCTCCAGCCCGCGCGAGAACTGGACCTCCTCCAGGTGCGTCTGGAACTTGTGCATGGCCTCGCGGCCCAGGCGCTTGATCTCGGCGTCCTCGGGCCCCTCCTCCTGCGGCGTGGGGATCTTGCCGCCGAAGTACTTGTGGCACATGGACAGGGAGCGGTTGAAGAGGTTGCCCAGGTCGTTGGCCAGGTCGGCGTTGAGCCGCCCCACCAGGGCCTCCTCGGAGAAGGCCGCGTCCGAGCCGAAGACCATCTCGCGCAGCAGGAAATAGCGGAAGGCGTCCACCCCGTAGGAATCGACCATCTTCAGCGGCTCGATGACGTTGCCCAGGGACTTGGACATCTTGGCCTCGCGCACGAGCCAGTAGCCGTGCACGTTCAGGCTCATGTACGGCGTCAGCCCGGCGGCCTTGAGCATGGTCGGCCAGAAGATGGCGTGCGGCTTGAGGATGTCCTTGGCCACGACGTGGTTGGCGAAGGGCCAGAACTTCTTGAACTTCTCGCCGCGCGGCCAACCCAGGGCCGTGATGTAGTTGATGAGCGCGTCGAACCAGACGTAGCAGACGTAGTCCGTGTCGAAGGGCAGGTCGATGCCCCAGGTGAGCCGGGACTTGGGCCGCGAGATGCAGAGGTCTTCCAGCGCGCCGGACTCCAGCAGGCTCAGGACCTCGTTGCGGTACTGGCGGGGACGGATGAAGTCCGGGTTGGCCTTGATGTGTTCGATGAGCCAGTCCTGGTACTTGGACATGCGGAAGAAGTAGTTCTTCTCCGCGATGTACTCCGGCTTGGTTTGGTGGTCCGGGCACAGGCCGTTCACCAGCTCCTTCTCGGTGTAGAAGCGCTCGCAGCCGAAGCAGTAGTGCCCGCCGTACTCGCCGAAATAGATGTCTCCGGCGTCGTAGACCTTCTGCAGCACCTCCTGGACCACCTTGATGTGCTTGGGGTCCGTGGTGCGGATGAACTGATCGTTGGAGATGTTCAGCTTGGGCCAGAGGTCGCGGAACAAGGCGCTGATGTGGTCCGCGTACTCCTTGGGCGACTGGCCCGAGGCCGCGGCGGCCTTGACGATCTTGTCCCCATGCTCATCGGTGCCGGTGAGGAAGTAGGTCTGGGCCCCCATGAGCAGGTTGAAGCGGGTCAGGGTGTCGGCCACCACCGTGGTGTAGGCGTGTCCCAGGTGGGGTTTGGCGTTGACGTAATAGATGGGCGTGGAGACGAAGAAGCGTTCCAAGACGCGTCACTCCTTGGCTTGGGAATACGATCAGGATTCGTCCGGCCTGGGGCCGCGCGCCGGGCGGCGGGAACGGCGGCGCTTGCGGGGCTTGCCGCGCCGGGACTCCCCGGCTCCGGCCTCGCGGGGGGTCTCCCCCTCCTCGGCCGGGGCGACGTCGGCCTCTTCGGCTTCCGGCTCCGCCGGGGCGGGTTCCGGCCGAGGCGCGGGTTCCTGGCGCTCCTCGGCCTGCGGCTGGCCCTTCTTGGAAATCTGCTGCCACTGCTCCAGGGGAATCTCCTTCTCCTCCAGCCCCTCGACCCACAGGGTCAGGGTCTTCTTGAAGAAGTTGGAGCGCAGGACCTTCACCTGGCCCAGGGTGGTCTGGTACTTCTTGCCGATCTTCGGGCACTGCTTGTGGAACTCCTCGTAGCCCTGCTGCTCGTAGGACAGGCAGCAGAGGAGGCGTCCGCAGATGCCGGAAATCTTCGTGGGGTTGAGGAACAGGTTCTGCTCCTTGGCCATCTTGATGGTCACGGGAGCGAACTTGCGCAGGAAGCGGCGGCAGCAGCAGAGCTGGCCGCAGTTGCCGATGGCCCCGAGCATCTGAGTCTCGTGGCGCACGCCGATCTGGCGCAGCTCGATGCGGGTGCGATACTCGCGCACCAGGTCCTTGATGAGTTCGCGGAAGTCGATGCGGCCCGGGGCGGTGAAGTAGAAGATCATCTTGCCGCGGTCGAAATGCACCTCCACGTCCACCAGCTTCATGTCCAGGCTCAGGCGGCGGATGCACTCGCGGCAGAAGCGGTAGGCCTCGCGGGCCAGGCGCTCGTTTTCGGCCGCCGACCGGAGGTCCTCCTCGTTGGCCAGCCGATAGATGGGCTTGATCTCGGAGTCATGCTCCTCGCCCTCGGCAGCGGCCTCGCCGGTCCGCACGTCCACGACCGTGCCGAGGCCCATGCCCTGATCCGTGCGGACAATGACGGACTGTCCCGCCTGGACCACGAACGGACCGGAGGTGAAGTAATATATTTGTCCGTAATCGTTGAACTTAACACCAAGTATCTGGCTCATGCTGTCCTTCAAGGGCAAAGTGGCCCACGCAGGCCGCGGGCAAGTGGAGAGCCATACCGCAGATCGAGGCAAACAGCAAACGGGCCGGAAACCGCGACGCCGCTATTCCACGGAGAGGAAGCCCAGGTTGCGCAGCTCCTCCAGCATGGCCTCCTCGGAGATGGGCTTGACCAGGTAGGAGGCGGCGCCGCCCAGGAAGAAGGCGTCGTGGGTCTCCTTCTTGTCGTCGAGCATGGTGGTCACGATGACCTTGACCTCCCGGCCGGAATTCCCGCCCAGGTCGTTCTCCAGGGCGCGGATCTCGCGCAGGGCCTGGTGCCCGTCCATCTCCGGCAGGACGAGGTCCAGGCAGATGAGGTCGTAGGGTCGCGACTCCTCCAGCGCGCGCTTGAAGGCGAAGACGGCTTCCTCGCCGTTCACGGCGATGTCGCATTGGCCGAAGGGCCGCAGGATGTCGTGCAGCATGGTGCGGCAGTAGAAATCGTCTTCAACGATCAAAACCCGCATGGATCCTCCCGGGAGAAAGGGTCGGAGTCTGTCGGAACGAGGTATGTTGTAAGGCGGCGGGCAGTGAAAATCAAGACTGGGGCGGCCTGACCTCGAACTCGTCGCCCTGGCGCACGCCGAAGCATTCGGGCCCTCCGCCGAGGGCGTCCACGGTCTTGCGGCAGGCCCGGACCATGCGGTCCACCCCGGCGTCGTTGCGGTCCTGGTTGTGATGGTACAGGCCGAAACGCCGGACCCCGGCGGACATGGCCAGATCCAGGGCGGCGCGGTAGTGGGAATGGCCCCAGGTCCGCTTCTGGAGGTATTCCTCCTCGGTGTACTCGGCATCATGGAAGAGCAGGTCCGCCCCCTGGCAGAACTCCACGTACTCCTCAATGCTCCGGCCGCCCCGGTGGCGGTGCGACAGCTCGTTGTCGGTGAGGAAGACGAAGGCCGCGCCGTTCTCCTCGAAGCGGTAGCCCACCCCCATGTTCGGATGGGAAAGCGGAATGGCCCGCACGGTCATCCCGCCCAGTTGCAGGACGTCGCCGCAGGTGGAGACGAAATCCAGCTTGGCCCGGATCTCCCCGAAGGGCACGGGAAAATGCGGCGGGGCCATGATCCGCGCCAGGAGCTTGCCCATGTCGCCCTGGAAGCTCCGGCAGCTGTGGATCGTCAGCTTGGCCCGCTCCATGTAGATGGGCTTGAAGAAGGGAAACCCGAGGATGTGGTCCCAGTGGGTGTGGGTGAAGAGCAGGTCGTAGTCGAGGAGGCCCTCGGCCAGGAGGTGGTTGCCCAGGCGGCGGAGGCCCGAGCCGGAATCCACGATGACCACGCGGCCGTCCTCGCCGCGCACCTCCACGCAGGTCGTATCGCCGCCGTACTTGACGTACTCCTTCCCGGACACGGGAATGGAGCCGCGCGCGCCCCAGCAGCGGACGATCACGCGCCGCTCCCGCCGAAACGGCGCATCCGCCCGCGCGGGCCTATGAAGATGGTGTTCCGCATCAGGCACCACTCATAGCCTGTCACCAATCTCATGGCAATAGACCGGACGAAGACGTCTCGGGAGGCTCGGGGCGGAACAATTCCAGCGCGCCCGGCGCGTCCGGCCGAGCCCAGCGGACCTCCAGGCGGCCGCAGCGGGCCGTGCTCCAAAGTCCCACGCCCCGCTCCCGCAGATCGTCCACCACGGCCCCGTTGGGGAAGCCGTAGCCGTTGAGATAGCCGCAGGAAACCAGGGCCGTGGACGGGCCGACGGCGTCGATGAAGCGCGGCAGCAGCGACCCCTTGCTGCCGTGGTGCGGCAACACGAGCACCTCGGCGCGGACGTCGCGGCCGGAGCCGAGCGCCTGCCGCAGCCCCACCCGGTCCACGTCCCCGGGCAGGACGAGGAGACCCCGGCCGTCCCAGGTCAAACGCAGGATCAGCGAATCGCGGTTGGTGCGCTTCGGATCATCCTGTTCCGGATGCAGCACCTCAAGGCGCAGCCCGCGCCCCAGGCCGAGGACGTCCCCGGCCAGGACGGCGCGCCGGGGTACGCCCCGGGCCTCGATGGCCCGGAGCAGGGCCTCGGGAGGTTCGGCTGCCGAGGCGAAAAATCCCACGTCGAATCCGCGCAGGATCGCGCCGAGCCCCTGAGCGTGGTCCGTGTCCGGGTGGCTCATGAGCACGGCCTCCAGCCGGGGCGGCCTCCCCCAGGTCAGGGCCGGGGCCACCACGGCGGAACCCACGTCGAAGGTCGGGCTGTTGAATCCCCCGCCGTCCACCAGGACGCGCCGCCCGCCCGGCAGGCCGATGAGCGCCGCCTGGCCCTGGCCCACGTCCAGGAGATCCAGGCGCGTCCCGCCCACGGCGTCGGAGGCCGCGATCCAAAGGTGCGGGACGAACAGGAGCCCCAGGCCGAGCCCCAGAAGCCGGACAGGCACCCGCCGCGCCCGCGGCACCAGCGGCAGGCAGCCCAGGAGCAGCGCGCCGCCGAGCAGTTCCGGCCAGAGCGGGCGCAGGGTCAGGACCAGGGGCAGCCAGCCCCGGCCATCGGCCCAGGCCAGGAGCCCCATCACGGCGTCGGACAGGGAGGCGGCCCCGGCCAGGCAGGCCCCGGCCAGGCCCGGCAGAAACGGGGCCAGGACCAGCCCGGCCAGCCCCAGGGGCATGACCCCCAGGCCGAGCACCGGGAGCCAGACGAGGTTGGCCAGGAAATTGGGGCTCACGGCCCCGAAGTGCCAGGCCTGCAGCGGCAGGATGGCCAGGTTGGCGCACAGGCTCACCAGCAGCATGCCCAAGGCCCAGCGCAGCGGCAGCCAGGCCCCCTGGTTCCGCCCCGGCAGAAGCCGCCACAGCGGCGGCAGGAACACGGCGATCCCGGCCACGGCCGCGGCCGAGAGCTGGAGGCTCAATTCATGGACCTCCAGGGGGTCGAACACCAGGATGGCGGCCAGGGCCAGGAACAGGCCGTCCAGCAGCGCGCGCTCCCGGTCCAGAAGGAGCAGGACGCCCCAGGAGGCGAACATGCAGGCGGCCCGCAGCAGCGAGGGCGCGGGCTGGCCCAGCCAGGCGTAGCCGAGCACCAGGGGCGCGGCCAGGAGCACGGCCAGCTTGGGCCGGGGCAGGCGCAGGAGGAGGCTCGGACGGAGGAGCCCCAGGAGATGGGCCAGCCCCAGCCCCAGGGCCGCGACGAAGCCGAGATGCAGGCCGGAGAGCGCCAGGCTGTGGGACAGCCCGGCGTCGCGCATGAGCTCGATGGTGGCGGGGTCGAGAAGGAAGCGGTCGCCGGTGGTCACGGCCAGGACCACCGCCCCGCCCGGAGTCGGCGGGGTCAGTGCCTCCACCGCGCCGCGCAGGAAGAGCCGCAGACCGCCGGGACCGGCCGGGGGCTCGGGCCCGAGGACCACGCTTTCGTCAGCGCCCCGGGTATAGACCCGCCAGGCCACGCCCCGGCGCTCCCAGAAGCCCTCCCAATCCCAGGTCCCGGGGTTGCCGAAGCCGCGCACCGGACGCGGGCGCGCGGAAAATTCCACCTCCTGGCCCGGCCTCGGCCGGGCCGAGGGATACTCCCAGGTCCAGGCCACCATGCCGGACGGACGCCAGGGCTCGCCGTCCACCGTGCAGGCCACGTCGTGCAGCAGGATCACGAGCCGCTTGCCGGGACGCGGCTGGACCTCCTCCACCACCCCGCGCAGGGGAACGCTTCCGCGCTTCTCCATCCAGGCGGGCGTCTCGGGGGCGGGGTCGGGCGCGCGCAGGGCCATGTATCCGAGCCCCAGGGCCCAGGCCAGGAGCAGGAGCCAGGCGGCCAGGGGCCGGGCCCGCAGGTCGCGCGCGGCCAGCCAGAGCAGCGGCGCGCCCAGGGCGGCCTCGGGATGCTCCAGGGAGAACAGGCCGAGGACGAAGGCCAGGAAGAGCACCTGCCAAGCGAAGAGGCCCGGCGCCGGGGAGGAGCCCCCTGGCGCGGCAGCGGACGAAAACGCCGAATTCATGCGCCGCTTCGCCTCCAGGCGTGCGCTTTTCCGAAAACCGTGCTAGGGTGCCTCAAAACAGGAGGCACCCATGAAACGCATCATTCTCGCATCCTGCATCGCCGCCCTGGCCCTGTTCGTGGGCCTGAACATCGCTGCCGCCGCGGACCCGGCGGCGGGAAAGGCCCTGGCCAAGAAGTGCAGCTGCCACAACGCCAAGAAAAACCTGAACGGCATGGACGCCAAGAAGTTCACCGGCCTGATGATGGACTACAAGGCGGGCAAGGGCGAACCCAAATCCATGATCGGCATCGGCCAGAAGCTTTCCGACGCCGAAATCCAGGATCTGGCCGCCTACTACTCCAGCCTGAAATGATCCCGCGCGCGGACGGAGTCGGGGGAGGCTCCCCTCCCCCGCCGTCCCGCTCGACGCGGAATCTCCTCACTCCGGCGCGCGGCGGATGCGCGCGCCCACGGCCGAGAGCTTGGCCTCGATGTTCTCGTAGCCCCGGTCCAGATGATAGATGCGCTGCACTTCGGTAGTGCCCTCGGCGGCCAGCCCGGCCAGCACGAGGGAGGCGCTGGCCCGCAGGTCCGAGGCCATCACCGGCGCGCCCACCAGCTTGGGCACCCCGCGCACCACGGCCGTGCGGTCCTTGAGCTTGATGTTCGCGCCCAGGCGCACCAGCTCCAGGACGTGCATGAAGCGGTTCTCGAAAATCTTCTCCTGAATCGAGCCCGCGCCCTTGGCAACGCACATGAGGGCCATGATCTGGGCCTGCATGTCCGTGGGGAAACCCGGGTGCGGCTGGGTGGTCACGTCCACGCCGGTGAGCTCGCCGTCCCGGCGCACGATGACCCGCTCGCCGTCCTCCTGGACCCATACCCCCATCTCGCGCAGCTTGTAGACCAGGGCGTCCAGCTCCTGGAACGGGCAGTCCAGGATCTCCAGCTCGCCGCCGGTGATGGGCGCGGCCACCAGAAAGGTTCCGGCCTCGATGCGGTCGGGCATGACCCGGTACTCGCAGCCATGCAGGGAGGAGACGCCCTGGATGTGGATGACGCTCGTGCCCTGGCCGCTGATCTTGGCTCCGCAGGCGTTCAGGAAGTTGGCCAGATCGGCCACCTCGGGCTCGCGGGCCGCGTTCTCCAGCACGGTCTCGCCCTCGGCCAGGCTGGCGGCCATGAGCAGGTTCTCGGTGCCGCCCACGGTGGGGAAGTCGAAGGTGATGTGCGCGCCCTTGAGCTTCTTGCAATGGCCCAGGATGTAGCCGGAGGTCAGCTCGAAGGCCGCGCCCATGCGCTCCAGGGCCTTGAGGTGCAGGTCCACGGGCCGGGCCCCGATGGCGCAGCCGCCGGGCAGGGCCACCCGGGCCTCGCCCAGCAGCGCCAGGAGCGGCCCCAGGCAGAGCACCGAGGCGCGCATGGTCTTGACCAGGTCATAGGGGGCCTCGGGCTTGAGCAGGACCACCTGGGCCCGCACCACGTTCTCCTCGAACTCGCTCTCGCAGCCGAGGATGTTCAGGAGCTTCAGGGTGGTTCGGATGTCGCGCAGCCGCGGCACGTTGGCCAGCCGCACCGGGGTTTCGGCCAACAGGCAGGCCATGAGGATGGGCAGGGCGGCGTTCTTGGAGCCGCTCACGCGGATGCGGCCGCGCAGGGGAACCCCGCCCTCGATGATGAGTTTGTCCATGCACCTTTCCTTGGTTTCTTCGGCCCCGGAACGGGGGCCCGTGAAGACCCGGGTCACGAAATCACTTGACCGCCGCCCGGGCCTCGGATATACGCATCTTCCTTCTGCGGTGAGTGTAGCTCAGTTGGTAGAGTCCCAGATTGTGGCTCTGGTTGCCGTGGGTTCGAGTCCCATCACTCACCCCAATTTTCCGGGGAACCTTCCCCTTCCAAGGCCGGGCGACAACCCGGCCTTTTTTTCGTCCTAGCCCACGGCGTCGCGCTTGCGCAACCTGCGGTTGTCGCCCACCCGCACCGTGACCTTCTCCTTGTCCAGCCATTCCAGCAGCGGAATGGAATACTTGCGCGACAGGCCGCTCAGGTCGCGGAAATCCGAGGGCTCCATCTCCTCCCGCCCGGCGGCGAACCAGGCCCGGACCCGCTCGGTCAACTCCGCCACCGCCGGAGTGATGAAATACATCTCCTCCTTGATCTTGGTCAGCCGCCCCTCGTCCTGGAGCATCTTGAAGACCGGCGCGGCCTCCTTGAACTCCACGCCCAGCGGGCCGAGCACGTCCTTGAGGTTCGGCGGGGTCAGGCCACCGGCCTCGTAGGCCGCGAGCACGGCCTCGCGCAGCCTGGCCGTGTCCGAGGCCAGGGAGACCTTGTGCCCGGGCAGATGGAAAAGGTCGTTCTCCAGGACCACCGCGCCCTGGCGCGCGGCGCGCTCCAGGAGGAAATGGAAGAGCTTGGGCGGCAGGTCGCGGCCCCAGGTGGAGGCCAGCTCGCCCCGGGCCAGGCCGGGCCGCATGGGCTCGCGGCGGTGGAAGTCGCCCAGGAAACGCGTCAGGGAATCGATGAGTCCGGCCACCACGCTCCCGGCGGCGTAGGTCCGCGTCTCGCGGTCATACTGCAGGGCCTCCTGGCGGCCGCCCAGCAGGCCCAGTGCCTTTTCCAGGGCCCTGGACTCCATGTCCGCGAGGATCAGGAGCTGGGCCTGGGTCAGGCCCGAGGGACCGGCCAGCTCCAGCTGGGCCCGCAGGACCTCCTCGCCCTGCCCCAGGCGCAGGGCCTCGATGCCCTTGGCCTGGGCCGAGAAACGCCGCACCCGGCGTCCCAGGGGATTGACGATGCGGCCTCCGGCGATGGTCCGCAGAGGCGAAAACGAGCGCAGCACCACCCGGTCGCCGTGGACCCCGGCCAGGGGCTCCGCGAAGCGCACCTGGCAGAGGGCCGTATCCCCGGGCTTCAGTTCCTCGCGGTCCAGGAAGTAGACCCGGGCCATGACCTCGCGCGCGCCGTGGTGGAAATGCACTTCCTTGCGGTGCTTGAGCGGTCTGGGGGTCGAGGCCAGGCAGGTGAGTTCCACGTCCCAGACCAGGCTGGGGAACAGGCTGTCCGGCCGGGCCAGCACGTCGCCGCGCTCCAGGTCGGCCACATCCAGCCCGCCCAGGTTCACGGCCGTGCGCAAGCCCGCCGGGGCCTCGTTCACCACCGCGCCGTGGCACTCCAGACCGCGCACCTTGGCCCTGCGGTCCCCGGGATAGACCTGGAGTTCCTCACCCACGGCGATCTTCCCGGCCAGGGACGTGCCCGTGACCACGGTGCCGTGGCCCTTGATGCTGAACACGCGGTCCACGGGCAGGCGGAAGAGGTCCGAGCGCCGACGGGGCGCGAAGTCCGCGGCCAAGCCCGCGACGGCCGCGCGCAGCTCGTCCAGGCCCTGGCCCGTGACGGCCGAGACCGGCAGCAGCGGGGCCCCGCCGAGAAAGGTGGGCTCCAGATAGCGGGCGGTCTCGTCGCGGACCATCTCCAGCCACTCCTCGTCCACCATGTCCACCTTGGTCAGGGCCACCAGCCCGGCCTGGACGCCCAGGAGCGTGCATATCTCCAGGTGCTCGCGGGTCTGGGGCATGACGCCCTCGTCGGCCGCGATGACCAGGAGCACGAAGTCGATGCCCGCCGCGCCGGCCACCATGTTCTTCACGAAGCGCTCGTGCCCGGGCACGTCCACGATGCCCAGGCGGCTGCCGTCCGGCAGGTCGAGATAGGCGAACCCGAGCTCGATGGTGATGCCCCGGCGCTTCTCCTCGGCCAGACGGTCGCAGTCGATGCCCGTGAGGGCCTTGACCAGGCTCGTCTTGCCGTGGTCGATGTGCCCGGCGGTGCCCATGATGACCGGCATGATCGCTCCTTGGCGGGAGGCCCGCCGCTAGCTCTTCAGGAACGCCCGCAGGGCCAGGATCGTGGCGTGGATGTCGGCCTTGCTGGTGAGTTCGAAGGGGCTGTGCATGGAGAGCACCGGCGTGCCCATGTCGATGATGTCCAGGCCGTAGCGGGCCAGGTGCTTGGCCACGGTGCCGCCGCCGCCCAGGTCCACCTTGCCCAGCTCGGCCATCTGCCAGGGCACGCCCGCGCCGTCCAGCACGCGGCGCAGCCGGGCGATGTATTCGGGATGGGCGTCGTTGGCACCGACCTTGCCCCGGTGACCGGTGTACTTGCAGAAGCAGGGACCGAAGCCGAGGTAGGCCGAATTGAGCTTCTCGTGCACGTCCTGGTAGTCCGGGTCCACGGCCGCGTGCACGTCCGCCGAGATCGCCTCCGAGGCCAGGAAGACCTTGGACAGGCGGGACTTGGGCTCCCAGGCCTCCAGCAGGTCCTGGAGGCAGTATTCCAGGAACAGGGACTGGGCCCCGGTGGAGCCCTCGGAACCGATCTCCTCCTTGTCCCAGATGACCACCACCTGGGCGTGCTCGGGCGTCTTCTCGGCCAGCAGGGCCTCCAGGGCGCAGAACACCGAGGAGCGGTCGTCCTGGCCGTAGCCGCCGACGAGCGAGCCGTCCAGGCCCACGAAGCGGGCCGGACCGGCGGGCACGGCCTGGAGCTCGGCGCTCAGCAGGTCGGCCTCGACGATGCCGAAGCGCTCATGCAGGAGCTCCAGCAGGCGTTTCTTGATCCGGCCGTTCTCCTTCTCGTCCTTGCCCTTCACGGCCGGGGCATGGCCCAGGATGACGTTCAGCTTCTCGGCCTCGAAGGCCTCGGAGAGCTTCTTCTCCACCTGCTTGTAGGCCAGGTGCGGCAGGAGGTCGGCGATGGTGAACACCGGGTCCGCCGGGTCCTCGCCCAGGACCACCGGCACGGCGCGGCCGTCGGCCTTGACCACGACCCCGTGCAGGGCCAGGGGCCGGGCCAGCCACTGGTGCTTGCGGATGCCGCCGTAGTAGTGGGTCTTGGCCAGGCCCACCTGGACCTCCTCGTAGAGAGGGTGCTGCTTGAAGTCCAGGCGCGGCGTGTCGCCGTGGGCCCCCACGAGCCGGAAGCCCTCCGACAACGGCCGTTTGCCCTTGCGGGCCAGGAACAGGCTCTTGCCGCGCATGATCCGGTACACGGCCTTGCCCTTGAACTCCTCGCGAAACCCGGCCTCGGCGGCCCGGGCCACTGCGTAGTCCACGGTCTCGCGCTCGGTCTTGCAGCGGGACAGGAAATCCACGTAGCGTCCGGCCACTTCGTCCATGGCCGCGCGCTGGGCCTTGGAGGCATAGACGTCCCAACAGCTTTGCGGCTTCAACTCCAATTCCGGGGTTTTCTTCTTGGTCACGATGCGCTCCTCGTCATGCCCCGAGCGCCTGGGCCAGGGCCCGGGCCGCCAGGGCGAATTCCTTGGTTTCCAACGTGCGCGGGTCCAGGCAGAAGGCGTCGCCCTCCACCCGGCCCACCAGCGGAGGGTCGGTGTGCAGCAGGGCCTCGCGCAAGGCCTCCACGCCCCGCCCATCGCGGGGTGTCAGGGCCACCAGGACCGTGGACAGGTCCTGTTCCGGGAAGGCGCCCCCGCCCACGCGGGACACGCCCGCGCGCGTGGACACCTCCAGGTGCCGCGAAAGTTCGGATTTGAGCAGCCGGGCCAGCCGTCCGGCCTGGGTCTTGAGCGTGGCCAGGGGCGTGGCCACCATGCGCAGGGTCGGCACCTCGCGCCGGGCCAGCTCCGGATCCAGGTAGAGCCGCAGGGTGGCCTCCAGGGCCGCCAGGGTCATCTTGTCGATGCGCAGGGCCCGGTTCAGGGGGTTGCGCTTGATGGCCTCCACGGCCTCGGTCCGGCCGACGATGACGCCCGCCTGCGGCCCGCCCAGGACCTTGTCCCCGGAAAAGGTGACCACGTCCACCCCGGCGGCCACCACCGCGCGCACCGTGGGCTCGCCGGGCAGGCCGAACTCGGAGAAGTCGAGCAGGCTGCCGCTGCCCAGGTCCTCGATGAGCATCAGGCCATAGCGGTCGGCCAGGACGCGCAGGTCCTCGCGGCCCACCTCGCTGGTGAAGCCCTGGATGCGGTAGTTGGAGGCGTGCACGCGCATGAGGGCGGCGGTCTGGGAGCCCACGGCCTGCTCGTAGTCGCGGGGATGGGTGCGGTTGGTGGCGCCCACCTCGCGCAGGATCGCGCCGCTGCGGGCCATGACCTCGGGGATGCGGAACGAGCCGCCGATCTCCACCAGCTGGCCGCGCGAGACGATCACCTCGCGATCCTTGGCCAGGGTATCCAAAACCAGAAGTACGGCGGCGGCGTTGTTGTTCACCACCAAGGCGGCCTCGGCCCCGGTGATGCGGCGAAGCAGTTCCTCCACGTGGGAGTAGCGGCTGCCGCGCCGCCCGGTGTCCAGGTCGAACTCCAAGTTGGAGTAGTGGCGGCAGGCGGCGGCCACGGCCTCCACCGCGCCCTCGGCCAGCAGGGAGCGGCCCAGGTTGGTGTGGGCCACCACGCCCGTGGCGTTGAGCACGCGGCGGAAGCGCGGCCGCGAGTGGCTGCGGACATAGGCCGCCAAGCGCGGCAGGAGCGCGTCCAGCTTCAGGGCCTTGGCCTCGCCCAGCACGCCGGAGCGGATTTCCTCGCGGCAGAGGTCCAGGAAACGGTTCACCAGCTCCTTGAGCTGAGGCCGGGGCAGGCGCGCGAACTCCTGGTCGCGGGTCAGGGCCGCCAGGGCGTGGTCCACGGACGGCAGGTGTCGGTACAGGCTGGCCACGAGTTGCTCCTCGGGGGTCAGGCGGCCTGGGGCCGCGTGAGGGACCAAGGGTTTTGTTTATAGAACTCGGCCAGTAAATACAAGGAACCGCAGACCAGGACAGGGCCGGATGAACCCGCCAACGGGTTCAGCGCGGCGCCCAGGTCCGCCCACGGCCGGGCGCGGGGCCCCAGGCGCGCGGCGAGCTCCTCGGGCGGCATGGCCCGCTCGTTGTCCGGGATGCCGGGCACCAGGATCGGCCCGTCGCCCAGGGCCAGGATCAGCGGGATCATGGGTTCCAGGTCCTTGTCCTTCAGACAGGCGAAGACCGTCGCGGCCGGACGCACCCCGCCCTCGCGCAAGGCCGCGGCCAGGGCGGCCAGGGCGTGGGCGTTGTGCGCCCCGTCCAGGATGAGCGGCGGGTCGTGGGCCACGCGTTGCATGCGGCCGGGGATGAAGGCCCGGGACAGGGCCCGCTCCTGGGCCTCGGGGTCGCGGCTCCAGCCCTGCCCCTCCACCAGCAGCCGCCAGGCGGCCAGGGCCAGACGGGCGTTCTCGCGCTGGTGCGGACCGGCCAGTCCCAGGCTCGCGGCGGGTGGCAGGTCCGCCAGGTCCTCGGAACGCAACAGGGTCGCGCCCACCTCCTCGGCCCGCCGGAACAGGACGTCCAGCACCAACGGCTCCTGGGGGCCGGTGAGGGCCAGGCCGCCGGGCCGCATGGCTCCGGCCTTGTCCCGGGCGATGCGCTCCAGGCCCGGGCCGAGAATAGCCTCGTGGTCCAGGCCGATGGGCGTGAAAAGCACGATGTCGGCGGGCAGGGCCCGGGTGGCGTCCCAGGAGCCGCCCAGCCCGGCCTCCCAGATCGCGGCCCGCGCCCCGGCGCGCCGGAACCCGAGCACGGCCATGCAGGTCAGCAGCTCGAAGTAGGTCAGGTCCAGCCCATCGGCGAGCGCCGTCGCCGCGTCGGCCAGCTCGACCCACTCCGCCTCCGGGAGCATGGCCCCGTCCACGAGCAGGCGCTCGCGGATGCTGACGAAATGCGGCGAGGTGTACAGCCCGGCGCGCAGGCCATGAGCTGAAAACAGCGCGGCCAGGAAGGTGGCGGTGGAGCCCTTGCCGTTGGTGCCCACCACCTGGACCGCCGGGAATTCCGGTTCGCCCGAGGCCCGCAGAAAGGCCTCCATGCGGCCCAGCGTCAGGTCCATGCGGAACAGGCCGAGCGAATCCAGATGCGCTTCGAATTCCGGGAAATCCTTGAATCGTCTCATGCCGCTCCATGCCGACGGGCCTTGACCCGCGCCGTCCGCTTGATTAGGAATATCCTCCCCGCGCGCCCGTAGCTCAGGTGGATAGAGCAGGAGCCTTCTAAGCTCTTGGTCGGGGGTTCGAGTCCTCCCGGGCGCGCCAAAACGAGGAACAAAACGACGGACGCTCCGACGGAGCGTCCGTTTCGCGTTTCCGGGCCCCGCGCCCGCTCCAGCGACGATAGCGCGCCTCGGACCGCGAGGCAACGCCGGGGCCGCCCCGCCGATCCGGGCCGGAATCAGTAGGACTTGATGTCGAATCCGTCGATGTGCTCCCAGCCGTGGGGGCCGCGCCCCCAGGCCGTGACCGAGATCGTGTCGCCATCCACGTCCACCACTACGAAGCCGTGGCCGCTCCAGAGATGCCAGGAGTCGTCCAGGGTCAGCTTGTCGATCTTGGTGGGCTTGCCCCCGGCCGTGGGCGTGATGACCTGGAGCATGCCGGACTCGGCCGAGGGATGGGTTCCGGCCTCGATGACCTTGCGGGAGTAGAGATGGTCATGGCCGCAGAAATAGACCCGCGCCCCGCCCCGGCTCATGATCTTCCACAAATCGCACCAGTTCCCGGCGCAGGCCTGCTCGTGGTCCAGGGGCGAGAACACCGGATTGTGGCCGAAGACGAAGCGGTGCTTGGCCTTGGTCTCGGCCAGCTTCTCGTCCAGCCAGTTCAGCTGCTCGTCGCGCAGGTGTCCACGCCGGGTGTAGACGATGTCCTCCATGGCCTTGGGGATATGGTAGGTGTCGATCACGGCGAAGAACGAGCCGGAATCGCGGTCCTCGAAGGAATAAGCCAAGCCCTCATAATCCTCGGGGCCATTGCGGGGCACGTCCGGAAAGGCCTTGATGAAGGCGTCCTGGAGCCAGCGGTACTGCATGCCGAATATGCCGTTGACGTACAGGTCATGGTTGCCCACCACCGGCCAAACCGCGATCCCGGCCTCGGCCAGGGGCCGCATGGCCTGGGTCCAGTCCGCGAAGTGGGTCCGGCCGTCCGGCTCGCCGCCCACGATGGCCAGATCGCCGGTGACCACCACGAAGGACGGCCTGGGGGACAGCTCCAGAATGCGGTCCTGGACCTCCCGCAGCACCTGCGTGTTGACCACGTGCCGCGTGTCCAGGCCCTGGGTGTCGGAAATGACCGCGAAGCGCAGCGCCAGGGACGGATTCGCCGTCAGAAGCAGGAGCAGCAGGAGCAGAAACGCTGACAGGGACCGGAACAGGGCGGACGGGCGCATGGTCTCCCCCTTGGCTTGCGGTTGCCGTTAGAACCTCTTACCATCGTCCGCGTCCGAGGCCAAGGATTTCCATCAAGCCGCGACCTCACGTGGGAAGCATTGCCGCGAAAGGCTTCAGCACGCGAATCCAGGAACGGCAATACTCCCGGGGCATATTTACAACACTTCGTTTTAATTACATTTTCATTAAAAATAGGGCTATTGCCATTCGAGCCAAGAACGGCTATCCCTGGGGTGCCGGAAATCTTTGATCGGAGATCTGCATCGACGTGAGCCGAACCAAGCACAAAATTCTCATCGCCAACCGAGGCGAAATCGCCATCCGCATCATGGAAGCCTGCCGCGAGCTGGGGCACGAGTTCGTCTGCGTGTACACGCGCGAAGACGCCGACTCCGGCCACGTGGCCCTGGCCCGCCAATGGGGTGGCGACGGCGCGGCCTACCGCATCCACAACTACATCGACGCCGGGGACATCCTGGCCGTGTGCGACGAGGCCCAGTGCACCGCCGTGCATCCCGGCTACGGATTCTTCTCGGAGAACTTCCGCTTCGCCCGCCGGGTCACGGAACGCACCCGCGCGATGGCCTTCATCGGGCCCTCCTGGTGGGTCATCCGGGACCTGGGCGACAAGATCAACACCAAGCGCCTGGCGCGCGGCCTCGGCGTGCCCACCATCCCGGGCTCGGATCGGGCCATCTACGACGAGATGGAGGCCGAGGACATCGCCCGCCAGCTCTTCGACTTCCAGGAGCGCCAGGGCGTGGGCCGTCCCACCGTGCTCGTCAAGGCTTCCGCGGGCGGCGGCGGCATGGGCATCGACGAGGTCCACGACATGGACCGCTTCCGCCAGACCTACCGCCGCATCCGCAACTACGCCGCGCGCACCTTCAACGACGAGGGCGTGCTCATCGAGCAGCGCATCTTCAACTTCAACCACCTGGAAGTGCAGGTGGTCTCGGACCGCTCGGGCCGCAACCCCGTGCACTTCGGCACCCGCAACTGCTCGGTGCAGAGCCCGGGCCTGCAGAAGCGCATCGAAGTGGCCCCCGGCTTCTTCCCCCAGGGTATCCAGTACTCCTTCGACGCCGAAAAGGTTCTCGACGACATCACCACCCACTCCCTGCGCATGGCCCGCGAAATCCGCTACGACAACGTGGGCACCTGGGAGTGGATCGTGACCCCGAAAGGCGAACCCTTTCTCATGGAAGTGAATACTCGCATCCAGGTGGAGAACGGCGTCTCGGCGGCCATTTCGAGGGTCCGGGGCAAGAACGGGGTGAACCTCATCCGGGAGCAGATCCGCATCGGCCTGGGCGAACCCCTGGGCTACGGCCAGGAGGACATCACCTTCGAGGGCGTGTCCATCGAGTACCGGATCATCGCCGAGGACACGGCCAACCGCTTCACTCCCTGGGCCGGGCGCATCGAGCGCATGGACTGGAACGCCGAGCCCTGGCTCTCCGTGCACAGCCACGTGCCGCGTGGAACGGCCTACCAGATTCCCACGGAGTACGATCCCAACCTGGCCCTGGCCATCCTCTGGGGCGAGGACCTGGAACAGGCCAAGGCCCGGGGCGTGGCGGTCCTGGACGCCTTCCGACTCGAAGGGATCGACGGCGCGGGCACGACCATGAAGTCGAACCTCGACTTCCTCAAGACCAAGACCGGGCGACTGCTCGAGTTCTAAGGATCCGCAGAGCATGGCATCAGCGTTCATGGACACCGACAAGCGCCTGCAGGAACTGACCGAGCGGGTGCGCTACGCCCAGGACATCCTGGGCGAGAAGCAGAACAAGAAGCTCATGGCCTTCGCCCAGCACCTGGACGAGGTCATGGCCCGCGCGGCCTCCACCTCGGCCGAGGAGCTCCGCGACCAGGCCTCCGCCCTGGAGCAGCGCCTCTCCGCCCTGGAGGAGAGCCTCGACCAGCAGCTCTCGCCCATGGACAAGGTGCGCATCGTCCGCCACCCCCAGCATGTCTGCCTCAAGGACATCCTGGAGAACGTCTACGACAACTACACCGAGATCGGCGGCAAGGGCGAAGTGAACATCGACCCGGGCATGTGCATCGCCCGGGCCTACATCAGCCGCCGCGTGGGCGACCGGGTCATCAACCATCCGGTCATGGTCGTGGGCCAGGAGAAGGGGCACGGCGAGGAATTCCGCAACGGCGGCTCCATCAAGCCCTGGGGCAACTCCAAGGCGCTCAAGTACATGAAGGTCGCGGCCCGGGAGAACATCCCGATCCACGCCTACGTCTTCACCCCCGGGTCCTACCCCATCGAGGACTTCCCCGGCGCGGCCCAGCAGATCGCGGAAAACATCTACGAAATGGGCGGCCTGCCCGTGCCCATCGTCTCGGTCATCTGCGAGGGCGGCTCGGGCGGGGCCGAGGCCATCGGCCTGGCCGACAAGCGCCTCATGCTCTCCCACGGCTACTACTCGGTCATCTCGCCGGAAGGCGCTGCGGCCATCGAGGGCCGCCTGCGCGGCGGGCAGCGCGCTCCGGCCGAACTCATCGAGCGCTGCGCCGCCTCCCAGCAGATCACGGCCGAGGACAACCTGCGCAACGGCTACATCGACGGCATCGTGCAGGAGCCGCCCCTGGGCGCGCGGCCCGAGCACTTCGAATTCTTCAAGCGCCTGCGCGCCGAGGTCATCCGCGCCACCGACGAGGTGGCCCTGTCCGTGCGCGGCATGCGCGTCTTCCGCCGCGCGGCCATGCGCGCCGGACGCAACGGCTCCAGCGTGGAGAACATCATCGTGCGCTGGGAACTCTCCCACAGGGCCAAGGAACGGCTCATCTGGCGGCGCTACCGCAAGTACCGCCGCATGGCCCAGCGGGCCTTCTCGGACAACCGCAGCCTGCTGGAAAAGATGGCCTCCGCGCGAATCGGCTTCCTGGCCTCCGCCCACTCGGCCATCCGCTACGACCTCTTCCGCAAGTTCAAGAAGAAGGTCGGCGAATGGACCGAGGACATGATCGACGAGATCCAGGTGGTCACGGACAAGTTCCGCCGCTTCCGCAAGTCCACCATGGAGAAGCTCGGCGTGGCCGGCGACCACGCCGCGGCCGACGCCCTGACCAGCCTGTCCGAGCCCTCGGCCTGCGCCACGGGCGTGGAGAACTGCGTCAGCTACCTCTCGCCCAAGGCCAAGGAGGACCGGGAGATCAGCTGCCCGCACGCGGACAAGCGCGGCTGCCTGGACATCTGGGCCCGCGACCTCTACGGCGAGTTCGGCGGGGCCTGCCCCAACTGCGGGCACCACTTCCCCATGGAGTACCAGTGGTACCTGGCCAACGTCTTCGACCCGGACTCCATCCACGAATTCAACAAGAACATCGCCGCGGGCAACCCCACCGGTTTCCCCGGCTTCGAGCAGCGCATCCAGGAGGCCAAGGAGAAGAACGGCATGCAGAGCGCCTGCATGACCTTCTCGGCGGCCATCCACGGCATCCAGCTCACCTGCGCCATGCTGGTGGCCAATTTCCGGGGCGGCTCCGTGGGCGCGGCCGAGGGCGAGAAGTTCATCCGCTCCCTGGCCCTGGCCCGCAAGCGGCACCAGCCCTTCCTGGCCTACGTCCACGGCACGGCCGGAATCCGCATCCAGGAGGGCCTCAACGGCCTGATCCAGATGCCCCGCTGCACCCTGGCCGTGCGGCGCTACATCGAGGCCGGCGGCCTGTACATCGTGCTCTACGACACCAATTCCTACGCCGGTCCCGTGGCCAGCTTCCTGGGCTGCTCTCCCTACCAGTTCGCCGTGCGTTCGGCACGCATCGGCTTCGCCGGTCCCGGGGTCATCAAGGAGACCACGGGCCTGGACATCCCGCCCAACTACCACAGCGCCCACAGCGCCCTGTCCCGGGGACACATCCAGGACATCTGGGACCGCCGCGAGATCCGCAAGAATCTCCAGCAGGTCTTCCAGACCATGGGCGGCCGCAACCTCTACTACCGTTAAACACCCACCCCGTCGGGATTCCCGGCGGGGGGTCCGCAAAGCGGCACACAAAAAACGCCGTTCCGTCACTCCTTCGTCACATCGCCTCGCCGCGCCCGGGATAGGAGAATTGCGGTTGCGGCGCGGGCCTTTCCGCGCCGGGCCGACCTTTCGAGGACAACGAGGCGGACATGCTCGAGACCATCTTTCATTCCGGGCGGCTCTCACGGCGCGGCAGGCAGGCCAAGGACGACCAGCGGCAACCGGAGCGCCCTCCCCTCGGCGGCGTTCTCCGCCGCGCCCCATCCATCAGCCTGGTGCTCTTCGCCATCCAGGACCACTACCTCTACAGCGAACTCTTCGGCGAAGACCTCGTGCGCCACATCGAGGACCAGCTCCGGCTTTCGCTGCTGGCCTGCGGCGCGGACCTGGCCCGTGAGGAGGACATTCACTGCCTGACCTCCGAGTCCGGGGAATACCTCCTGGTCTGGCCCTCCGCCGAAGGCGAGAACCTGGCCGACCTGTCCTACGCCATGAAGATCAAGGCCCAGAACGAGCTGAAGCGGACCATGCTCAAATGGACCGGCCGCGAGGTGGAGCTGGGCATCGGCTTCGCCCGCTTCGGCACGAGCGGCCGGGGGGACTGGGAAAAACGTTTCCTGCAGGCCGTGACCGAGGCCCGGCGTTCGGCCCGCTCGCGCATGGACCTCTCCCGCCTGGAAATCGCCGCGCGCTTCAACGAACTCCTGCGCTCCAAGGCCGTGAGCGCCTTCTACCAGCCCATCATGGACTTCTCCACGGGCAC
This sequence comes from Desulfovibrio aminophilus, assembly GCF_023660105.1. Classification (NCBI taxonomy): domain Bacteria; kingdom Pseudomonadati; phylum Thermodesulfobacteriota; class Desulfovibrionia; order Desulfovibrionales; family Desulfovibrionaceae; genus Desulfovibrio; species Desulfovibrio aminophilus. Next base: position 11,473 of record NZ_JAMHGA010000012.1, on the reverse strand, counting down.
GATCATGGGCTGGGAGGCCCTGGCGCGCGGCCCGGCGGGCTCCTCCTTCCAGTCGCCGATCATGCTCTTCGAGCTGGCCGAACAGCTGGAGCGGCTCTTCGCCCTGGAGGAACTCTGCCGGGAAAAGGCGATCATGAACCTGGGCGAGCTGGCCCCGGACCAGAAGCTGTTCCTGAACATCCATCCCCGCACCATGGTCGACCCCGAGTTCACCCCGGGCAAGACGCTCCAGCTCCTCGAACAGGCGGGCATGAAGCCGGGGAACATCGTCTTCGAGATCACGGAACGCCACAGCCTGCAGGACTTCGGCCTCTTCCACCGGACCCTGGAGCACTACCGCAGCCAGGGCTTCCACGTGGCCGTGGACGACGTGGGCGCGGGCTACTCGGGCCTCTCCTCCATCGCCGAGATCCAGCCGGACTACATGAAGATCGACATGTCCCTGGTGAACAACGTGGACCGCGACCCGGTGAAGCGGGCCCTGCTGGAGACGATCACCACCTTCGCGGAGAAGATCGGGGCCAAGATCATCGCCGAGGGCATCGAGACCCGGGCCCAGGCCATCTGTCTCCTGGACATCGGCGTGCATTACGGCCAGGGCTACTTCCTGGCCCGGCCCGCCTTTCCCCGCCCCAGCCTGGCCGTGGAGGCCGACGAACTCCGGCTGGTGGGCGACCTGTCCCAGAAATCGTTCAGCTGCTCCATGCCCGTGGGCAAGCTGGCCGAGGCCCCGCACGCGGTCCAGCCGGAATTCCTCGTCTCCGAGGCCCAGCACTTCTTCGAAAAGAACCGTGCGTTTTCCAGCCTGGTGGTGACCAGCGACGACACGCCCAAGGGCCTGATCATGGAGTACCACCTCAACCGCCAGCTCTCCTCGCAGTACGGCGTGGCCCTGTTCTTCAAGCGGCCGGTGGACTCGGTCATGGACGAGAACCCGCTCGTGGTGGACGAGGCCGCGGCCGTGGAGCTGGTGGCCAAGCAGGCCATGCAGCGCGAGCACCTCAAGGCCTATGACGACGTCATCGTGACCAAGAAGGGCAAACTCTTCGGCGTGGTCACGGTGCAGAAAATCATGAACACCCTGGCCCAGGTCCAGGTGGAGATGGCCAAGGGCACCAACCCGCTCACCGGCCTGCCCGGCAACGTGCTCCTGGAACAGGAGATCGAGGCCCGCATCGCCCGCAACAAGGCCTTCAGCCTGATCTACGCCGACCTGGACCACTTCAAGGTCTACAACGACTCCTACGGATTCAAGAACGGCGACCGGATCATCAAGCTGGCCGCCGACATCCTGGCCTGGGCGGTGAAGAAGTACGGGCCGGGCGACGCCCGGCTCTGCCACATCGGCGGCGACGACTTCGTCATCCTGAGCTCCAACGACTCGGCCGAGGCCATCAGCCGGGGCACGATCCGCTGCTTCAAGCGCCTGGTGCGCAACTGCTACTGCCTGGCCGACCGCCAGAAGGGCTGGATCCAGGCCGTGGGCCGCGACGGCATGGAACGCCAGTTCCCCCTGGTGTCCATCTCCCTCGGCATCATGGAAATCGGCGGCAAGTGCACCCTGCTGGAGATCGGTGAACGCGCGGCGCACATCAAGAAATACGCCAAGTCCTTTCCGGGCAACTCCTTCGCCCGCGACCGCCGCCCTCCCCTGGGCAGCGAGGAGGCCGCGGCCTGCGCATGAAAAAGGGCGGCCCGCAGGCCGCCCCGTCATGATCGCGCATCCGGGCTCCGCTCAGACCATGATGTCCACCGGGGCCGCGCCCGTCTCCGCGGAGGCGGCGGCCGAGGCGTCCAGGGCATCCTGTTCGGCGGCCTCGCGCTCGGCCTTGGCCCGGGCCACGATCTCCCGCAACGCGTCGAGGGTCTTGGCCGCCTCGGCGGTCTGATCGTCCATGTCCGCGGTGACGGACACCGTGGTCAGGAATCCCTTCTTGGGCTTGAAGTTCTCCACGGCCCGCTTCACCTGCTCGTCCATGCTCTCCTTGAGGCCCTTCACCCCGGCGTCGCCGCTCAGGCGATCAAGCAGGGATTCCAGGCCGGAGCCGAGGGCCTGGGCCATGTCCGGGTCGCCGTCGCGGCGCTCCTTGAAGAAGCTCGCCTGGGCCTGGTCCATGAAGCCCTGGTCCAGGCTCACCGCCAGTTCGTTCGGGTCGCCGAAGAAGTCGTCCAGCGTCTCGCTGAAGGAGGCCTGGATGGAGTCGAACAGGTTCCTGAGCGTGGGGTCGTCCTGCGACTCGTAGAGCACGCCATCCCCGGCCGCGTATTTGTTCAGCTTGGAGGATTCGGGGATGAAATCGTACTTCTCCACCAGGGCGGCGGCGGTTTCGGCGTCCACGTCGGGATGCCGCCCCAGGCCGAGCAGGTCCTGCCCGATGCTCTTGCCCGTGAGGTCGATGATCCGCAGGGAGCGGAAGGACATGGTCAAAGACTGGTTGAAGTACTGACGTGTGTCGTCCATCAGGCCTTCGAGCGCGGGCTTCAGTTCTTCGGCCAGTTTGCCGCCCTGCTCCTTCAAGAGCCGCAACGCCCGGGCCCCGTCATCCTGGTCCTGGGCCTCCTGCATCTTCTGGGCGAGAGCCTGCATATCCTTGGCCAGGCCACCCTCGAAGCCGCCGTCGTTCAGCCGTCCGATGAGATCGTCCAGCCGCCCCTGGAGGTAGTCCGCCGTCTTGCTCACGGCCTGCCGCACGACCCACACCGGGGATTTGGCGTTCTCGGCCTCCTGGCGCGACGCATCCAGACGCAATCCGGTCCCCTGGGCCGCGCCGGTATCCTGCCCCTTGGCGTAGGCCATTTGGAGCCTGGCCTCTCGGCTCAGGGTCAACGTATCGCCGGACAGCACGACATCGTTTTCGAAGGTTGAGGGCTCGATGGTGGGGATGGATGTCGGCAGTTGCGTGACAAGTCCACCGAGCTTGGCGATTTGCATGGCTGCCTCCTGCTTTCCTTTCCTATCGGCGCATGGAGGCCCGATCTTAAGATGAATAAAGAAAAATAAACGCAAAAAAGGCGGCCCGAAAGCCGCCCGTTTCTCCCGGGGAAAGCCCGGGCTAGAAGGTCAGGATGGTGTAGCCATCGGCCAGGTAACGGCCCAGGGCCGGATGGCCGTTCATCTCGCCCAGCAGGGCCAGGCCCTCGGCCTGCACCGCCTCCAGGGCCCCGAGCTTGGCCGAGCAGGCCCGGCACGCGCCCTCGATGAGCCCGGCGGTCTTGGCCTTGGCGTAGAGCGTGTGAAAATTCCCCGAGGGATCGGCCAGGGGGGCCACCAGGGTCACGGATGCGCCCTCGAACAGGATGCGCGCCTCGACGCCGCGCTCCTTCAGATCCAGGGCGTTCAGCAGCACGTGCACGAAACAGAGCAGGTCGCCGCGAAACGCGGCCAGCAGAACCTTCGACATCGCGTTCACCTCCTCAGGCATAGGACTCCACGATCCGGCGCAGCGCGTCCCGGTCCAGGCTCCGGGCGGCCAGCGGCCCACGGGCCAGCCCGGGCACGCCCGCCTCGAACGGGGGCCGGTCGTTGCGCGCGATCACGCCGATGGGGATGCGCTCCCCGAACTCCTGGGCCTTGCTCATGGCCTGGGCGAAATCCGTGGGATCGTGCTCCGGGCCGAGCCTGTAGACCCGCTCCTTGTACCAGGAAAAGGTGTTCAGCTTGTTGAACGAGACGCAGGGCTGGAGGATGTCCACCAGGGCGAAGCCCGGATGGCGCACGGCCTCCTGGATGAGTCCGGCCAGGTGCTCGATCTCTCCGGAGAAGCCCCGGGCCACGAAACCGGCGCGCATGGCCGCGGCCACGGCCACGGGATTGAAGGCCAGGGAGGGCTGGCCGAAGGGCTGGGCCTTGGTCTTCATGCCCTGCATGGTGGTCGGGCTGGCCTGGCCCTTGGTCAGGCCGTAGACCTGGTTGTCGTGGGCCAGGAGCGTGATGTTCACGTTGCGCCGCAAGGCCGCCAGGAAGTGGTTGCCGCCCTCGCCGTAGCTGCACCCGTCGCCGCTCTCGGCGATGACGGTCAGCCCGGGATTGGCCAGGCGCGCGCCCGTGGCCGCCGGCAGCGACCGGCCGTGCAGTCCGGTGAACATGTTGCAGTTCATGTACAGCGGGGCCTTGGCCGCCTGGCCGATGCCCGTGACCAGCAGGACCTCGTGGGGCGCGAGCCCCAGCCCGGCCAAGGCCTTTTTCACGGCCTTGAGAATGGCGTGGTTGCCGCAGCCCGGGCACCAGGCCGTCTCGAACTGTCCGTAGTCTTCCATGCCGACCATGACGGACTCCTCAGGCGTCCAGCGAGCCCAGACCGGCCAGGATGAAGGCGGCGGTGAAGGGCAGGCCGTCGTAGCGCAGGATCAGGTTGTCGATGAGAAAGCCGGTCTCCTGGCGGATGAGGGCCGCCAGCTGGCCAGTGGAGTTGCCCTCCACCATGACCACCCGAGCGGCCTCCTCCAGGAAGGGCAGGAACTGCCGTCCGTTGAGCGGCCAGACCTGCCGGAAGTGCAGGACCGCCGCGCGGGTCCGGCGCCCCTCCAGGCGCCGGAGGGTCTCCAGGGCCGCGCCCAGGGTCGAGCCCCAGCAGACCAACAGGAGGTCGGGCCGGTCCGGGCCGTAGTAGTCCGGCGGCACGGCCTCCTCGATGAGCCCGTAACCCTTGCGCAAGCGCTTGTCCTGCATGGCCGTGCGCACGGACAGGTCCTCGGTGAGCTTGCCGTCCTCGGTGTGCTCGTCGGAGTCCGAGACCACCAGGGCCTCGGAGAACCCGGGAATGGCCCGGGGCGACACCCCGTCCTCGGTGATCCGGTAGCGCTTGTAGGCCCGGCCCTCCTCCGGCCGAAGCAGGTGTTCCGGCGGCTCGGGCAGGGCGTCCAGGTCGAAGGGGGCCACGGAGCGGTAGGAATCGGCCAGGAACTGGTCCGTGAGCACGAAGGCCGGGGACTGGTAGCGCTCGGCCAGCTCGAAGGCCCGGTGGGTCAGGTAGAAGCAGTCCTCCACCCCGCCGGGGGCGAACACGGCCCGGGGAAACTCGCCGTGCCCGGCGTAGAGCACGAGGTTCAGGTCGGCCTGCTCGCTGCGGGTGGGCAGGCCCGTGGCCGGGCCGGGACGCTGGGCCACCACGATGACCACGGGCAGTTCGAGCATGCCCGCCAGGCTCACGCCCTCGCACATGAGGGCGAAGCCGCCGCCCGAGGTGGAGACGATGGCCCGGGCCCCGGCATAGGCCGCGCCCAGGGCCATGTTCACGGCCGCGATCTCGTCCTCGGCCTGCTCGGCCACCAGCCCGGTCTCGCGGCCCTTGTCGATGAGGGCCAGGGCCACGGAGGTGCCCGGGGTCATGGGATAGAAGGACAGGAAGTCGCAGCCTCCGGCCAGCGCGCCCAGGGCGATGGCCTCGTTGCCGTTGAGCATGATCCGGGGGCCCGCGTCGGCCGGCGCGGGCGGCATGCAGGCGAAGGGGTGCTCCTGCTCCCTGACCCAGGCGTAAGCCGCCCGGAGCACGGAGAGGTTGGCCTCGACCACCTCCGGGCCCTTCTTCTCGAAGGCCTCGGACACGAGCCGCTCCAGGATGGACAGGTCGTTGCAGACGGCCGAGCCGAGCACGCCCAAGGCCGCCACGTTGTCGTAGAGCGGCTTGGGGGCCAGGCGGCGATAGGGCACCCGCAGGCAGGGCGCGTCGGGCAGCCGGAGGTCGTCCCCGGCCACGATGAGCCCCCGGGCCGTGAGCTGCCCGGCGTGCAGGTCCACGCTCTCCTGGTCCAGGGCCACCAGGATGTCGATGTCCACCGTGGGGGCCGACACCGGGTCCGGCCCGGTGCGGATGGCGAAGGTGTTGTGGCCGCCCCGGATGCGGGACATGTAGTCCTGGGTGACGACGATCTCGTATCCGGCGCGGGTCAGGGCCCGGGACAGGGTGTCGCCGACCGTCACCAGCCCCTGCCCGGCTTCGCCGCCGATGACGATGTTGATGTCCGGTCCGTTCATGACGCCTCCCGGCCCTAGACCCCGTCGAGGGAGCCGCCGCCCTGGTCCAGGGCCCAGCCCTCGGGGTCCTCGTAGTAGTACTGGAGGTCGGAGAGCACGATGTAGTGGCCGCGCTGCTCCTGGACCATGCGCTCGACGAACTCGCGCTCGATCTCGTCCTCGGCCTCCTCCAGCCACTCCTCGTAGAAGGTCACCAGAGCCAGCTTGAGGTCCAGGGCCATGTTCAGCGCCTCCACCTCGGTGGAGCAGGAATCGTCGGTCTCGTACTGGGCCGCGATGCCCCGGAACACGGACAGGGCGTCCTCCTCGTCGGCCTCGTCCAGGACGCAAGCCGAGTCCCAGGCCGCGCCCCCGGTCACGGCGTCGTGGATCTCCTTCACCCGCTCCAGGTGGTCGCGCTCGGCCTCGCGGATCATCTCGAACGCTTCCCGCCCCAGGCCGTCGGGACAGGCGTCGATGTTGCCTTCGTAGAACTCCGCGCTCTTCTCGGCCAGCTCCAGGGCCTTGCAGAGCATGCGTTGGGACTGGTCGCTCATGGCTTCCTCCCGGCCGCGTCCAGGTCGCGGCGCTAGGCTCCTACCGGAGGCGTGAACACCCGTGTGGACAAATCCTTGTCCAGCATGAACAGCGCGCCGCCATCGCCCACCAGCTTGAGCTTGGAGATGATGTCGGAGACGCCCGCCTCCTCCTCCACCTGCTCGGACACGAACCACTGCAGGAAGTTGTTCGTGGCGTGGTCCTTCTCCTTCTGGGCCAGGTCCACCAGGGCGTTGATCCTGGCGGTCACGCCCTGCTCGTGGGCCAGGGCGTCCTGGAAGGCGTCCAGGGGCTTCTTCCAGGCGGCCTTGGGCTTGGCGATGGCGCCCAGTTCCACCGTGCCGCCGGATTCCAGGACGTAGCGGAACATCTTGGTGGCGTGAAAGACCTCCTCCTGGTTCTGGACCTCCATCCAGTTGGCGAAGCCGGGCAGGCCCTGGGACTGGAACCAGGCGGACATGGAGAGGTAGACGTAGCCGGAATAGAACTCCCAGGTGATCTGGTCGTTGAGGGCTTTTTCCATCTTCTTGCCGAGCATGGGGGATTCTCCTTGTATGGGTGCGTTGGCCCCATAGTAGCAAAATGCCCCCGCTTGGGAAGAAAAAATCGGCCCGCGCCGCGAGCGTCAAGCCAGGAGGCTGTTGGCGAAGACCTCGCGCAGGCGGTGGCGCAGATAGGTCTGGCGGCGGCCCGCGGTGACGTTGTTCAGGCCGATGCGCAGGGCCCGTTCGCTGCCCACCAGCACGGCCAGACGCCGCGCCCGGGTCAGGCCGGTGTAGAGCAGGTTGCGCTGGAGCAGGAGATAGTGCTGGGTGACCACGGGCATGACCACGGCCGGGTACTCGCTGCCCTGGGACTTGTGCACGCTCACGGCGTAGGCCAGGGCCAGGTCGTCCAGCTCCGAGGACTCATAGGGCACGGCGTCGCCCTCGAAGTCCACCACCAGGGAGCCCTCCTCCGGGTCCAGATCAAGAATCCAACCCAGGTCGCCGTTGAACACGTCCTTGTCATAGTTGTTGCGCAGCTGCAGAACCCGGTCGCCGACCCGGAAGCGGCAGTTGCCGCGCTTGATCTCCGGGCCCAGGCGGGGATTCAGGCGGTCCTGGAGCACCTCGTTGAGGGCCTGGGTGCCCACTTCGCCCTTGTGCATGGGCGTGAGCACCTGGACCTCACGCAGGGGGTCCAGGCCGTAGCGCTCGGGAATGCGCTGGCAGACCGTCTCCAGGATGATGCCCTGGACCCGCTGCGGGTCCTCCTGCACGACCCAGAAGAAGTCGGCCTCGGGCGCGTTGCGCGGGTCGAGCACCGGGAACTGTCCGGCGTTGATCCTGTGGGCGTTGCGGATGATGCAGCTCTCCAGGGCCTGGCGGAAGATGTGCGTGAGCACGGCCGAGGGCACGGCCCCGCTCTCCAGCAGGTCGCCCAGCACGTTGCCGGGCCCCACCGAGGGGAGCTGGTTCACGTCGCCCACCAGGACGAGGCGGCAGGTCAGGGGCAGGGCCCGCAGCACGGAGAGGAAGAGCTGGGCGTCGAGCATGGAGGCCTCGTCCACCACGAGCACGTCGGCCTTGAGCTTCTGCTCCTCGCAGTAGTGGAACGAGCCGTCGGGCTGATACTGGAGCATGCGGTGCACGGTCTGGGCCGGGAAGCCCGTGGCCTCGGTCATGCGCTTGGCGGCGCGGCCCGTGGGCGCGGCCAGCTTGATCTTCAGGCCCAGCTCCTTGAGCGTGGCCACCACGGCCCGGGTGATGGTGGTCTTGCCCGTGCCCGGCCCGCCGGTGATGATGAAGGACTTGTTCACGCAGGCCCCGAACACGGCCTCGCGCTGCTCTGGAGTCAGCTCGATGCCCACCACCTTCTCCACCTTGGGCAGGGTGGCCTCCACCTTGCCCCGGCTCACGGGCGTGGGGTGGGCGGCCAGGCCGAAGAGGCGCTGGGCGGTCTCGCGCTCCCATTTCCAGAAGTGCTGGAGGTAGACGGCGTCGTCGATCTCCAGCTCGGGCAGGGGCTCCACCCGGACCCGCTTCTTCTCCTCCAGGGCGGCCAGGGCGTCGTCCAGGGCCTGGGGGTCCAGGCCGCCGCCGAGCATGCGCGAGACTTCCTCGAAGAGCTTGTCCTTGGGGCAGAAGAGGTGCCCGGCCCGCTCGCTCAGGGAGAACAGGGCATAGACCACGGCGGCCTCCAGGCGCGCGGGCGCGTCCGGGGCGAAGCCCAGCTTGAGGGCCATGTTGTCGGCGGTCTTGAAGCCAACGCCCCTGATCTCGTAGGCCAGCTCGTAGGGATTCTCGCGCAGCTTGGCCACGGCCTGCGCGCCCCAGAGCTGGAAGATGCGCGGGGCGAAGGTGGGCGGGACCTCGTGGCTGTGCAGAAAGACGATGAGGTTCTTGATCTCCCGCTGGCGGCTCCAGGAATCCACGATGTCCACCAGCTTCTTCTTGGAGATGCCGCGCACCTCCAGGAGCTTCTCGGGCTCCTCGTCGAGGATGTCCAGGACCTCCATGCCGAACTTGGCCACCATGCGCTCGGCCAGCTTGGGGCCCACGTTCTTGATCGCGGCCGAGGCCAGGAAGCGGATCACGCCGTTCTCCGTGGCAGGGCGGCCCTGCTCGAAGGTCTGGACCTCGAACTGGCGGCCGAAGCGCGGATGGAACTTCCACTCTCCGGTGAGGATCAGGGACTCACCCGGGGAGGGGCGGCCCAGACAGCCGACGATGGTGGTCAGGCCGGGCTCGTCCTTGCAGCGGCCCCGGGCCACGGTGTAGCCGTTGTCCGGGTTGGAGAAGACGACGGTATGGATTTCGACGGTGATGGTTTCGGGCACGAAGTTCCTCGGGAAATGAAAAAGGGCCGGTCGACCGGCCCCTTGTAGCAATCATCGCCGCGTTTGGCTAGGCGACGGCGGTCTCCCGGAAGGCGCGCTCCAGGGCCTTGTAGTTCTTGGGTCCCAGCTTGGGGCCGAAGCGCTCGTCGATGACCTCGCGCATGCCGTCCACGCCCAGGAGCCCGGAGGCCTTGAGCAGGGCCCCGAGCATGGTCGTGTTGGTGATCGGCACGCCCAGCTCCTCCAGGGCCACCTTGCCCGCGTCCACGCAGGCGGCCTTGGGCCAGCCGTACTTGCGCTTGAGCTCGTCGGCGGATTGGGCCGAGTTGACCACGACCATGCCGCCCTCCTTGAGCCCCTCGGCCACGTTCACGATGTCCAGGAGCGTGGGGTCCAGGATCAGGACCAAGTCCGGCTCGTAGATTTTCTCGCGCAGGCGGATCTTCTTGCCGTCCACGCGCACGAAGGCCTGCACCGGCGCGCCGCGCCGCTCGGGCCCGAAGCTCGGGAAGGCCTGGGCGAAACGCCCGTCGGCGATGGCCGCCCGGGCCAGCAGTTCCGCCGAGGTCACGCCGCCCTGTCCACCCCTGCCGTGAATGCGAATCTCGATCATGGTCGTCCCCGCTCCGTGGTTGGGCCGGGACTCCCCCGGCCGTTAGACCTTCTGACGGTACAGGAGAGACTGCCTGAGCGTCTCCCTGTCCATGTACTTGACCTCCGCGCCCATGGGGATGCCCTGGGCCAGGCGGCTCACGGCCACCCGAGGGAAATCCGCCTCCACCAGGTTCTTGACGTAGGACGCCGTGGTCTCGGACTCCAGCGTCGCGCCCAGGGCCAGGACGATCTCGCGCACCTCGCCGCGCGCCAGGCGGCGGCGCAGGCGCTCGAACTCCAGGTTGCCCGGCCCCACCCCGTCCAGGGGCGAGAGCAGCCCGCCCAGCACGAGGTAGCGGCCCTTGTACAGGCCCATCTCCTCCATGCTCAGGAGCGAGTCCCAGTCGGCCACCAGGCAGAGCTGGTCGGCCAGCCGCGCCGGGTCCGCGCACAAGGGGCACGGGCTCGTCTCCGCCAGGCTGGCGCACTCCTCGCAGAGGCAGAGCCGCTCGCGCAGCTCGATGATGCCCCGGCCGAAGTTCTGGGCCGACTCCCTGGGCAGCTTGAGCAGATGCAGGCCGATGCGCAGGGCCGACTTCGGACCGATGCCCGGCAGCCGCGTGAGCCGCTCCACCACGTCCTTGAGGGGACCGGGAAGCTTGTCCACGCCGCCTCCTAGAACAGGCCCGGGATGCGCATGCCGCCCGTGACCTGCCCCATCTCCTGCTCCATGAGCTCCTTGGCCTTCTTGAGGGCCTCGTTGGCCGCGGCCAGGACCAGATCCTGGAGCATCTCCACGTCGCCCGAGGCGACCACGGAGGGATCGATGGCCACGGAGACGAGCTCCTGGCCGCCGTTGGCCTGGACCGTGACCATGCCGCCGCCGCTGGCGGCCTCCACGACCTTGGCCTTCAGGCCCTCCTGGGTGGCGAGCAGCTTCTTCTGCATGATCTGCGCCTGCCGCAGCATCTCATTCATGCCCTTCATCAATGAACCTCCAGCGTGCTTACGGATTGGGATCGCGGATGTCGCGATTTTTTCGGTGAACGGTCGGTTCAGCCCGGGCGGCGGGGTTCCACGTTCAGGACCTTGGCCTGAAAGGACTCCAGCACCCGGCGAACCCCCGGATCCTCCATCGCCTCGGTCCGGAGCTCCTCCAGACTGCGGCGCTGCTCCTCGGGCGCGCGGTCCAGACGGACGCTCATGTCCGGGCCGAAATACTCCCGCGTGAAGCGGGTCAGGGCCTTCAGGCACTCGGGCGTGCTCAGACGGTTGGCCAGATAGGCCGTGGGGCAGCGCACCACCAGGGTGCGGCCCTCCAGGGCTCCGGAAAGCTGCCGCAGGCCGGGAACCTTGGATTCGGCCTGGCCGTTCTTGCGCACCAGGAACTCCACGAAGCCGTCCCAGTCCGGCGGCGCAACGCGCTCCGCTGCGGCGGGGTCCGGCTCGGCGTCGTCCCCGGGCTCGGTCTCGGGCTCGGCCTCGGCGCGCGACTCGGCGCGGAACCTGTCTCTTATACACATCTGACGCTGCCGACGATCCACGTG